>NZ_JADGHT010000275.1 GCF_019683755.1 Thermogemmatispora sp. | reverse complement strand
ACCCCCAGGTGTAGGACCCCCAGACCCCCACGGCGCGTCTCAGCCCTGGACCCAAGCTCTCCTGAGCTGCCGGGGCAGGCTGCATATCGGCCTCAGCGGGGACGAGCGATGCTCGTGCTGACTGATTGCCGGGCATGAGCTTTCCCTCCTTCTCTGCAGGGCGGGAAGCCGCAGCGATCCTCACTTCACCCTCCGGCTCGTTTGCCTAGGCAGCAAGAACGAGGAGGAAGTCATGGCCTCCGCGGCTCCGCTCTGTGAGCGTTACCCTCATTATAGAAGCGGTTACCTCAAGGAACGCTCAAGAAAAGGCAGAGTCTGCTCAAAAGCTGCTCAAAGTCTGCTCGCTGCCGTTGCCCTTGCGCTTTCTTTCTCTAGAAGATAGAATAGGATAGGTTCCACACGTTTTCCTGGTGAGTGGGCGTCTGGAGACCCCCACGCCCGTAGCTGGTCAGCAGCCACGGGGCGGTCCAGGGGTTCTGCCCGTTGCCAGTCTGACGCACCCGGTCAGGCCAGCCCAGCCTCAGCGGCGGCGACGGGGCGGCTGCCTCCCACCGCCTGCTCGCAGCGGCACTGTCCCTGCGCAAGAGGAGTGTCGGCGCAGGCCGCGTCGTTCGTAGGCGCGGCGCAGTGTCACTTGCCAGCTCGACAGACGGCCAGCGCTGAAGCCAGGCGCAGGGGAGAGCGCGCAGCGTTGAGCGCCAAGAGCGCCAGAGGCCCAGATCGCGCACGTAACCACCCCCGAGAAAGGTAGCTTAGAGCGGAATGACCATCACAACACAACCGCGCACAATCGGAGAACTGCGAGAAAGTGGCTACAGGGTCCTCTCCGTCAAAGAAGAGATGCGCAAAAATCTCATCGAGAAGATCCGCAAAGGAGAGGAACTGTTTCCCGGGATCATTGGTTACGAGGACACCGTGATCCCCCAGATCGAGAATGCGATCCTTTCCGGCCAGGATATCATCTTTCTCGGCGAGCGTGGCCAGGCCAAAACCCGCATGGCGCGCAGCCTGGTCAATTTGCTTGACGAGGAGATCCCGGTCATTGCTGGCTGTGAAATCAACGATAATCCCTATGCGCCGATCTGCAAAGCCTGCCGCGATAAGGTGGCTGAGCAGGGCGACAAGGTGGAAATTGCCTGGCTCCCGCGGGATCGTCGCTACAGCGAGAAGCTAGCCACGCCGGACATCACCATCTCTGACCTCATCGGTGAGGTCGATCCGGTGCGCGTTGCCGAAGGGCGCTATCTCTCGGACGAGTTGACTATTCACTACGGCCTGATCCCCCGGACCAATCGCGGCATCTTTTGTATTAACGAGCTACCTGACCTGGCTGAGCGCATCCAGGTCGGACTACTCAACATCATGGAAGAGCGCGACGTCCAGATCCGGGGATATAAGATTCGATTGCCGCTAGACGTCTACGTGGTGGCCAGCGCTAACCCCGAAGATTATACCAACCGCGGGCGCATCATCACGCCGCTCAAGGACCGCATTGGGTCAGAGATTCGGACCCATTACCCACTCGATATTGAGCACGAGATCCAAATCATGGAGGCGGAAAGTAGCCGCTTCCCCACCGACGGGCTGGAGGTCGTGGTCCCACGCTTCATGAAAGAGATCATCGCCACGGTTACCCACCTCGCCCGGCGTAGCAACGACATTAGCCAGCGCTCCGGCGTCAGTGTACGCGTCTCAATCACCAATTACGAGAACGTCGTAAGCAACGCCTGCCGCCGTGCCCTACGATTGGGTGAGCGCGTGGCGGCTCCGCGCGTAAGCGACCTCTCGGCGATTATCGCTTCAACGAGCGGCAAGATTGAACTAGACACCGTGGGAGAGGTCAAAGAAGAGCGCGTCATCGGTCGCTTGATCAACGGAGCGGTGGCTGAAGTCTTTGGCCAGTACTTTGAGCCGCGCGAGTTTGAGCAACTGCTGGCGGGCTTTGAGCGTGGCTTGAGCGTGCAAGTCGGCGACGACCTACCGGCGATGGAATATGTCAATCAACTCTCGCGCGTCGGTGGACTAAGCAAGGCGATCGATAAGCTGCAGGCCCGTGGCCATCCCGCTACCATTGCTTCGGCGGTTGAGTTCATTCTTGAGGGCCTCCATCTGAATCGCCGCCTCAATAAGGATGAGATGAGTGGCAAGATCCGTTATCGACGCTAAGCGGCTCACTGTAGCTTCACCCAGGCGCTGTAGGCCTGAGCCTTCCGTTGCCGGTCTCGGACGTACCGGCAGCGGCCTCGGTCCAGGGTGGGTGGAGCGAGGTGCTGCGGGGAGTAGAGGGAGATTCCCATGTTGAAGCGCTTTTTTCGAACCCGCTACGGCTATTCGCGCTGGGACGGGACCCAGGAAATTGAGGGCCTTGATGCTGATGATATCATGCGCGCCCTTGCCGATGACTATCTGGAGCGAGGTGATTTGCAGCAGGCCCTCCGTCGCCTAATGCAAGAAGGCATACAATTGCCTGATGGACGACGCAATCTCGGTCTGCGCGAACTGCTGGAGCGGCTACGCGCTCAGCGTAGTCAACTCCTCAATCGCTACAATATGGCCTCCGGCGTCATGGATGATCTACGCCAGAAACTGGAGGAGATTAAGCAGCTCGAGCGCGAGGGGATCGAGCGCCGCCTCAAAGAAGCTCGTGAGCTGGCCGAGGCCGCACAAGCCCAGCAGGCCGAGGCGGCTGGCGGCGAGCAGTCCGCTGCGGGCAGCGACGAGCTGACGCCCGAACAGAAGCGTCGCATGTTGGAGACTATTGCCCAACGTAAAAAGCAGTATCTGGAGAGCTTACCTCGTGATCTCCCTGGGCAGATCAAGGCGCTCTCCGAATATGACTTCATGGAAGAGGCGGCGCGCGAGAAGTTCAATGAATTGCTGGAAAGTCTGCGCCAGCAGATGATGCAGCAGTTTTTCCAGGGCATGCGCCAGTCGTTGCAGAGCATGACGCCCGAGGATATCGCCCGCTTGCGTGAGATGATCCGCGAGTTGAACCGCATGCTGCGCGAACGGCAGCAGGGCCTCAACCCGGACTTCGATTCCTTCATGGAGAAGTATGGCGAGTACTTCCCAGGGGTCAATACCCTCGATGATCTCATCGAGCAAATGCAGCAACGGATGGCGGCCATGCAGGCCCTGCTTGAGAACCTCTCCCCGGAGCAGCGCCAGGAGCTGGAAAACCTCATGGAGCAGCTCATCGGCGATGATCGCATTCGGGTCGATCTGATGGAGCTGGCGCAGAATCTCCAGGCTCTGGCCCCTCTGGACGACTATCGGATGCGCTTCCCCTTCCGAGGCAGCGAACCACTCCCCTTCAATGAGGCCCTGCGCATGATGGGGCGCCTGCAGCAGATGGAGGGCTTGGAAGAGCAGCTCCAGCAAGCGCGGCGCCTCGATGACCTAGAGGCTATCGATAGCGAGAAAGTGCGCGAGTTACTCGGCTCAGAGGAGTACCGCTCTCTGGAGGAGCTGAAGGCCCTGATGAAGGTTCTGGAGGAGGCCGGCTATATTCAAAGGAAGGGGAACCGCTGGGAGCTGACGGCGCGCGCCATCCGTAAGATTGGTCAGAAAGCGCTGCAAGACATCTTCGACAAGCTCAAGCGCGATGGCTTCGGACGCCACGTCAGTCCTTTCCGCGGCCCAGGCGGCGAGCGCACCGACGAAAGCAAGCGCTACGAGTTCGGCGATCCTTTCCTGCTCGATCTGCAGAAGACGGTCATGAATGCCGTCTACCGCAATGGGACGGGCACGCCTATCAGGCTCTCTCAGGAAGATTTCGAAGTCTACCGCACAGAATTCACGACACAATCGTCAACGGTGCTGATGCTCGATATGAGCATGAGCATGATCTATAACGGCTGTCAACAGGCGGCCAAAAAAGTCGCGGTCGCCCTGGAGAGCCTGATTCGCTCGCAGTTCCCACGCGACAATCTTTATATCGTGGGCTTCTCCTTCGTGGCGCGTGAATACAAGCCGGAGGAGCTGATCGAGATCGGGCGCTACGATCATAGCCAGGGAACCAATCTGGCGCATGGGCTAATGCTGGCGCGCCAGTTGCTCTCACGCCATCGCGGAGTCAACAAGCAAATTATCCTGGTGACTGATGGTGGCCCAACAGTCTGGTACGAGGAGGAACTGGGCGGCTGGCAATTTGCCTATCCACCCAATCCCTGGGCTGAGCAGCAGGCTCTCCTGGAGGTCCAGCGCTGCACGCGTGAGGGAATCACGATCAACACCTTCATGCTGGAAGACGACCGCTGGATGGTCAGCTTTGTCAACCAGATGGCTGAGATTAATCGCGGACGCACCTTCTACGCCGATAAGAACAATCTGGGTGAATACCTGCTGATCGACTATCTCAACAGTAAGCGTAAGCGGATCTCGTGATGAGCGAGGCAGAGGAGACGCTGCAAGCCTTCGTACAGCAGCTTTATGCACAGGTGCCCCAGGCTGCCGCGCAGGTTGCTCAAGCCTTAGCCCGCTTCCTGCGCTACCGTGAGGAACTCCTGCGCTGGAATGAACGGGTAAATCTCACGGCAATTATCGACCCCGAGGAAGTGCTCACCCGGCACTTCCTCGATTCATTAGCAATCCTGACCGCGGTTGATCCGCCCACTTGCCGTCTGCTCGATATCGGGAGCGGCGCGGGCTTTCCCGGTCTGCCACTCAAGATTGTGCGTCCGGCCTGGACGGTAACCTTACTAGAGGCAACCGCGCGCAAAGTGGCTTTTCTGCACCATATCTGCCAGGTGCTGGAGCTGGAGCAAGTCACCGTCGTGCATGGACGCGCCGAGCTGCTGGGACATGACCAGGCCTACCGCGGAACCTTCGATGTGGTGACAGCACGGGCAGTAGCTGCCCTGCCCGTTGTGCTGGAATATGCGGCTCCCTACTGCCGTGTAGGAGGAACCATCGTTCTGCCACGCAAGGGAGATAGTCCCGATGAGATGACCCAGGGGCTGCGAGCAGCCGAGCAACTTGGCCTGGCACTTGAGGCAAGGCTGCCAGTGACCTTGTCCGGCCTCAACGATGGGCGCTATCTGCTTGTCTGGCGCCAGCACCAGCCCTGTCCCCCGCAGTTTCCTCGTAACAACGCCGCCATTCTCAAGCGTCCTGCAGGCGAGTAACTCGGTGGGAGCTGAAGGGCAGCCTGGCTGACTACTCCCTCAGCTCCCACAAGAGGTACAAGGAAAGGAAACGCAGAAACGCAAGCAAAAGCTCATTTGAGCTTTGAAGGGAGGGATGTCTTGCATACAAGCGCGTTGTTGATCGCTTGGGCAACCGCTCGCTGGATCAGATAGCCGGTCAGTGAGTGCGGATCAGACGGATTATTCTGAACCGGCGTACAAATCACGGCTTGCCCCGGCGGTCCAGGGAACAGGGGCGCAAGCCCAGAAACCAGAGCCACGATATCATTGGGATCGTAAAAGTTGTGCCAGGTGGCCACATTGGTAGGAAATGGATGTTTTTGCCCAGGTGGCACCGGCGGCAGCAGCTCCTGATAAATGAAAGGACTCAGCCCCAAAGGCGACCCCAGAGTGATAAAGGCCGCAATCGGAATCTCACGATGAGTGTTGAGCACGTCATAGGCCACAACCGTCCCAAGACTGTGAGCGACAACGATAATCGAGCGGTCTGCCTGCTGCCGTAGAAGAGCGAGGACCCGCCCCATAACCTGGGCCCGTAGCGCGGCGTTGTGGAGGTAAAGGTCAACATCGCTGACAAAGAGCCGCAACAGCTCGCGAGGCGCCCCGAAAATGTGCTCTAGTCCCTGGAGAATGTGCACGAGAAGGGAGTGCAACCAGATGAGACCGCCACCGCTATAGGGGGCCACAGCCTGCGGTAGATGCTGGTCCCTTCCGGCGCCTCCACTCTCAATCAAGCCCCGCCGGTGAGCTTCTCGCAGAATGGCCCGCGCAACATTGATCTGGTAAAGCGGGTCTGCAGCCGTATGCGCTGTGCATTGGGCACTCTGGACTGTTGACCCACGATAGCTACTCACTGCTCCTGACCAGGTTGCCGCTGCGCTTAGCCGCTGACCAGCCGTTCCCCCAGCCGTCGAGGTAAGGACAGCATCAGGGAGAAAGAGGTCGCCGTAGAAAGCTAACAGGATGCGCTCACGCCCGATCGCGACCGGCGTGGGAAGCCTTTCTAACCCCTCCAGGATTCCCCCTTGGAACTCGGCTAGAAGCTGATCCTTCAAATGCCACTGTTCGCTTCTTCCATGCACACAGACGATAACGCTATCCACCGCTCGTTCTCCTTTTTCTAAGGCTTAGGCAAGCAGCCGCGCCACGTAAATGTAAATACTCTCTTATTCTATTGTACTGATTCGCAAACATATAAA
>NZ_JADGHT010000019.1 GCF_019683755.1 Thermogemmatispora sp. | reverse complement strand
TCCTTACAGTGCAGGCTTTCACTGCTTCCCTCCACGGCAAGCATTTACGTGAAGGAGGTCTACATTGATGCAGGATAAACCTCCCATTCAGCTCAGCCTGGAACAAGAATTCTTAATCAAGGAGAGTGGATTGGGTCAGCCTTTGCTCCATGCAAAACAGGGGAAGCTACAGGAGTTTCTCCTCTGGGAAGATGCTCGGGTTCTTCACACAACACATGGACACGTCACCGGCGTTGGAGGATTAGAGCCAGAAGACAAGCGAAGCAGTCAGGATAAGCATGAAGAATTTTATGAGAGCGAGAGCGAGGATGAGGATAAGGATGAAGCTGGCCTTTTCTCCTGGCCGCTCACCGAAGGTGTGGATCAAAGGCTTTCCTGGCCGCTCAGCTTCTGCACGCATGAATTGAGCAATCAAATAATCACTAAAATGGAAGAATATCTATTACCCCTAATGAAGGGGCGATTAGCAAAAGGCAAGGCGGTCGCTTTTCTCGTAGGCGACAAAGTCCTTGCTGTTGACCAGGCAGGCATAAGGTATGAAGGAGAAGAGCCGGTTTTCTGGGCAGAACTGGGAGATCTGCGCTTGCAACGCAGAGGACAGCTCTGGCTCTTCCGTAATGGACGCTGGCAGCAGTATCCTCGCCGCTGGAAAGCCTCCCAGACAAACCTGCCCCTGCTTGTCCCTTTAGTTCGCAGCATCCTCGCAGAGCGTCGCCAGGACAGCTAGCCTTGCCTTTTACCGGTCAGTGCTCGGAGTTTGGTGCCGGTCGCCAGGGTCCAGCCTCTTCCTTGACGCTCTTCGCCTTTGCAACATACAATATGATGTACCGCAACAGCACCCGGCGCCTGTCTGCTCACTGGCTAGCGGTGACCGGTCACGCTGGCCAGAGAACAGCGGTGCCCTCTGATCAGTGCCCGCCCGTTCGTCGGTCATGCCGCGTCTGTCTGTTTGCACTGCACGGCTCTCTAGGCGCTATCAGAGGTTGATCGTTTGCTCATGGGAGGCTCTCGTTGAACCAGGAACAGCAGTCATTGGCTCTTCCGTTTTCCTCCATCGAGGATGTACAGCGGGCGATGTTTGCCCGGCGCTATGTCGCTGATCGCAGTCTGGCGACAGCGGTGTTCCTGGCACTCAAGCGACGGAAGCCGCTGCTGCTTGAAGGCGAGCCGGGCGTCGGCAAAACCGAGGTGGCCAAGGTTTTGGCCGATCTATTGGAGACGCGCCTGATCCGCTTGCAGTGCTATGAAGGGATCGACATCAGCACGGCGGTTTATGAGTGGAATTATACCCGTCAGATGCTCTATATCCGCTTGATGGAGGCCAGTGGAGCGACGCGCCAGGAGGAGCTGAAGGAGATCTTTGGGCCTGATTTCTTGATTAAGCGCCCCCTGCTGCAGGCTATCGACCCGGCTAACTCCAAGGCGCCAGTTCTTCTGATCGATGAGCTGGACCGCAGCGACGAGGAGTTCGAGGCCTACTTGCTGGAACTGCTCTCGGACTTCCAGATTACGATCCCCGAGATCGGGACGATCGCAGCCAAGGAGCCGCCGGTTGTAGTGATTACGTCGAACCGCACGCGCGAGATCCACGATGCGCTGCGACGACGCTGTCTCTACTATTGGATCGACTACCCAACGCTGGAAAAGGAATATTCCATTGTGCTCACACGCATGCCGGAGGCGCCCGAGCGGCTGGCAAAACAGGTCTGCGCCTTCGTGCGCGAACTGCGCGCGCTCGATCTGTTCAAGGCCCCCGGCGTTGCTGAAACACTTGACTGGATTGCCTCGCTGCTAGCGCTCAATCAGCTAGAGCTGGTCGAGGGAACGGTACGCGACACCCTCGGCGCCCTGCTCAAGTATCAGGATGACGTGCTGAAGGTTGGCGGAAACAACCTTGGCAAGTTGATTGAGAAGGCCCGCAGCGCAAGCCTGTGACCGCAGTTGCTTATGGATGCCCACAACTTCAAGCACCTTGACGATCCCCTGTTCTTCCCAAAGGGGGAGAGTAGCCCGTCTTCCTCCCCTCTGCCACCCGGAGAGGACGGCCTCCGGCCCGCGTCCGCCTCAAGGGCTGCGGCAGCTCTGACCCCCCCGCTCTCTTCTCTGGAGCTGGAACGCGGTGAGCGCTTGCTTTACCGCTTGACTGAGTTCGGTCATCTGCTCTGGGAGTCGGGGATCGAGGTCGGTCCGCAGCAGGTGCTTGATTTGGCCGAGACCCTCAATGAGATCGATATTACGAATCCGACCGATTTCTATTATACGCTGAAATGCTCGCTTCTGAACCGGCATGAACAAGAGACGCTTTTTGATCAGCTCTTCAATTATTATTGGCTGACACGCGACCGTCAGAATCGCCCGCCTGATGCCGGTGCGGCACGCCGCGATGATCGCCAGATTCGTCTTCCTCCCTCGGAGCGCAAGCGCCTCGCCGAGCATCTCAATGCCGACAATCAGCAGCGTGAGCTGCGCGTGGGCGAGCAGGAGAGCGAACGACGGCGCTTGCTCGATGAGCAGACTGGAGAGCGGGAAGATGACCAGGCCACCCCCCAGGGTACAGCCTATAGCGCCCTTGAGCTGCTGCGCAAGAAGGATTTCGAGTCGTTCACCTGGGAGGAGGTCCAAGAGGCCAAGCGCTTGATGGCCGAGATGCGTTGGAACCTGGGTCTGCGTCCGACGCGTCGTAAGCGCCCGGTGCGTAAGGGCGACTATCCCGATATGCGGCGCATCGTGCGTCGCAATCTGAAATATGGCGCAGAGCTGCTTGAGCTAACCTGGCGCGAGAATAAGCTGAAGCCGCGCCCGCTCGTCATTATCTGCGATATTAGCGGCTCAATGAGTCTCTATTCTCGTCTGCTGCTCCACTTCATCCACACGATCTCAAATGGCTTGCTGAATGTGGAAGCTTTCGTCTTCGGTACGCGTCTGACTCGCATTACACGCCAATTGAAGCGGCGCGATGTCGATGACGCCGTGCGTGAGGTTTCGCGCACAGTTCAGGACTGGTCGGGGGGCACACGCATTGGCGAGGCGTTGCATACGTTCAATCAGCAGTGGGCCCGGCGCGTTTTGGGTCGCGGCGCCGTTGTGCTGATTATCAGCGATGGCTGGGATCGCGGCGATGCCAACCTGCTGCGCGCCGAGATGGACCGTCTGCAGCATAGTTGCCATCGTTTGATCTGGCTTAATCCGTTGCTTGGCTCGCCCGACTACCGCCCGTTGACTATCGGTATGAAGACGGCCCTACCTTACATTGATGATTTCTTGCCTGCCCACAATCTCGATAGCTTGATCAAGCTTGGCAAGCTGCTGGAGCGCATTGATGATCGGCGCCCGGTGCGCACGCCCGCGGCCCGCCGTGAGGCGGTCAAGGCCTGGAGCCGCCTCAATTCCTAAGCAGCAACGCCCCCTGAGAGAGTTGCAGCTCGCTTGAAGAGGTCGGTGATGCCGGTGGGGGCGTGCGGGCGCCATTGGCTTTCCTCTGTGTTTGTTTGCTTGCGGAGGTGTTCCTTATGCGCGATATCCTGCCAGATGTGGAGCGCTGGCGCGCGCGTGGTGAGCGCGTGGCCGTGGCGACAGTCGTCTCGGTAGCCGGTTCGGCTCCTCGCCGCCCGGGAGCCAAGTTGGCTGTTAGCGAGAAGGGGGAGATTAGCGGTTCTGTTAGCGGTGGGTGCGTGGAGCCGGCAGTGATTGAGACAGCCCTGCAGGTCATTAAGGATGGCAAGCCCCAGATGCTCGAGTTTGGCATCAGCGAGGAGGAGAACTTTGAGCAGATTGGCCTGGCCTGCGGCGGAACAATCCATGTTTTTGTCGAACGTCTCGATTGGTAGCGTCGGCAGAGCGCAGCGGCCCGTGTGAGGAGAAGAGCGTGATTCTCTCTCGCTGCGCTCGCTCAGGAGTTGGTGGCCTATGAGCAGTCTTTATGAAGAACTAAAGCAGCAACTGGCCCAGGAGCGCGGCGTCGCCCTCGCAACCTTGGTGCGCTCCTCGTCGGGTCAGGGGATCGGCGCGAAGCTCCTGGTTTTCCCTGATAAGAGCTTTCATGGCTCCTTCGGCCTCCCAGAGCTAGAGGCCCAGGTGGCAGCAGATGCCGCTCAGGCTATTTGGATCGGCGAACCGGGTACACGGCTCTACACGCTGGGCGAGCAGACTTTCGAGGTCTTTATCGAGGGCTTCCCTCCTCCTCCACGGCTGATCATCGTCGGGGCTGGTCACATCGCCATTCCTCTAACAACTTTCGCCCGCACGCTGGGCTATCGTGTAGTGGTGATCGATGCTCGCTCGGCTTTCGCAACGCGTGAGCGCTTCCCCCACGCCGATGAGTTGATTGTAGCCTGGCCCGATGAAGTCCTGGCCCAGATGGATCTGAATCCCTCAACGGCGGTCGCGATTTTGACCCACGATCCTAAGTTCGATGAGCCATCGCTAAAGGTGGTGCTCTCGCGCCAGGTCGGCTATGTCGGTGCTATCGGTAGTCGCAAGACAAGCCAGGAGCGCAATGAGCGACTCAAGCAGCAAGGGCTGACCGATGAGCAACTGAGTCGCATTCATGCGCCTATCGGCCTGAATATTGGAGCCAAGACGCCTGAGGAGATGGCGCTCGCGATTATGGCTGAGATCGTCGCGGCACGCTATGGGAAAGATCGTTCAGCCATTCTGGACTGGTCCCGCAAATAGAGGCTGTAACTTCCCCGGGGTCGTTACGTTTCTATCTATCAGAGAAAGGGGGTGCACCTGCTTCTCTGTAGGTAGGCAATGCTGGGAGGAGGAAGGTAGGAGTGATGTGACTACAGAAGCGTTACTATTAAGAAGGGAAGAACATGCCGGAATATCCCACTTATCCGCATGATGATCCGACGGAGCCAGTCCCTCCTTCTGCCCCACCTCCCGGAAGTGGGGGGCAGGGGAAGTTGATCATAGGGAGTTTTCATGATTCAGCTGGGGGTCAGCCAGCAGGCAGGCGCCAGCCACCACCCGGTTACCAAGGCTACCAGACCTACCGTGGGGGAGTCTATACACCGCCGCGCCGCCCTGGCACGGAGCCTTACCCAGGCAGCTATCCCGCGCTGGCCACACCTGCGGCACGTCCGCGCCGCTCACTTTTACGCCGGCGTGGCTGTGCCATCGGTTGTCTTTCTCTGCTGCTGGTGGTGATCGTGCTCGCGGGCTTCTCCATCTCTGTGCTTCAGCGTGTGCTCGCCTTCGGTTCAGCCATTTCGACGCAGGCCCCGCTGAGCACACAGACAGGCTTTATGTCAACCTCGGAGCGGGTCAATCTCTTGGTGCTGGGCTTTGGCGGTGGCGACCACCCAGGCGCTTACCTGACCGACTCGATGGTTCTCATGAGCCTCATTCCGTCCTCTCAACACACAACGCTCATCTCGATTCCACGCGATCTGTGGGTTCAGGTGCCTTCTGGCTCCGGCCACTATGGCAAGATCAATAGCGTCTATGAGGTGGCCTCTAACGAGGGGAAGGACCCCGTGGCAGGCGGCAACGCTGCAGCTCAGAAGGTCTCTCTGATCACCGGCCTCGATGTCAAGTACTGGATGACCATCGATTTCGAGGGCTTCCGCGATTTAATCAATGCTATCGGCGGCATCGATGTCTATGTCCCCGATTCGTTTACCGCCCTCTATCCGAAGAACGATGATCCCAATATCGACGCGAGCTGGATTAAGGTGCATTTCTCTAAGGGCATGCAGCACATGGACGGCGAGACGGCGATCCGCTACGCCCGCGCTCGCGAGTCGCTGGACAATCCCGCTGAGGGCACCGATTTCGCCCGCTCGGCTCGCCAGATGATCATCATTAAAGCGGTGATCAGCAAGGTAAAGCAGTGGTCAACCTGGCCCCACCTCTTCGACGCTATGGATGCCCTGAAGCATACCATCTATACGAATATGTCCCTGACTGACCTCGGCCTGTTCTCGCTGAAGATGGATCTGAACCAGGCTCATCGCATTGGTCTGAGTAATCAGAATGTCCTGGTCGACTCGCAGTCAGCGGATGGACAGTACATTTTGCTGCCAGCAAACAATAACTGGCAGCTCATTATTGACTACATCCGCAAAAATCTCTATAACTAGAGAGAGCAGCGTCTTCAGAGGCGTGAGGGGCAGCTATCTCGCAGGACCTAGCGGGCTGCTCCTCCCTCCTCATCCTTTAGGGGAAGCGCTCAGGCCAAGCAAGCAAGACTGGCCGAACGACGATTGAGATGGTATGTCAGTGCGCTAGTTAGAGCCAGAGCAGAAGGGGCACAAGGCGATGGCACAGCAGTTTCCCCGCCTGGTGGCCGGTATTTACCTTGTCGGGCAAGTGCTGACGCGGGCCGGTTCGGCAGTCACCAGTTGCACAGCCTATAACCGCAACACCAACGACGTGGTGGGCTTACATCTGATTCCTCTGCCCCCCACTGTCCCCCCAGACCCGCAGCGACTTCAGGGTCTTTTTGCACTGCTGGAGCGACGCCGCCAGGTCCATTCGCCGGCGGTGCTGCCACTCTACACGTGGGGCCTTGATGGTCAACTGCTTTATGTGGTGACTGACCCGCCACGCGGCGTGAGCCTCCGCTATCTGATGGATCACGAGCAGATCGATCTGCAGCGTGCACTCGACATTGTGCGCCAGCTCCTCAAGGGCGTCGAGGCCCTGCAAGCCCAGGGCCTGATCGGCCTGGATTTGCGTCCTTCCCTGATTACCGTGCAGGTCATTGAGTTTCGCGACTATGTCCAGATCGATGATCTGGGCCTGCGTCTGCTTGTCAACGCCCTGGGGGTCACTCCTCAGAGTCAGCAGCCCGATGATATCAGCTTCTTTGACCCACGCTATTTAGCGCCCGAGGAGATTGCGGGGCAACCACCCGGTCCGTGGAGCGATGTTTACCACGCCGCTCTCGTGCTTTTCGAGCTAGTGACGGGGCGCGCGCCTTTCGTCGGGCGCACCATAGCGGAAACTGCCTTTCTGCAAGCGAGCGCACCGCTGCCCCACCTAGAGCTGTATCACCATAATACGCCGAACATCATCCAGGCCGTGCTGGAGCATGCCTTGGCCAAGCAGCCTCAGCAGCGTTTCGCCTCGGCCCAAGCCTTTCTGCATGCCCTCAACGAGATTCAGATTCCACCGCCACCGGAGCGCGTGCCGGCCTTTGGTGAGATCACCCTGCTGGCCTCCGCCGCTCAGCCGTTCCAGGCTTCCGCTACGCGCGAAATGACAGCAATAGACCATGACCTCACCCAGGAAAAGACCCAGCTCCAGCTTGCCGGCGGTCAAGTTTCGCCAGGACAGCCCCTAGCCAGCAGTCTCCCCCAGAGGGAGCAATCCGAGGAGGGTGTCTTAGCCTATCTTTGCTTTGAGGGAGGTGAGCGTCCCCAGCGCTTTGCAATCAGGGGACGCAATAGCGTGGTTGGGCGTGCCGACCCGCGCCGCCATCTCTATCCCGACATCGATCTAACCCCCATTGATCCGCGGATGATGGTCTCACGCCAGCACGCCCGTATCCATTTCGAGGAAACTTTCTTTTACATCGAGGATCTCAAGAGTCATAATGGAACCTGGCTGGGCGGCCTGCGGCTCAAGCCACTCAAGGCCGAGCTATTGCAGCATGGCGATCATTTGCGCTTTGGATCGCTCGAGTGTGTCTTTCGGATACCAGGCCAGCCTGATCCGCCGCGGCCCCGGTCCAGCCCGGCAGGACAGGCCCAGACGAAGCCTCCCAACTCCCAGGACGAGAAGCTCTAGCTTTCCCCTTAGTTCCTTTCTCTCCGGCCACCAGAGAGACGCTGAAGGCCAGAGCCTGAGCTAATCTTTCTTTGCTTTTTCTTTATGTCTGGCAGTTGCGAGCGATGGCGAGCAAATCAGCAAGCAGCCCCTGAGCTGTTTGGCGACGACCCGCGCCGGGGCCAATGACGGTTACAGAGGCGAGGGTATCGCTTTCAATAGTCAGGGCATTCATGACGCCATCGACGCGAGCCAAGGGGTGCTCTAGTGGCAAAGCCAGAGGTTCTACGCGGGCTTCCACTGGCAGCTCCGGCCTCTGATCAGCCTGGCGCAGCCGCAGCGAGGCCACTAATTTGATCCGGCGACCCTGCTCCTGGGCAGCGCGGATCTCCTCCTGCGTAATCCCTGAGATGCCGCGGCGCTGCACCTGCTCAGCCCGCAACGGCACACCGAAAACCAGGGCAGCCAGAATCAATGTCTTGGCCAGAGCATCGTAGCCCTCGACATCGGCAGTAGGATCGGCCTCTGCATAGCCCAGGCGCTGCGCCTCTGCCAGAGCCTCAGCATAGTCGCGTCCCTGGCTCATCGCTGTCAAGATATAGTTGGTCGTTCCATTGAGGATGCCCGAGAGCCCGAGAATCCGGGCGCCGGCCAGGCCTTCACGCAGCGTGCTCAGCACTGGTGTGCCAGCCATCACTGTTGCCTCCATCCGCAACTGCACCCCCTTGCGCGCCGCCAAGGCCAGCAGCTCGTGAGCCGCCAGCGCCACCGGCCCCTTATTGGCCGTAATCACATGCATTCCCTGCTCCAGAGCCTGGCGAATATGGCTCAAGCCCGGCTCCCCATCATGCAGGTTCGTCCCTGTCACCTCAATCAGCACATCGGCCCCCGTGGCCGCCAATCCCTCGCCAACCGTTGGCCAATGCCGCATACCAGGAGCCGTATAGGCCGTCAGAGGCTGACCGCTAGCAGCCAGTCTAAGCAGTTCCGCCTCATCCAGCCCTTCAGCGCGGGCCAAGAAGCCAGAACGAGCCGTCGCCACCGCCACCAGGCGCGCATCGAGTCCATAGGCTGCCCGCAGCCACTCCCGTTTCTCCATAAGCAACTCGGCCAACCCCTGGCCGACCGTACCAAAGCCAATCAAGGCGAGGCGCATTTCTTTGACCATCGCAGTAGCAACCCTCTCTGTCTGTCACCCATATTCTGCACAGCCAGCCAGCCAGCGCCAAACGGCTGGCAACTTGTTGTCACCGGGCTGGTCCACCGTCCCAGCCCGGCAAACTCAGCACGCGGCCAGTAAGGCGCGCCGCTTCCCTAGATCCAGGATAACTTGAAGCGAGCCAGCAAGCGCCGCACAGGACCAAGCAGCTCGATCTGCCCCTCGATCTTAAGGAGACGCGCCGCGCGCAGATAGACCATCACACCCACAGCCATCTCAATCAGCAGCTTGACCAGGGCCACCAGCACCTGAATCAGGCCACCATGCGTAATCATCGGGCGCGTCGGATCAGTCGTATTCAGCAGAAAATCCAGCAGCAGACGGACTAGCAAGACAGCCAGACCCATCACGCCGGTCGCCACCAGCACTCGACTCAAAAAAATGCCCAGCTCGCGAGTAATCAGCCCGCCGATGCGCTGATGAATAAGGCAGAGCAAGACGGTGGCCTCCAAGAGGCCCGCAATCGAGGTCGAGAGCGCTAAGGCTCCCATGCCCCAGGCAGCCCCCCACAGGCGAGCAAAGGCATTAATCAGCAACAGCCCCAGAGCGATCTTAAAGATAAACTGGCCGACACTGACAATGACCGGTGTCTTGCTATCGCGCAGGGCATAGAAAGAGCGCGTGAGAATCTCCACAGCAGCCTGACCAGCCAGGCCGATGGCAAACATTGACAAGGGAATAGCGGTAATTTGAGCACTCTCCAGGCCAAAAGCGCCATGCTGATAGAGGGTCTGGATAATGGGCAGCGCCAGCACGATCAAGCCCAGGCTGGAAGGGATCGACAAGAAGAGAATGCCGCGCAATGTTTCCATTACAATGCTGCGCGCCCGCTCGAGACGCCCACGCGCCACATACTCGGCGATTGTCGGGAAGGCCGCCGTTGAAATGGCCATTCCGAAGATACCAAGTGGCAGCAGCATCAGCGAGAAGCCGTAGTAGTAGGCGGTGATAAAGCCAAGCAGGGTCTGCTGACCAAGGGTGCCCGCAGCTACCAGGGTTCCCAAGAGCAAGATCAGGGCGCGATCGACAAAGGTCGTCGTGGACAGCATGGCCGCATTGATAATGCGCGGGATCATCTGACGCCCAATCTGCAAGACGCCCGGATGACGCCAATCAAAGGAGAGGCGAAAACGCATACCCACCCGAGGCAGGCCAGGGATCTGAATACCGACTTGCAGCAAGGCCCCCAGCACCACACCAGCACTGGCACAGTAGACAGCCACGAGCGAATTGCGATGACCGAGGAGGGCCAACACTAGCCCCGGTAGGAGACCGATAATCAGTCCGACGTTATAGAGGACCGTGCCCAAGGCGTAGAGCGTAAAATGCTGCTGTGCATTCAGGACGGCACTGACAATTACCCCACTACCGAGAATCACCGCCTGGAAGAGCATAATGCGCGTCAAGGAGATGATCAGGCTCAGCTCGCTCGGGCTAACATTGGGATTATACAGAGGGACAATCTGATTGGCAAAGATAAAGCCGATCAGAGCAAAGATCAGCATAATGGTCGTGGCCAGCGTCAAGGCCGTATTGGCAACGTGCCAGGCCGTCTTCTCATCACGATCGCTGACCATGTAGCGCGTAAAGACCGGGATGAAAGCCGAGCTAAGCGCGCCTCCGGCCACGATGTTAAAGATCGTATCGGGCAAAAGAAAGGCCTGGTAGAAAGCGCCGGAGGTCGGATCGGTTCCAAAGACGGCCGCGAACATGGAAGAGCGTAGCAGCCCCAGAACACGGCTGGCCACAAAGGCCCCCGTGAGAATAAAGGCCGCATTCCGCACCTGCACCCGCCGGATCATAGCAGTATCCTGAGCTGGCTCGGAAGCCGGCTGCATGGCGGGCGCGGAGGTCGTCGAAGCGGCAGCAGGCGCGACAGGGGCCGAGGCCGTTGACCTGGCTGCCTGCGCTCCCGGAGCTGGCAACGGGACTTGAGCCTGAGCCTGGCCCTGAGCGCCACCCGCTCCCGCAGCCCCACCAGGCTGGTTCCCCAGGCTGGACGGCGGGAGAGGCGCTAAATCGCCCATGCGTCGCTTGAAGACCTTGCGCTGAATCAGCTCGCTCAGATCCGGCTGCTGCACACGTCGCTGTTGTCGACGCAGCCGCTCCTCACGTAGTTGCTGCAAACGCGCCTGGCGCAGGGCTGGCAACGGCTGCGAGGGCTGTGGCACATTGGCGTAGAGATACTCCATCCCCTGCCCATAGCCCAGCGAGCCACCCATATCCGGCAGATGCTGCTCTTGATACGAGCGCTCTGGCTGAGCCCCTACCCTACCACCAGAAGGCACCTGGGGAGGATAGACTGGCTGCTGCGGCGGGAGCGAGGCGGGAGGCAGATTCGCGCCCGTCGTCCCTGCGGCTCCTGCTCCCAGTTGCTCCTGATCATACTGCCAGCCATAGTAAGGAGTTGACTTGTTGCTTTCTTCTGCCATCCAGGTGCTATTCCTCTTTTTCGTGGATCACATACTGTTTCTTCCTGAGAGTCCTGCCGTCGTTCTCGTGCGGCTTCTTTTAGAGAATAACAGGTTGGGCAGACAAGTCAAGCCCTTGAACTGAGCCATAGTGTCAGCTTCCCCCATTTGGGTGAAGCCCTCCCCCCTCTGCGCCCCCGGTCGCTCTCGTGGTAGAATTGTCCCCGGTGAGTCGTGCCTTTCTTGAGAGCGTACTCGTTCTGTTGCTATGATAGGACATCACCTTGAGCGAGCAAGCATCTGGTGGTGGTCGGAGGTTGGGGGGAGAAGACGCTAGTTCTCACCTCTTGCTTTTCCTTTCGTGGATCGGCAAACACCATTGTAGGTGTGCACCATTCTGAGCGATCGAGGTAGATAGATGGAAGACTTACACGCTGTCATCCTGGCAGGCGGCAGCGGAACACGGCTCTGGCCGCTGAGCACCCCTGAGTTCCCCAAGCAGTTCTTGCCTCTTCCGGGAGGCCGCAGCATGATTCAAGAGACGCTGGCGCGAGTGAGAACTCTGGTAGCGCGAGAACGGGTCTGGGTAGTCACCGGGCGGGCTTTTAGCGCGTTAGTGCGCCAGCATCTGCCGGAGGTGCTGCCCGAGCACATTTTAGAGGAGCCGGTTGGGCGCAATACGGCCCCAGCCATCACCTGGGCAGCTTCATTGCTAGCCCGTCGCTCCTCGCGGGCAGTGATGGCGGTCTTTCCCGCCGACCACGTCATCACCAAGCTGGAGCCGTTTCAGCGTGCGATCCGCCTCGGCTACCAGCTTGCCCAACGCGGTTACCTGGTGACCTGGGGTATCCGCCCTAGCGAGCCGGCGACCGGCTACGGCTATATTCGCTTTGCCGCCCCCGTGGCCGCTGGCTACGGTCACCAGGCCTTCGGGGTGGAGCAGTTCGTCGAAAAGCCTGATCTGGCTACCGCCGAACGCTATCTTCAAGATGGACACTATGTCTGGAATAGCGGCATGTTCATCTGGCAGGCTGAGACCATTCTGGCGGAGGTGCGCAAACATCTCCCGGCTCTGGCGGAGCAGGTGACGCGCATTGTGGAGGCAATGGGGACCGCAGCGGAGCGGGCACTGTTAGAGGAACTGTGGCCTTCCTTGACCTCGATTTCGATCGACTACGGCGTGCTAGAGAAAACCGATCGGCTGGTAGTGATCCCTGTCGATATCGGCTGGAGCGATGTGGGGAACTGGGAACAGTATGGAGCGCTCTACGCCGCTGACGGCAATGGCCTGCGCGGCATTGGTCATCACTTTGCCCTCGGCAGCCAGAATGTCTTTGTTTACAACACGACACAGCGGGAGATCTACACGGTCGGTCTGGAGGATGTGATCGTGGTGGCCCTTGAGGATAAGACCCTGATCTGCCATAAGAACCATGTCCAGCGCGTACGCGAGCTGGCAGAAGCTCAGCTTCTCCAACGTGCGAGCGCGGCAGTGGCCCGCAATGGCCATCAGGCGGAGCCAACGCCCGCTGCCCCCACGCTGCCCCGACCAGTCACCAGCGGTCAGAGCCAGAGCCGCCCTTTGCCTGGTCTGGACCTGGCCGCTCACGATGCTCCAGCCATCAGCACTGAAGGATTAGCACCAGGCCCCTCCAGCGAGCCAGGTAGCTCCGCCGAACCAGGTAGCTCCGCCGAAGAGAGCCAGCCGACCTCGTGAGTCCGCTGTCTCTCGTTCGGCCTCTTTCTCTCTTTGAGCCGCACTGATCGGTTAGAGGGAGAGGGTGGGGCCAGGTTCGCTTGAGCTACCCCGCCCTCTCAGTCGCGTCGCTCGCCATACTCGCGGTAGCGATAGCCACGGTAGTAACGATGGCGATGACGCCAGTGGCGGTAAGTTACAAGGTGCCAGATGGTGAGAAGAATGGCCCCCCCAATGATCGCCTGGGTCAGGGCAATCGGCTCGCCGAAGATGATAACTTCTCCACCGATGCGAAAGGGCAAGATGATGGCAATGAGAATGCCGATGAAGGCACAGAGGACCGCCCCAAGGATGCCATAGGGTAAGCGCCAGCCGATAATCGTCTCGGCAATGATCCCGAGCAGAATGGCTATGATGAAATAGATTAAATGAGCCAGGGTCACGGTGAAGAGTGGCTGGGCGGCAAGGACTGCTATGAACAACATGGTCGCCTCCTGGACGAAATTGACGCTCGTTAGCAGGCTCATGATAACGAGACCTGGCCGGGGCGTCAAGTCGCCGGCGTTTCCTCCGCTCGCACGCTCGCAGGCTAGTCTCCATCTCTGTCTCTCCTTCTTCACCGCCGCCTATGCTATAATGGGTAGCAGATGAGGCACCAGCCAGGCTCTCTGGACTGGTAGCCTAGCATTTGATCTGGCTTTGGCCTGGTCTGCATGCCTTTGTGGAGGTAGGCTTGCCTCGTCAGCTACGCCGACTAAGCTTGCTGGAAGCTCCATTTGAAGGCGGCTGGCGAAGGCTCTCGGTGCGAAAGGCGATCTCCTGCCATGCTCTCCGATCAACCCGTCTTTGGCACACACGCAATGGTCTCTTGCGCTCATTATCTGGCTACTCGGGCCGGCCTGCAGGTGCTGGAGCGCGGAGGGAACGCCATCGATGCCGCCATCGCTGCTAATGTGGCGATGACTGTGGTCTATCCGCCAACCTGCTCAGCGGGCGGCGACGTCTTTATGCTGATCTGGGAGGCGCGGAATCGGCAACTGCACGCCCTTAATGGCAGCGGGCGCGCGCCACGTGCTCTGACTCCCGAGTATTTCGCCGCGCACTCACTGCGAGAGATTCCCTCGATTGGCCCGCTCTCAATTACGGTTCCGGGCGCAGTTGATGGCTGGTTCGAGGCTCTGGAGCGCTTTGGTCGACTGCCGGTCGAGGAGGTTTTTGCTCCGGCGATCGCTTACGCTGAGGAGGGCATCCCGATCTCACCCAAATTGGCCGGCTGGCTGGAACGCGCCGCTGAGTCAGTGCTGCAGCGCTGGGAAGCGACGGCGCGGGTCTTTCTGCCCGGGGGCCGGCCTCCAGCCTGCGGTGAAATCTTGCGTCAGCCCGATCTGGCCCGCACCTATCGCCTGCTTGCCCGTGAGGGGCGCGAGGCCTTCTATCGTGGTCCCCTGGCGCGTACGCTTGTAGACTACGTGCAACGTTGCGGCGGTGTGCTGAGCCTGGAGGACCTCCGGGAGCATCATTCCGATTGGGTGACGCCTTTGTCGACTACCTACCGCGGCTACGAGGTCTGCGAGTTCCCTCCCAATTCTCAGGGCCTGACGGTCCTGGAGATGCTCAACATTTTGGAGGGCTATGATCTGAAGGCGCTCGGTTACCAGAGTCCCGAGACACTGCATCTGATGATTGAGGCCAAGAAGCTGGCCTTTGCCGATCGTGACCGCTATCTCTCTGATCCGGCCTTTGTGGAGATCCCGGTAGAGCGTCTGCTCAGCAAGGAGTATGCTGAGCAGCAACGAGCGCGCATCAATCCGCAGCGCGCGGCCTTCCACGTTGAGGCTGAACCAGAGCGCGACGGCGACACGATGTATCTGTGCGTGGTTGATGGCGAGGGAAATGCAGTCTCGCTGATCCAGAGCCTTTTCTCTAGCTGGGGCAGCGGGATCGTGGCCGGCGATAGTGGGGTGCTGCTGCATAATCGCGGCTCCTATTTCTCGCTGAACCCGCGTCATGCGAACTATCTCCAGCCCGGCAAGCGCACAATGCATACGCTGACCCCCGCGCTGGTCTTGCGCTCCGGCGAACCATTCTTGGTGCTGGGGACGATGGGAGCGGATGCGCAACCACAGATTCATGTGCAGTTGCTGACAGCGGTGATCGACTTTGGCTTGAATATTCAGCAGGCACTCAACGCGCCGCGCTGGCGCAGCGGCCTCCTGCAGCAGCAAGGCGGGCGCCGACAGTTGCTCCAGGGACAGCAGGGCGCCCACCCAAGTCTAGAACGTACAGCGAGCGAGGTGGTGGCACTGGAGCAGCGCTTCCCGAATGCGGTGGCGCTTGGTCTGGAGATGCTTGGTCACCGCGTGACAGTCTGGGGGCCGTGGGAGGATGATATGGGCCATGCTCAGGCGATCTTGATTTCGCCCGGCACTCATGTGCTCCAGGGCGCCGCCGATCCGCGCTGCGATGGCCTGGCCCTTGGTTGGTAGCCGTTCGCCAGCTCTCAAGGCTGCTGATCTGGCCCAGTCTCCGGCCCGGCGCGCAGCACGGCTCGCTCTCCGCTGGCTGAGTTCAACCTGGCGAGACCGGCGGGCCGGTTTCAATCCAGGTTGATCGGCTAGATGACTATGCCCTGTCTTCCTCAGTCCAGGGGCCTGATGTCGCGGCTGCCGCCTGCCGGTGCTCACTTATCAGCACCCCTTATCTTGAGCGAGTGGCACGGTTCAGCCTGCGCCACTGTGCCACTGCGCAGCTCCCTTTCTCCTCGCTGCTTCGGTCCGTCTCAGCTCGACTCTGCTCGCTTGTGCGCTCGCCACTACGCGTGTCTATGACTTTTCTGCTACAATGAAAACACTTTCTTCAGTCTATGGTCGCTTTTTGAGGAGGCGAGATGCTGCAAACCTGGAAGAAACGGAGCGATATTCCTAAAGAGTATACTTGGGATTTGGAAAGCGTCTTCGCGACTGATAAAGATTGGGAACGAGAGTATCAGGAGCTGCAAGAGCTGCTGCCAGGTCTGGAGGCCCTCAAGGGTACGCTGGCCCAGAGCGGTGAGGCCTTGCTGACCGTGCTGCGCCGACGGGATGAGTTTTTCGAGCGGCTGGAGACGTTGCTGGTCTACGCCTCGATGCGTAAAGATGAGGATACCAGCAATAGCCATTATCAGGGAATGTATGATCGCGCCCTGCAGCTCTACGTACGGGCCTCGACAGTGACCTCCTTTATCGAGCCTGAGATTTTGGCCGTGCCCCAGGAGGAACTAGAGCGCTATCTGCGTGAGACCCCGGGGCTGGCGCTCTATGAGCATCAATTGCACGACCTCACTCGCCAGCGTCCGCATATCCGCTCCGCCGAGGTGGAGGCAGTGCTGGCAGCCGCCGGCGAGATGGCAGAGACGCCCGATACCATCTTTACGATGATCGATAACGCCGATCTCCATCTGCCTACCATTCGCAATGAGCAGGGCGAGGAAGTGGAGCTGACGAAGGGGAACTACCTGGTTTTTATCCGCAGCTCCGATCGGCGTGTGCGCAAGGAGGCTTTTGAGGCCCTGCACGGGACCTTTCTTAAGCAGCGCAATACGATCGCTGCAACCCTGGCCGGACATATTAAAACGGATATGTTTTACACTCGGCAGCGAGGCTATCGCTCGGGCCGTGAGCGCGCTTTAGCTCGCTACAATATCCCTGAGAGCGTCTACGATATGCTCATCGAGACGGTCAATGAGGAGTTGCCGCTGCTCCACCGCTATCTGCGCCTGCGCAAGCGTATGCTCCAGCTCGATGAGCTGCATATGTATGATCTCTACGTGCCGATCGTCAAGGAGACGCTCCAGGAAATCTCCTATGAGCAGGCACGCGATACCATCATCGCCGCGCTCGCCCCTTTGGGAGATGAGTACGTCAGTGTGCTTAAGCAGGCGTTCAGTGAACGCTGGATCGATGTCTTTGAGACGCCCGGCAAGCGCGGGGGGGCCTACAGCGGCGGCGCTTATCGAACCCGTCCTTTCATCCTGCTCAATTTTCAGGGGAACCGTGACAGCATGTATACCCTGGCTCACGAGCTAGGGCATTCGCTGCATTCCTACTATACGCGCCGCCATCAGCCGTTTGTCTATGGGGACTACACGATCTTTGTGGCCGAGGTGGCCTCGACTTTAAATGAGACACTGCTGACAGAGTACTTGCTGAAGACTACGGAGAGCCGTGAGGAACGCTTGGCGATTCTGAATCATTCGCTGGAGGATTTCCGCGGGACACTTTTCCGTCAAACGATGTTCGCTGAGTTTGAGCATCAGATTCATCAGTTGGCTGAGCAGGGCGAGCCGCTGACAGCAGATACGCTGAGCCGCCTCTACCACCGCCTTAATGAGAAGTACTATGGAGCCGAGGTAGTCATCGATGATTTGATCGATATTGAGTGGGCCCGCATTCCCCATTTCTACTACAATTTCTACGTCTATCAGTACGCCACAGGCATTTCGGCGGCCTGCGCGCTGGCTCAGCAGATTCTGGAGCAGGGTGCGCCAGCAGTTGAGCGTTACCTGCAGTTCCTGCGCTCCGGCTCCTCGGACTATAGCATTGAGTTGCTGCGACGGGCTGGGGTTGATATGACAACACCGGCGCCGGTGCGCCAGGCCTTGCGCCTGTTCGAGACGCACTTGACGCAAATGGAGGAGCTGATCGGTCAGGGGTAGTCAGGCCAGGGCCAGCACGAGCTAGCCCAAGATGCTCCGAGACGTTCAGGACGCTGTCTCGGTCGAGCGAGGGAAGGTGAGCAAGCAGCGCGCCGCCGCGCTGGGCCTGGGCCGCACCAGGCTGCCAGCGCGCGGGGCCACCCGGCGAGACGCTGGGCCGCTCGCTCTCTTCTCCAGCCACTGTTAGCTGTGGGCGGCCATGAAATCGCGCATGGCCTCCAGGACCTGCTGCGGCTTCTCAATGTGTGGGGAGTGCCCGCAGTCATTGAGCAGGAGTTCGTGATAGACTCCTCCTCGCTGACGATAGCGCTCCAGGATGTGTCGAATCTGGGCCTTCATTGGCTGCGGGGGGTACTGGTCAGGCCCCGGCCAGCCAGGCACAATGCCAAGCTGCCCAAGATAGCCGAGATCAAAGAGGGAGGCATCAGAGACAATGCGGTCGTCAGCACCGTGAATCCAGAGAATGGGTGGCTTGGGGCTGAGGTCGGTCAAGGCCTCTTGCTTAAGATAGGCAGGGGAAAGGGCGTTATTGACTCCTTGGCGACCCGGTGCGACGTAGGGCCAGTTTGGCGATGGCACAGAGTCGCCCGGGTAGTTACCTGAGCCGGTGCGCGTGGAGAGAATGGCGCTCACATAGATCTCTTCGCGCTCGGGAGTAACCCGAAAGGGCGGCTTAAAGTAAAAGTTGTTCATGACGGCCCGCGGTGAGCCTTGCTCGGCACTACGATCACCAGCAGCCAGACGCTGCACAAAATCAGCGTTGGCGGTCCCGCCACCGCTGCCGGCAAAATCTGGCCAGACGGGGCGACCGGCGACGTCGCGTGTCCCCCCGAAGCCAAAAGGAGAGCCGGTCGCTTCGAGTATGAGGCTGTGTAGCCGGCCCGGATAGTCAATCGCATATTGCATAGCTACATTGCCCCCAAGCGACCAGCCAAGAAGATGGAAGTCGCTCAGTCCTAGGGCCTCCGCGAAACTGGCCAGGTCATCTGAGAGATCGCGGACGCCACGGGTGGCGTCGATAGGGAGCGCCTGGCTGTCGCCGTAGCCGCGCATGTCGGGCGCATAGACGTGATAGCCCAGGGCCGCCAGGGCAAGCATCAGGTCCTGGAAAAAGAGTGACGAGGAGCAGTTACCGTGGATCAGGATGAGCGTCGACTCTCCGCTTCCCGCTTCGAGATAGGCCGTCTCCAAGCGGGCTGTGCGGCAGCGCCTCTGGCTGATGCCGGGCAAAAGGACTGAGGTGGGCATCGCTTTGCTGGGCCTCCTTTACTACCAAATATGAAAGGTGAATCACCTATCAGTAAGCTTACCCCAGCCTGCGCCCAAAATCAAGCGAGAGGCCGTGGCGGAGGTGAAGGGGCAGCTTTGTTTGCTGATGGAAAGGGGGGCCTCTTCCTTGCTTGCTTGCTCGCTCGCTCTCTCAGGTTTGCTTGCTTGTCAGGTTGCTAGAACCGCCTTCCGGTCCCCCTTCCTTCTGGCTGGCGTGTCTCTCTATGGGGAGATGTGCTATACTTAAGTGCGAGCGATGGGCTTCGCGCTTGCGCTTATGTGCTATGGTATTTGGTAGGGGGAGTTTCTTCTATCTTATCCCGGTCTTCAGGAAGCAAGCTTCGCTCACTGACGAGTCAGCGGTATCTTCTATTAGCCCCTGCTCGCCGGTGAGTGCCATTTGAAGCGAGGAACAGGAGCTGTATGGACAGGTCTCCTCAGACTGTCGGTTCAATTGCCGACGAGATTCATGCGACCTTGCTCGATGTTGAGGGCGAGGACGGGGAAGAGCACATTCATACCCCCGGGCCAAGCTATTGGCCGCTGTTGTTGGCTGTGGCGGTGGCCGCGGTCTTTTGTGTGCTGCTCTTGTTGAACAGCGCCCCTCTGCTCTCGCTTGGGCTAGCGCTGGTGGCGGGCATCTTCGTGATTGCATTCATGGTCGGTTGGGGACTGGAGGACCCCTTCAGGTCTCTGCCGCCGCTGTATGTGCCTGCGCCCGCCGAGGCGCGCGATCGCTCGCCTTTCAAGCTGGGTATGGACGTGGTTGATGCGCGTGGGAGCTGGCTGGGAACGATTCAGGCTCGTTTCCCGACCTATCTGCTGGTTGAGCGTGGGCGTTTCTTCCCCAAGGTCTATTATGTACCACGTCGGGCGGTGAAAGCTCTCTCCGACGAAGGCCTGGTTCAGTTGAATCTGAGCGAAGCGGATCTGCAGCGCATGGGTTACACTCGGGTGCCTGATGATCTTTACATCGAGCCACCCGAGCCGGATGTACCGCGGGTGCGTGGTATTCCCCAGTTCGGCAAGCTGCCCCTCTCGCCAGCCCAGACCGGCCACTATCTCTACGGCGCTCGCTGGCCCGGTATCAATACGGACGCTAAGAACTCGTACCATCTGGACGAGATCCAGCCTGACCCCAGCGAGTACGTAGCCGAGGGCTATCCTGTGTTGAATCAGGCCCCGGCGGCTGCCCAGCGATAGCTAGCCGCTCGTCGCCAGTTACCGCAAGCTATCCGATCTCCCTCGATTACGATCATCCGCATATGCGGCACCTAGCCCGGGCGGCCAGGGCGGTCGCCCGGGCTGATTTCATTCCTCGATCTGAGCGCCGTTCCGTTATGCCTCTCTCTGCAACCGCGCCAGGTCTCTGGCTATGCCGTTCCCTTCTGGTCGCCTGGCTTTGCCGCCGGGCGCTGGTGGGCAGCGTAGTAGGCACAGAGGTCGCGCAGAAAGCACTGTTCGCAGCGCGGTCGCTGAAAGAAGCAGCAGCGCTGACCATGCCAGACGAGGCCCTTGTGAAAGTTGTAGATGGTGCGGGCATCGGCTGGCAGCAGCGCCTGGAGTATGGGCTGGGCTTGTTCGGGGGTCAGCCGAGCAGGAATGAGGCCTAGGCGTATCGAGATCCGATGGACATGCGTGTCGACGGGCAGCACAGGCTGACGACAGCTAAAAAGCAAGACACAAGCGGCGGTCTTGGGACCGACGCCCTCGAAGCGACTGAGCCAGGTCAAGCTTTCTTCAACAGGTAAGCCGCAGAGAAAATCAAGGTTGAGGGCGCCGCGTTCAGCCGTGATCTGGCGGAGGATGGCTTGCAGGCGCGGCGCCTTGACCTCTGGCCAGTTGACAAGAGCGATAGCCTTCTCTACGGCGGCTGTTGGGGCATCACGGACCGCCTCCCAACTGCCAAAGTGCTGGCGTAGGCTGGCGTAGGCCGCGGCGGTCTGCTCGTCACGCGTGCGATGTGAGAGCAGCACGTCAACGAGCTGGCTGAGCGGGTCTTTGCGCGACCATTCCGGCTCACCATAGTGGGCAACCAGCCGCCGCGTAATCTCTTGAACTCGCAGGCGCCGCGCAGCGCCCTCTTGCTCGGCCCGTTGCCCTGGACTCTCGCCCTCTGCCTCTCCCTCAAAGAGGGTCTGGGCGTAGCGTGCTGGCCATTGAGGCCGATGCTGCTTTTGCCTCACAGACCTTTTTCCTTTCCTATCTTAGCCACCTGGTTCTCGCCGAGAGCCGCAGGAGTCACGGCGGAAAGCATGGCTATAGGAGAGAGGAAGCCTGCTCACCAGGTCACTGACCAGCAGACTCGCCCGAGGCCAGCGCTTCCTCTCGGCTTGCTTCCTCATGGGCCTGGCTCTCCAGCCAGCGCTCCAGGTCGATTGCCGCTCGACAGCCATCGCCGGCGGCGGTCACGGCCTGACGATAGCGGCGGTCAGTGACATCACCGGCAGCGAAGACGCCAGGAATATTGGTCATGGTATGCTCAACGGGGATAATGTAGCCCGCCTCATCCATGTGCAGCAGACCGCGGAAGAGGCTCGTATTGGGCTGGTGACCAATGGCCAGGAACAGCCCTTCGACGGCTAGTGTCTGCTCCTCGCCCGTTTTAACATTGCGCAGGCGCAGACCGGTGACTGACTCCTCTCCCAGGACTTCGATGACTTCGCTATTCCAGATAAAGCTGATCTTGGGGTTCTTGAAGGCACGCTCTTGCATGATCTTGCTGGCGCGCAGTGTGTCGCGGCGATGGATCACGGTCACGTGGCTGGCGTAGCGGGTTAGAAAGAGAGCCTCCTCCATCGCTGTGTCGCCTCCCCCAACCACGGCCACCTTTTTGCCTTTAAAGAAGAAGCCATCACAGGTGGCACAGGCGCTGACGCCGCGCCCTTGCAGGCGCTGCTCACTCGGCAGCCCCAACCATTTGGCGCTGGCGCCGGTGGCAATGATCACGGCGCGGGCCAGGTAGCTGCCTGAGTCGCTAGTAATCACAAAGGGACGACGACTGAAATCGACGGCGGTGACGTCCTCGGGGAGCATCTCGGCCCCAAAGCGCCGCGCCTGCCGCTCGAGCTTCTCCATCAGATCCGGCCCAAGAATGCCTTCTTCAAAGCCGGGGAAGTTTTCAACCTCACTGGTCAGCATCAATTGCCCGCCAACCTGATAGCCTTGAAAAACCAGCACTGAGAGGTTGGCCCGGGCGGCGTAGATGGCTGCTGTATAGCCTGCCGGCCCTGAGCCGATGATAATTGCGTCGTAGAGCTTCGCCATAGACGGTATGCACTCCGCTTCTTGCAAACTGATTCCCCTGACCCTAGGTAGTAGGGACGCAACAAGTTCAATTGTGAAAACACGAGAAGGGGGACCTTTTATGCCCCCGCTCCCTCTCTCTGAGCTTGCCCCTGGCCCGCTTCAGGTGAGGTTCCAGGGGCGCTCGAGTGGAGGCGCCAGTCGCTCAGCGCCCGCTTTCCCCTGGGCCCGGTTGAGGGCCGCGTCGATGTTGGTGCAGGCCGTGATGAGCGAAAGATGGGTGAAAGCCTGGGGGAAATTGCCCAGGGCCTCGCCACATAGCCCCACTTCTTCGGCGTAGAGACCGACATGGTTGCTATAGGTGAGCATCTTCTCCAGCAGGAGACGGGCCTCATCGAGACGTCCACAGCGGGCCAGGACTTCGGCCAGCCAGAAGCTGCAAGGGCTAAAGGTCCCTTCCTGGCTTCCCAGGCCATCATCAGCAGCTCGCTGAGGATCATAGCGATGCACCAGCGAATCGCTGGCCAGCTCACGCTGAATGCGCTCGATCGTCTTGAGCATGCGCGGTTCGTTCGGCCCAGTAAACTTGACGATGGCCATCAGCAGAGCGCTGGCATCGATGGCATCGCTGCCATAATATTGGATAAAGCTCTGCTTCCGTTCGCTCCAGCCTTTATGCATAATCTGTTCATAGATGCGAGCACTGGTCTCCATCCACTCTACCATCGGAGCCGGCCAGCCGCGGTGACGAGCCAGGCGCAGAGCGCGATCAAAGGCGACCCAGCTCATAACGCGCGAATGGACAAAGTGCTTGGGACCGCCGCGCACCTCCCAGATGCCTTCGTCAGGGTCGTCCCAATGGTGTTGCAGCCATTCCAGTAGACGGCGCAGGTTCTCCCAAAGATCGTAGGAGATCGTGCTATAGCGGTTGAAAATGTAGATGGCGTCCATTAGCTCGCCATAGATATCGAGTTGTTGCTGTTTGTAGGCAGCGTTGCCGATGCGTACGGGACGGCTCTGACGATAGCCTTCGAGATGATCAAGCGTGTACTCGACTAGCTCATGCTCTCCATCGACGCCATACATTGGCTGGAGCGAGCCATTCTCCTTCAGTTCATGGCAGCGAGCGTCAAGCCACTGCATAAAGGCCTCGGCCTCTTGAGTGAAGCCGAGTGTGAGAAGGCTGTAGAGCGTGAAAGCGGCATCACGGAGCCAGGTATAGCGGTAGTCCCAGTTGCGAGGACCCCCGACCGTCTCAGGCAGACTGGTTGTTGGAGCAGCGACAATGGCTCCTGTGGGGGCATAGGTTAGCAGCTTGAGCACAAGGGCCGAACGCTGGACCATCTCGCGCCAGCGACCCTGATATTGACACTGGGAGAGCCAGCGTCTCCAAAAGTTGAGCGTCCGCTGAAAGGCGTCATGGTAGCGGCGCTCTGAGACATGCTGTGGACCAAGGTCGCCGCGCCTGGCGCTTTCGAGGAGAAAGTAGGCCGACTGGCCCGCCTCCAGGATGAATTCAGAGCGCACGCCGCCCTGTCCGTCTTCGCTGAGCGGCACCGTGCTGGCCAGGCCCAGTGAGAGGCCATCGCTGTGAAAGATAGCTCCCTCTGGCGATAGATGAACGATGTGTCCGTCGCGAGCATAGTTGAAGGCCGGGCGACAGACCAGCTCGAATTTGAGTGAGCCACGTACAACGGTCACAGCCCGATAGAGATGATGCTGATGCTCGGCGCTACCAGGCAGCTTCACCGGCATGAAGTCAGTGATCTCGCCTACGCCATCGACGGTGAGGAAGCGCGTCAGTAGAATGTTCGTTTCAGGAATATAGAGCTGCTTCTGCCCCATCGGAATATGATCGTGAGCAGGCGGTGCTATACGAAAGAAACCACCTTTACGCGCATCAAGCAAGGCTCCGAAAACGCTTGGAGAATCGAAGCGGGGAATACAGCACCAGTCGATAGAGCCATTTTTACCGACCAGAGCCACGGTATGCAGATCGCCAATGACCGCATAGTCTTCGATCGGCAGATAGGTCGCTGGGCGCTCGTCCGCCGCTCTCACCTGCTCCAGGCGACTTTGTGGCTGAGCGGGCGGTGCTGTCTCTCCTTCGCCATGCGGCTTTGCCTGTTCCATGCCAGAATCCTTTCGCGCCATCATTGCTTTCGAGTGACAGGGTATGGTATACAGAGAAAGCTATGTATTAGAAGTAGCAAGACCTGGGTGAGCATGACTGGATGCGCCCAACTGAGTCAGGCAGGCGGCCAGAGCAGCTACAACATGGTCAAGAGCCGTCTCGCCATCGACCCGTCGCGCTCGCTTCCCTGTTGCTAGCTGCTGGTATGCATTGTATCACAGCAGCCAGGACGGATCAGCCCGCGCGTAGTCTGGTCCAGCGCCTCTGGCCATTGTTCCCAGCCTACAAGGGCTTCCGAGACTGGCTATTCTCGTTCCCAGCCTGAAGGGGAGAGGAGAGGCAAAAACTATGGCTCGATAGCGGCAGGCGTGCCCGTTTCCTTGTGTAGAAGGCCTGCACGAGTACGAGAGAGCGCCGTAGCCCAGTGCGGCAGAAGCCAGACCCTCACCAGCGGTTAGGCCCGGTCGGCTGTTTTTTCATCTCTCTTCGAAGGGGGCAGGCAGCAACATGCTAGCAGAGAGACAGACAAGTAGGCCCCTTCCGCAGAGAGGTAGTAGATAGCTCCCTCCCGACCAGGCTCGGGCCGAAGAGAGGGCGAATAGCATGGAAGGAAGGAGAAGAGGAGCATGGCAGACCTGGCGTCCGTACCTGATTTTGAGATGGTGGCTAGCTGTATCGTCGAGCGCTTCGAGCACATGCGCCCCCTGATGAGTCAGTGGGCGGATCTGGCGCGCCTGGCAGTGCAGGGGCTGCCCCATGATCGGGCGCGCCTGGCCGAGCTGGAGCGCCGCCTCAATCAGTTACGCGCGGAACTGCGAACGTTTGTGCTGGTGGCCTCCGAGCACTTTTCCGATGGGCAATTGACAGCTCTGCGTAAACGGGCCCGCATGAGCAAATCGGCCTGGCGCTCGCTGAAGAAGGTCCGCCCGATTACAACGCGCTCTGGCTTCACACTCATCAGCTTTTAAGTGGCGCGAGACGTTCGTTAGCCTCTGAGTCTGGGGATGGGACCGTCCGACCTTCCTGGTCAGCTCTTTGGCTCATCCCTGGCCTCATAGATCAGATACGGCGCCCGACGCTGACATGCTATACTGAACTGACGAAACGAGGGAAGGAGCAAGGGGAAGCACCAGAGGCTCAGTCTGGCCCGCGGTCCTCATGACGCAGCGTCCGCCAGGTCAGGCTGCCAGCGGCTCCGGATGGCTTCCACCATGAAAAGAGGAAAGGGGTCTTGGTTCGTATGGCAACTGCAGCGTCGGTGCGCGTGCTGGCGATCGATATCGGTACAGGTACCCAGGATATCCTGCTCTTTGAGAGCGGCAGGACAATGGAGAACAATGTTAAGCTGGTCATGCCTTCGCCAACGGTGATTGTAGCCGAGCGCATCCGCCGGGCGACGGCAGAGGGCCGGCCTCTGCTGCTCACCGGGGTGACGATGGGCGGTGGGCCTTCGCACTGGGCGGCGCGCGATCATGCCCTGGCTGGCTATCCGGTGGCAGTGACCCCCGAGGCGGCGCGGACCTTCGATGATGATTTGAGTGCAGTGGCCCAAATGGGTTTTGAGATCATCAGCGAGGAGGAGGCCGCGCAGCGGACGCAGCTCCCGGAGGTGGTCCATATTGAGCTGCAGGACCTGGACGCGCAGGCCATTGTGAGGGCTTTGCGCTCCTTCGATCTTGATCCGCGGGTCGATGCCCTGGCCATCGCCGCCTTTGATCACGGCGCGGCCCCGCCGGGCTATAGCGATCGGCGCTTCCGTTTCGAATTTCTGGAGCGCATGATTCGCCGCTCTCCCACTCCGGCCACCTTTGCTTATCTGGCGGAGGAGATTCCACCAGCGCTGACCCGCCTGCAGGCGATTAAAGCCAGCGTTGCACGCTATGTAGCCTACAGCGGTTCTACACCGGATCTCCCCGTGTTGCTGATGGATACGGGGGCAGCGGCGGCCCTGGGCGCCTTGGAGGACCCCCTGGTACGTCGACAGAGACGCAGCCTGCTCTGCAACATCGGCAATTTCCATACGCTGGCCTTTCACCTGGTTGAGGGGCGCATCGTGGGGCTTTTCGAACACCACACCGGCGAGATCAATCGGACCCGTCTGGAGGAGCTGCTCCAGAAGCTGGCAGCCGGAACGCTGACGAACGATGAGGTCTTTTACGATAGCGGTCACGGGGCTCTCGTGCTGGAGCCGGCGCCGTCAGGCTCCTCGCCTGCTTCCTCGGCGGAGCTACCGTTTCTGGCGGTCACTGGCCCTCGCCGCGAGCTGCTGCGCGGCTCCACACTGCCCCACTACGAGGCCGTCCCGCATGGCGATATGATGCTGGCGGGCTGCTTTGGCCTACTGCGCGCCCTGGCTGAGCGAGTGCCCGAACTGGGCCAGGCGATCCGGCCCGCCCTCCTGAACGAGGCGAACGAGGCAGCCTGACCAGGGGAAGCGGAGCAGGGAGCAGCGCTGAGCAAAGCAAGAGAGATCAAGAGCGAGGAGAGAGACCACACGCCCAAAGAGAAGAGAGGAAAAAGAGAAGAGGGAGGAGGAGAAGGGGGGAACAACAGACTTGATCAGGGGGTCACAGAGGTGTCTGTAGCCTCAGAACTGATGGCGCAAGCAGAGGCTTCAGCCTGTGGCTCAGAGACGGAGGCAGGCAAGGGGATCGGTCCCTGGTTGCGCTGTCGACGGCGCCCCCGGCGACGGGAAGATGACTGGCCAGGCTTGGATTCGGAGCGTTGATCGAGAATGCGGGCCACCTTTTCGCGGATCAGGGTAATCTGGGAGTAGACGGCCTGACGAGATTGCTGGAGTTTGCGGGCGATAGCGGAGGGGCGCTCACTATTGGCC
>NZ_JADGHT010000274.1 GCF_019683755.1 Thermogemmatispora sp. | reverse complement strand
GACAGTCTCTGACCTCGCCTCGATTGGCGCTGCTGAGCAGGAGCAATCTCGCTCCTCTGCTCAACTGAGCTGACCTGCTCACTAGCAGGATCAACGAGTAGCTCGCTCTGATTCTGTTGACTATCGACAGGCTGATGCTCAAACCTCTTCAAACTCAAGGCCCAAACTCCTCAGCAAACCTTTACCGCAAAGACAGCAGCCACGTTTAAGACAAGCCGACCTTATAGATGGTCACACCCTTGGCAGAATAAACAACATGCAGGAAAGACGAAAAGCGACTCAAGTTGATCGTCTGATACTTGGCCAACTCCAATGGCCCAACGTAGACATAGGTCACATGATAAAGAGCCAGGAGAGAGCGGACCGCCTCGGCCTGAGAACTAGTATAGATGGTCGCCACATCGCTAGCCCGCCGATTAAAATCAGCAGCATAAGTCAGATTATTCAACCAATTGACACGCCACTGATACTCGTGGCCAACCCAGCCCATAATTGTTGGCAAGCCTGTGAAAGCCGAAACGCGGGCGTAATCACTATAGTCTGGGCCGACAGCCTCCACAATCACAGGGTCGCCGCTCACATGCGTATTGAGCCAGCGGATCGCAGCATAATCGCCAGGATCAGTCTGAGAAAGATAGGTCAGGCCATCCAGACTATTGCTGCGCTGCGCAAAATGGTCCGTACGGGCATAGCTGCCGGCCACTGGATACACAGCGCCAGCTAGCAACAAGAGGCAGAGAGCTGCGGTCCAGACTACCTGTAGGCCCTCCTGCAAGAAGCGCTGCAGCGAAGTCACCATCTCTCCGGGCCGCAGCGCCTCCAAGATAAAGAAGAGCGCCGCGCCACAAGCGATCGATAGCTGAGCCCAAGACTGGAAATAAAATTTAAAGACTGTGTTCATACGCGGGTAGCTGTCAGCGAAGACATCGCGCAGATAGAAGACCTCGCAGCCGGCCACCAGAGCAAAAGCCAACGAGCCAAGCAGGAGAGTGAAAGCCAGTGCCCGATCACGTAGATGAGAGAGCACCAGCACACCCCCGACCGCCGCCAAAGCGCCCGCCGCCACAAACGTTCCACTATTGCGCATCAGCAGGAGAGCCACCAGGCCCAGCAGAGCAATTACCCAGAAGCTCAGCCACTGGCCACTGAAGCGTACCAGCCATCCAAGCCAGCTCGGAGAGGCTGACGGCTGCCCCTCATCTGCGACAGCGCTCTCTTTTCCCTCCTCCTCAGCAAAAGCAGGCAATCTGACCACACAAGCCACCAACAGAGAGACAAAGAGGAAAGCAAACAGGCCATAGATCAGAATCTCCTGACCAGGAGACGAGCGATCGGCAGGGCCAACGACTCCGAGACCCTGGGAAGGCGAAACAAAGCTCAAATAGAAAGGCAAATAGAAAGCCAAGGAGAGAATGATCAGCGGGACCGCCGCGGCGGCAATATCCACCAGCAGTGCTCCCTCGAAACGGCGTTTATGGAGCAGCCACTGCTGCAGAGCTATACAGACCAGGGCCAAGCCAAGATAGGTTGGATAATCCCAACCGTTCATTGTAAAGAGCGCGCCGATTACCAGGGCCATTGTTCCCAGCGTCAATGGCAGGCGCCAGCCACGGCCAAAGATGAAGATCCCCCGGCCATCGCGCTCCAGCAAGAGATTGAAAGCTAAAGCAATAGCCAGAATAGTGAACGCCAGAGCCAGGACATGAGCATGAAAGCACGAAAGCAAGAAGCTGAAGGCTGGGAACTCATTGATCGTCTTATCCACCACTCGCGAAGGAGCAAACCAATCAAATTGAGTGAGATCGCCGTGATCACGCCACCACTGCTGCGTCGCAGCCAGGTTACCCAGAATTAGGCCGAGCGCCATCGTCAACAGGCCATAAGGAATAGCCGTCGTTAAGCGCGGGAAAGCGCGGGCAGGAGCCTCGACACGTCCATCGTCTGGCGGGAAGCCGCCAGCGCGGACATGCCTGGCCCAGGCCACAATATTGCAGGTCACACCGAAGAGATTGACCGCTGTCAAGCCGAAAAAGATACAAATCCCCGTGTTAAAAGCGATAGAGGGAGACTGTCCTAACAGCTTCGCCAGCACCACGATCGTAAAGTGGGCATAGTAATAATAGTTGATCGAGTAGCCGGCATACCACATATCATTTGGCGGTAAATGAGGGCTGCGCATAATGGCGGCAATAAAGCCCTCATCCATAAACATCTCAAAACCGCGGATATCAGGACCATAAGAGCGAATCCAGCCGAGCAGAAACACCATTCCCAAAAAGACTAGCTCGCAACTGGCAAGGTAGCCTGCATTCGCCCGTAACAGCTTGAAGAGAGTCGCGCGCGTAGATAGCAGGCCAGCGAGAGCAGGGATCAGGAGAACTACGAGGACCCCACCGATAAAGGCGCGGCTAAATGGCCAGGAGTGAACACACATCAAAGGTAGCCACACACAGAAGGCGAAGAGGGCCAGCGCCAGCGCCTTGCTAAAGGCCCAACCACGGTCGGGGAGATTGCGCAACACACTCACAGTCAGTGGCAGGCAGAGCAGGCCCAGTAGCTCTACCAACGCCCACATTAAGAGCAAATCAAGCATAGGAACACTCAACCAGTACCAACACAGTTTTCTCAGCTCCTGAAAAGAAGCCACCTCGCAGCAGCCACCCACGCGCCTGATCCATCACCAGAGGGTCAAGGTCCCTTAATCACGGATCATGATCAGGATACGCCTTTCAATGGCAAGCGGATGAACAGCATGGTAGGCCAGAGAGGCGCCTCTGCTAGCTAGCGGCTAGCCGGGAGCCGGTATTTCCTGCCCTCTCACTGCATCTCATCTGACCCTCTGCTGTCTCCCAGCGCCTACCTCCCAGCGCCTACCTCCAATTACCAACGAATCTACCCCCTATTCTGTCCCGTGAGCGGCGCTCCTTCTTAAGGAGCTGAGAATGAGCAGCTCGACGCATTGACAGGCTGAGGCCAGGGCACTCCAGCAACGAGCTTTTCAAAGAGCTGCGGCGGCGTGTAAGGATAGGGCGTATCCCGCACAAAGATACGGGCCACCGGGTGATCGAAGACCGAATAGCTCTCGTCAGCTCCACTGTCATCAAGCGTAATCCCAAAAAGATGCGGACGCACCACGAACTGAGCAGCCAGGTGAAAACCCAACTGTCCACTAAACAGGAGCTGATAATAGCGAATCGTTAGCGGATAGCGCGCGGGCAAACGAGGGATCGATTTATCGAGACGATCAGTAGGCATAGTAATCGCATCGACAGTCGGTAAAAGCTTGGCGAGCGTACAAGCCTTCTGTGGCGTATCATCGCCATAAAGATCCAGACCAGTTTGAGGCTGGCCAGCAGCATTCAGGTAAGTTGCCTGACGATAGATGCCCGGATCATGACCATCAACAGGAACAGGCAAAGGATCATCCCACTGCTCATAAGTTAACACGCTACCAGGGGGTAAATGACTATAGATCCAGCGCGAAGCCATTATTCGAGTATTTGGTTCACTATAGACATTCAGCAGAGCCAATCCCTGAAAGATCGTGCCAGCCAAAACGATACCCAGGAGTCCATAGCCAATGAGAAGAGCCAGGCGCTCGCGGCCAACTCTGACTTGCTCTTGAGCCTCCCTGAAAGTGCCAGTCAACCATTGCCGCAACCAATCTTGAGCCTGCAGCCCCACCAGCGCGGCCAACAGTGCCAGGAAGGGATAGAGCGGCAACATATAACGCATAAACTTGACATAGAAACCGCCCGTAATGACTCCGTAGACCACGATCCAGGAAAGTGGGACAAGCCAAGCCGACAGCCGGCGCCGTAAGAGCAGAGAGCCACAAAGCCAAAGGAAGCCAAGGAGAGAAGCCAGGCCTAATGTCACGCCCTGGCCCCAGAGGACCATATTCTGCAGCTCGTAGAGATAGGGGATCGTGCCAGCGAACTGGCGTACATAGGGCAGATCAATCAAGCCGCGGGCAAGATCTCCCTGAAAAGAAACCTGCTCGATAAAATCACGTGCATCAAGGAAGGCATAGGGCATGGCAACAAAGAAGACCAACCCACTCGTGATCAGCGAGAGCGGAAGCAACTCCCATCCAGCGAGAGAACCTTGACGCCACCAGCGCAATCCACAGGCCAATCCTAGAGGAACGATCAAGGGAGCCGCACTAAACTTTGTTGCCAGCGCTAGCCCATAGCCGAGACCCGCCAAGAGCGCCCAGCGCAAAGGGCGTTCACTTTTGACCAGAGCCACACACGCCAGCACAGTGAAGGTAATAAAGAAGACCAGAATCGTATCGACCGCGTAAAAATGCGAAAGCTGTAATTGCAAAGGAGTAAATAGGACGAAAGCCGCAGCCAGCAGGGCCACGATCCAAGCACGAGGACGGCCAGGTTGCTCATCCTCGACGAGCAAGAGCGCTAGCAGAGCTGTGAGCGCAATCGTTCCACTGTCGAAGAGGGCGGAGATCACGCGGCCCACCAGCGTGAGATGCGCAAAGCTTCCCAGAGAGGGAAAGAAGTGTTTGAGAACAGCACCTACAGCGGCTAACAAATAGATCGGAAATGAGCCGTAAGCAAAGAACTGAGGATTCAGTGGAGAATGAGCAGCGTCCAGAAATTGGGACCAGCTCGTAGGCCAGGCAATCGCCACGACGTGAAAGAGAATCTCTCGCTCATCGGGATGGAAATTGTTACCGGCATCCCAATTCAAACCATAGAGGCGGAGGGCCAGACCCAGGATCGTCAAGGCGATCAGCACGAGTGGACGCCAGCGAATAACAAGCTTCACGGCGCGCCTCTGTCGTCTTTCTCTAACAGAAATGATCTATCTATCGCCACCACTGGCTATAGTAGCCAGCAATCCTCTTTTTCGCGCGGTTGTGGCCTTTAGTATAGGAGGATTGCCTGCGGTGGTCAAGAGACCAAGTCGTCTGGAATGTAGCGGGATCCAGAAGGCCACTCGCTCTGACCGCCAATCACGGGGCCGCCCAGGAAGCCGAGGAACCTGAAGGGGAAAAGTAGTCAACATGGTCGGACTCCTTCCGCAAAATAGCAGCCTGGCTGCTCTCCTCTCACTAAAGCATACCATAGCCACAGCAGTCAGGCAACAGGCACAGCTTAAGCTCACGCCCAAGCTCAAGATATGTTACACTGCCCTATATACGGTCACCAGGCCGGTAAGTGGAAGTGAGACAAACAGGAGCAGCCCATCATCACGAGCAACGAAGCAGAAAGGAGGCCATGAGTGCCCATGCTGGACGCACAGAGTCTCATGCCTGGCACCGAGGGCATAAATTTCTATCAAGCTGATCCCACACTAGAACAGTTGCTGAAGCGTCATCTCTCCCCTGATGACTACGAGCGCGCTCACCCACTGCTTCTGCGCATGGGAGCTGTCGCCTCCGAACGCATGGATGAGCTGGCCGCCATTGCCGATCGCCACGGACCCGTATTGCGCCAGTATGACCGGCGCGGTCAACGTATCGACGAGATCATCTTTCATCCGGCCTATCATGAACTTGAGCGCATCGTCTATCAGGATTTCGCCATTGCCGCTTGCACTCACCGCGAGGATGCCCTAGGCTGGTCAGGACGCGTACCACAGCCAGTCAAATTTGCCCTGGCCTACCTAGGCATGCAAGCCGAAGCGGGGGTCTTCTGCCCCGTCTCCATGACAGATGCTCTGGCCCGTGTCCTGGAACGCTACGGTGATCCAGCTCTCAAGCAGCGCTTCCTGCCGCATTTAACGGCTCTCACTCTGGATGAGCTTCAGCAAGGAGCCATGTTCCTTACCGAGAGACAGGGCGGCTCAGACGTCGGCCAAACGGCAACCGTTGCTCGCCGCCAGACTGATGCGCACAAGGTAGCAGAGACAGAGCCTTGGCCCCAGTGGCAGCTTTGGGGAGAGAAATGGTTCTGCTCCAATGTCTCTGCCGATTTGATTCTTACACTGGCCCGCCCCAGTGGAGCCCCAGCGGGAACCCGGGGCCTGGGTCTCTTTCTGGTACCCCGGCGCCTCCCGGACGGGAGACGTAACGCCTACATGATCAACCGCCTAAAGGAGAAGCTGGGTACTCGTTCCCTGGCCACAGGCGAGGTCACCCTGGAGGGCGCTTTCGCCTATCAGGTCGGCGTCTTAGAGCGTGGCTTTATCCAGATGACCGAGATGATCAACCTGACGCGCCTCTGGGCGGCCATCGGCTCCTTAGCTGCCATGCGGCGCAGTCTACTGGAAGCAACGGTACATACGCAAGGACGCATCGTCTTTGGGCGCCGTCTCTGTGACCATCCGTTAATGCGGCGTCAATTGGTCGATCTGCTCCTGGAAGTCGAGGGTTGTGCAGCGCTAGCCTTCGAAACGACCGCGGTCCTGGAGCGAGTTGACCGCTACGGGCA
>NZ_JADGHT010000273.1 GCF_019683755.1 Thermogemmatispora sp. | reverse complement strand
CCCCCAGTACCCATCAGTCCGCCTGGCCAAAGGCGTTTATGCCCCTGGCTCTACCCTGGACAAATCCTCTTCCAGACACTATACTCTTCCTCAGAGTCTCTTAGTGTCGCCACAACTATACCAAACTTACCCGCAGACGCTACTGTGCTTCGTTTGGGCCTTTTTTGTCGCATACTTGCTGGAGGGGAACACCAAGGAGCCATAGATCGCATGGAAGAGCGAACGTACAAGAAGCGCCCGCGATCGTTGATGCTAGCCCCGGTCTTTGTTCGAGTGGATGAGCGCCGTCACGTACTGCCCCCGCCACCTCGCCCAAGCTGGCAGGAGCTTGTCATTGGCTGGCTGCGCTATCAGGCGGTTCAGATCCGCTGGGACCTCGAGCGCGGTCTTGCGCGTCTGCTCCACCGCTCCTGGATTGACCCACGACGCACCCGCCGGGGTCGCGAGCGAGGTGATCATCATTAGCCACGCTCGGAAGGTAGCGGCGGGCGTCTGAGCCGCAAGGCCCGTCGGGCTTGTTCTCGGAGTTGACGTGCTAGTGCGAACTCCGAGGCTAGGCGTTGATAGAGCGCCTCCCACTGATCAAGGACGCGCTCACGGTCGTGTTGTGCAATAATCTCAAGGCTCTTGCTACCCATATGCCGACGCAGCTCAGGGCGCTCTAGCAGGTAATCAATGGCACGTGCCAGCTCTTCGCTATTGCCAGGCTCAAATAAGAGGCCGTTCTCCCCATGATGCACTAGCTCCGGCAGTGCGTAGGCATTGGCCGCAATGACCGCTAAGCCGCAGGCCATCGCCTCCATCGTGGCCAGACTTTGCAGGTCGGCTTCTGAAGGGATAACGAAAAGGTCGGCCATCCGCCGAATGGCCAAGAGATCACGATCGGCAACAAAGCCAAGAAAGGCAACGTGCTCCTCGATATGCAGGCGGCGCGCCTGCTCACGCAGCTCGGCCTCTGCCGGTCCCGTTCCCGCCAGCACAATGTAGGCTGGCTTTTTCAGCTTCGCCACGGCATCTAATAAGACATTCACCCGCTTTTCTTCGCTGAGACGATTGACATGCAGGATCAGCGGGCGATCGACTGGCAGACGATAGCGCTGACGTACTTCCTCATCAGGCGGCCCCGGCGCAAATTTCTTGAGATCGACCCCATTGGAGATGACCCCTGCTGGCGCGCGTAGCCCATGCTCATAGAGGAGCCGTAGAGCCGTATGGGTCGGGGTAGTCACGTACTCGCAGCGATTGTAGAAGTGGACCAGATAACTATAGCTGAGCGTATCGAAATGCCTGCTGAAGCGCTGATCACTGGCCAGAGTACGGCTGATGTTGATGGGTAGATAATGATTGGTTGCGATGACCGGCTTGCGTAGCCCTCCCGCCAACAACTGGGCAATGTTTCCTAAAACGATCGGCGAGTGGATATGGATAACGTCAGGGTTGCTCTGCTTAAGCAGGCGCCGAATGGGTAGGATCGGCAGGAAGGGAATGCGCATATCAGGATAGGTCGGCCATTCGAAAGAGGTAAAGCGATAGACATGTACCCCTTCTTCGATGCGGTGGACGTCGCGCGCCCCCTGGCAAGGAGCAACTACCCAGACCTGATGGCCACGTGCGGCCAGGCCAACGGCCAGATCATGGGTGACGACAGGTACTCCCCCCACCATCGGCGGATACTGATCGGTGACAATCATAATACGCATGTCTATCGCTCACTTCTTAGCAAGATGATCTGTCTGCCATAGCTCGACACCATCGCTGATCAGGCCAGTAAAGCGGCCTGGCACAGCAGGCGGAAGCCAGCCAGGCCACAACCGGCTGATCTTGCCAGCCATACCCCAACCTGTAGCCCTGTACTGCCCGGTGGCCTTAAAGGCAGACAGGCAGAAACGCCAACACCCCCAGGGGAGGCCCTACTCCCGCCTGCTGCAGATGTCTGGGTCTTAGCTTTCTTTGGAGGCACTTTCGCCGGGCTGCGACTGAGCAGGAGCCGCAGGCTGAGCCGCAGGGGCAGCCTCAGCAGCCTCCTCGACCTCGACGGCAGGCGGCTCCGCCTTTACTACTGGCTCATGCGGATCGGTCAAGAGACGTACATTGGGCGGCAGCTTAATCTCGCCGGCATGGATGATCTGCTCCACCTCAACCAGCGGCGAGACATCGACTTCGATCGCCTCGGGAATCTCCGTTGCACGGCAGGCCACTTCAAGCGCATCCAAGAGACGCAACAACGTGCCGCCACTCTCTTTGACCGCAGGCGCCTCTCCCACCAGGTGCAGCGGCACCTTTACCTCAACCTCTTCCTCTTGACTTACGCGGAAGAAATCAACATGGAGAATCTTGCCCGTGCAGGGATCGCGCTGGATGCTGTGTACAAGCGCCGTTTCCGCAAAGGAGTCGCCCGGAATACGCAGGGTAACCAGGCTGGCAGCCTTATGCTGACGGCGGAAGCGCTCGAAAGCCGCCGCCTCCAGCTGAATGGCCAATGGGGGCTCCTTGTGGCCGAAGATATTGGCGGGTATAATCCCCTGGCGACGCAGCCTCCGGGTCGCCTTGCCAAGGATCTGGCGGCGCTGAACCTCCAGTTCTGCCATCGGTGCCATAACAGGATACCTCCTTTAGCGTGATGCTTTCCTGCGTTGCAAGAGGGCTCGTAGCTCGGAAAGCGGGCGTGTATTGAGCACATCGGCAGCGGAAAGCCAGCCCTTGCGAGCAATGCCGATGCCATAGTGCATATCGTCTAGACCCGCAATGGCATGAGCGTCGGGATCGATCGGGATCAGAATGCCTCGATCACGCGCCTTGCGCACATAGCGCCAGTCGAGATCAAGGCGCTGCGGACTGGCGTTGATCTCAATAAAGACACCATGCCGCGCAGCGGCCTCGATCACCGCTTCTATATCCAGAGTATAGCCCGGGCGTTCAAGCAAGAGACGCCCTGTCGGATGCCCGATGATGGTCACATACGGGTTGGCAATGGCGCGCAGCATACGCTCAGTCTGCTCTTGCGGCGAGAGCGTAAAATGGCTATGAATGGAGGCAATGACGAAGTCAAAGCGCGCCAGAACCTCATCGGGATAGTCGAGCGAGCCATCTTTGAGGATATCACATTCGGTCCCTTTTAGGATCACCAGGCGACCGGCGAATTCGGCATTGAGGCGGTCGATCTCTTCCCACTGGCGCTGTAGGTTCTCGATGCTGAGGCCATTGGCATAGCCGACACTCTGGCTATGATCGGTAATGCCCAGATAACTGAGACCACGCTGAATGCAGGCCTCAGCCAGCTCACGAATAGTATTTTTGCCATCGCTCCAGGTAGAATGGACGTGCAGGACCCCACGCAGGTCACGCTCTTCGACGAGCGTGGGCAGTGTGCCTCGCTCCGCGGCCTCGATCTCACCCATGTCCTCGCGTAGCTCAGGTTCGATGTAAGCCAGGCCAAGCGCGGCGTAAAACTCAACCTCGTCTTTACAGGGTACTAGCTCCAGATCAGGCTCTTTGCCCTTGAAGAGACCATACTCATTGATGGTCATGTTCATGCTGAGGGCCCGCCGTCGCAGCGGAATATGGTGCTCCTTGGCACCGGTGAAGTGATGGAGCGCATAGGGAAATTGGCGCTCGGTGACAAGGCGCAGGTCCATCTGGATGCCACTCGCCAGAATGACGCTGGAGCGTGTTTCTCCCTTGCTCACGATCTGCCGTATGCCGGGCTGACTGGTGAAGAAGTTCATGACGCGCTGACGAGTGGCGCTGTCGGCGCTATCGGAGACGCTCGCAACGATATCGATGTCTTTGACGGTCTCACGCCGCCGGCGGAGGCTGCCCGCTACCTGCACGCGTCTGATCTCGGGCAGAGAGGCCAGGGCATCGCGCATGCGCAGCCCTTCGGCTTCAGCGACGGGATAAAGGTAGCGATGACCGTGCTCGGCCAGGAAGGCCAGCCCCTGAAGGATCTTCTCCTGGGTCTTCTTGCCAAAGCCAGGCAGGGCGGCAACGCGGTCCTCTTTGCAGGCTCGCTCTAGCTCTTCAAGGCTGGAGATATGCAATTGATCGACAATGGTGTTGATGCGCCGCGGGCCGAGGCCCTGAATGCGCAGCAGCTCGAGCTTGATGGGCGGCGTGGCCGCACGCAGCTCCTCCAGGAAGGTCAAATGTCCCGTGGTAACCAGCTCCTCGATGCGCCGGGTAATGGTCGGCCCGAGGCCTGGAATGCCCTTGAGCCGTCCCTCTCTCACCAGCCGCTCGATGTCCTCATCCAGTGCGCTGATGGTGCGTGCGGCGTTCTCGTAGGCCCGAGCCTCAAAGGGGCTGGCGTCTTTCTTTAGATTGAGTAGGGTAGCCACCTCTTCCAGAGCCTGGGCCACCTGTTGTTTATCCATCGAGGCTGCCTCCCCTCTCTACTGATCTTCGCGCTCGGTGAGGCGCAGGTCAAATAACTCCGGTTCGCGTAGCTCGACCTCGAAGGGATTACGCCCTTTGAGGTCGCGCCCCAGATACCGTTTACAGTCGAAGTGCACAACTAGCCAACAGTGCCAGTCGGCGCTGACAAAGACGGCATCCCAGGGCTGCTCTGGCCCGTTGTCCAGCACTTTGTTACAGACGAAACAGCGCGCTCGCCCGGCGGCTACCGCCCCTTCGAACCAGCGCAGAATGAACCAGTGCAGGTCTTCCAGGGTCATCAGCTCTAAACAGGACTCTGGATAGCCAAAACGCACCGGATCAGGGCATTCACGAAAGTCTTCGCGGCCTCGCCCCAGGGCCACAATGGGGGCTCGCACGGTCACCTTGATCTCGTCGTGCTCAGGATCCTCTGGATTAGCTGTCACACTCTGTAGTAGTAGCCCTTCGCGCGCAAACCAGGTAAGCAATTCCTGTCTCATGGCGCTGGTAACTTGGCAGTGGCTGTATTAGGCCCCTGATGCAGCGTCAACCAGCTCTTTGGCGCGGCGCCAGAGAGCGCGCAGTTCTTCGCGGCTGCGCTCTTGCAGAGGGCGCCCTTCGCTACGGGCTAGCTCTTCCATGACGCGAAAGCGACGGCGGAATTTGCGGTTAGCCTGCCGCAGAGCGGCCTCAGCATCAATATTCAGTTCGTTGGCGGCCCGCACCACCATGAAGAGCAGGTCGCCCATCTCTTCCTGGCGCTCTTCGTGGTTACGAGCCTGGGCTAGCTCGCGCAGCTCTTCGGCCAATTTATTCAGAACTCCATCCATATCGGCGTAGGTGAAACCCACTTTGGCCGCGCGCTTCTGATATTCTTGAGCCACGGTTAGGGCCGGTGAAGCCAGTGGCACGTGATCAAGCAGGCTCTCTTCCTGAACAGGCTGACCAGCAGCCTGACGCTCGGCCAGCTTGATAGCTTCCCAGTTCTGGACTACCTGCCCTGCGTTGCTGACTTTCACGTCGCCGAAGACATGGGGATGGCGCCGAATAAGCTTGGCATTGATATGCTCAAAGACATCACCTATGCTAAAGTGCCCTTCCTGACGGGCAATTTCAGCGTGGAGATAGACCTGAAGCAGGAGATCGCCAAGCTCCTCGGCCAGCTTGCCCATGTCGTTTTCTTCCAGCGCCTCCACTACTTCGTACGTTTCTTCCAGTACAAAGGGGACAAGCGTTTGATGGGTCTGCTCACGGTCCCAGGGACAGCCGTCGGGGTCACGCCGCAGGCGCATGGTAATGTAGCGCAGCGTTTCGGGAAGGCGCAGGGCCGTCAGGGCGTCCACCGGCGGCACATAGAGTGTCGTCAGATGGTCCGTCAGAGACTGGCGATCAAGCTCATAGAGGGCCAGACGCTGCAGCCGGGCCGTCTCTTGAGGCAGGTTGCTGAGACGAACCAGCGTCACCTGCCACTCGTCAGGATAGCATTCGCCAAGGGCCAGCTTGACGGCGCTGGCCAGGCGACGATTATAGAGATGAGGGATCAGGAGAGGCGTGGTCGGTATGACCTTGCCAGCGACTTCGTCGCTGCGTAGGGCCGCCAGGGAAATGGCATCGATGATCTGGAGGCCCGCCTCCAGGGGATCTAGCTCTAAAGCTGTGCAGACTGGTTCGATGAAGGAGAGGCCAGCCACCAGACGCAGACCTAGACCACGCTCTCTGGCAAAGCGAAGCAAGAGCTGTACGCTGGTGTCTCCTACCAGCGGATGACCAGGCACGGCGTAGACTACCGTTCCTCTCCTAGCCATAGCCGCTGCACAAATGGTCTCCGCCATCTGTTGATAGAGGGTCTCCCAGTCCTGGGCGGCATCGTAGAGCGTATCGAACGATTGCAATGCCAGGCCCGGGAAAGCCCGCCGCAACGGCTCAATAATGGGATGAATCAGAGTTCGGAAGTAAATGGGCTGCTCGCGCTCGACAGCCTCAGTCAGTACCTCGTAGGCCTCGCGCGTCAGTAGTTCCCATGGTCCCGGTCCCAACCCCAGAATAGTAATCTGCGGCTCCAACATACTTTTTCTGTCCTCTCTGCAG
>NZ_JADGHT010000272.1 GCF_019683755.1 Thermogemmatispora sp. | reverse complement strand
CGATTACCATATAGGTAAACAAGTGAAGCAAGGCTCCGGTAGCTGATAACTATCAGCAACGACAGATGCCGAGCGCTTGGCTGTGAGGGAGTTTAAACAGATAGAGAATTCGGAGGTGCTTCACATCTAATAGCTTTTACAAGCGCTTCAGAGTTGCAGTCTTAAGTAAGCTAACTAGAGGTAGATCCGTATTCCTGCCACACGCCACTAAGGAGGAGACTGATGAACATCGCTCTGCAAAAGAAGCAGCTGATCACCGTCCTTTTGCTGCTGGCGCTGGTCGTAGCTATCGCTCTCAGCCTGGCGATACTCGTCAGCAACCATGCATTCACTCACATTCTGACGACCGCTGGCAGCATTCCTCACTTCCTGTGGCGTAGCAGCCCTTGATTGCCTGATGGCTCTCTAGCCCAGAGAGCCACCTGATCAGGCCACCAGCGACGTTGCTCTGCAGCGTCGCTGAAGGGATGCCAAGCCTGAGACACGCTGGTCCTGCTGCTGGCATGGCCCTGGGGTGACCAGGGGAGTGACGACGAGCTACGGGCGCCGCCGGATGGCACCACAACCACCGATCCACCGGTCTGGTAGCTCCCGTCGCCCCAACAGCCTTTTCCCGCACCGGGCGCACTGGCCAGCACTACCAATAAGCCCACACGGGCAAACAACTCTCGCCTGAGAGGACGAGGATGCGACCAGGTTAAGATCAGGCAACCGATCGCCCCTCGTCCCTCTCAGAGTAACGTCCCTGAGAAAGGAAGCGGCTGATGTCTCACTTCGACTAATCAGCGCACCTTTATCGTCATCGTTGCCATCGTAGACACGGCGAGCTAGCTCAGGCCCCCGGCAGGGTGCCAAAGCCCGTGAGCCACCATACTACGGCTCCACCTATACGTAGTACCACCCTGGCTCACAGGCGCACCAGCCGCAACCTGCCTGGCCCGCCTGTCGATAAACGGGTCGGTTAGCCTCCCCCGGTCTGAACCCCTCGAAACCGCAGTGCTGACCGACCCTTTCTTCTCGTCAAAATCTCTCACGCCTATCCCCAATCATCTGAATCTCAGCCATAGAGAACTGATCATCTTTAGCTGGCACTCTTTTCCACCATAGAGCAAGCCTCGCCTGACAGATCACCCCTCATGAGCTATAATAAGAAACGCCGGTTGCTCGCGTAAAAAGATCGATCTTCCGCGCTGCTCACTAGCGGTCGCAGCCGCAGATCAGGTTGAAGCACCGATATTTATCGGGTAATCTTAGCTGTGATTCACTACTCCCTACACTTCAAGGTGCGGATTTCTTGGAACGCGCAGAGGAGGCAGAGGAGGGCCTGCCAGGGCCGATCTGTCCTACCCTTTGGTCATAGCCAAGCTGCAGCCCAGCTCATTGCTTATAAGCAGGCTCAGCCCATTCAACACATGAGATCGCACCGGCCTGGCCCTTGGCCAGGCACCGGCTTAGCCTCTTTCCTGCGACGGCCAACAGGGTGCCCTATGCGTCAGGCAAGTCGGGCTAGTTGACGAGGGAGCAACAGAGCACATGCGAGTAGTAACGATGGAGCCAGCAGATTCGCCTAAGCACCTGTGCCTTGGTTTCACTACACCCGCAGCACTCCGCTACTCTTCTGGCCAGCTCGCCGGCTTCGCACAGGTTGGGAAAGGCCCCGCTCTGCCAGCAAGTAGCCTGCTGCATCTGCCCTACATTACTAATCTTATCAACTACCATCATCCTCCCAGGCAGACATGCAGGCTTCCCTACGCAAGCGGATGCCGCCAGGCCTGGCCACGACCTGTACAGCCGCGAGCTGGCTCTCATCCGCTAAAAGCGCAGCCTGTAGGCAACTGTGTTCTCCCTACTCACACCGTCAAACGTCACCACAGCGAGACGTCTGCTGGTCATTCTTCTCCTGCGAGATTGTTCGGGACTGCTGGCCGCCTCCATCATTCCAACCCCAGCAGCAAGCTAGCATAGCGGCAAGGAGTGCGTGCGATGAACAGTAAGGTCACCTACTATCGTCAATACAGCTTTTGTGGTAAACCACAATGTAAAAAATGTCGCGAAGGCCGTGGACATGGACCTTACTGGTATGCTTATCGCAGCGAAGGTGGCCATGCCACACGCACCTACATTGGCCGCACTCTGCCACCAGAAGCTCTGGCCCAGAGTGAGCAACAGGAGATCGTGGCAGGCTTAGCTGGCCAATCTCCCCTGCGGCGTCTCTACCTGCTTGGTAGTTTCCGCCTGGAACGACTCACCGACGCACTACGAGCCACGCAACGCAGTGGTCGTCCCAGCCTGCAACCTGGTGGTCGCGCCCTCCTGGCCCTCCTTATCTGTAGCCCGGCCCGTCAGCTCTCACGCCACCAGGCCTTGACAACGCTCTGGCCCGACCTTGCCCCCTCAGAAGCCCAGCGGCGTCTCGAACGCGCTATCGCCAACCTACGCTATTGGCTTGTCAGCTCGCTCTCAGCGGCACTGGCCGCCGCTGCACCATCCTCCAACCCCGCATTGCTTCAGGAGAGCGAGGAAACACTCAGCCTGGCAGGACAACAGACCCTGTGGATCGATGCCGACGCCTTCGAGGAGATGCTCTCCCGCGCCTCCGAATGTAGCGATGAGCCACTCCGTGAAAGCCTGCTGGACGAAGCCGTGCGCCTCTACAAAGGAGACCTACTCGCCGGCTGGGCCGTTCCACCTTATCCCGCCCAGCTCGCCACAAGACGCGAAGCGCTGCGCAGGAGCTGGCGCCAAGCTCTGCTGACCCTCGTCGATCTGCGCCTTGCCCGCGATAATCTCACCGGCGCTCTGCCGCTGCTCGAACGCCTCCTAGCCTACAATCCCAGCGATGAAGAAGCACTTTCCCAGACAATGTATTGCCTGGCAGCCCTACGCCGCCGTAGCGAGGCCATTCGCCTTTATCAGCAGTTCCTCTCTACACATCAGGGGACCCCCTCCGAGCCGCTTCAGACTCTCTACCAGGCTATCTGCGCCAACCATCCTCTTTCTCGCCCCCAGCCAGCACCCGCTCCTCAACTGAGCCAGCCAGCCATCTCCCGAGAGAACCTTTCTACCTCCTCTCTCCCTCAGATCGGGCGCACCCATCGCAGTCCTCTGGTCGGACGTGATCAGGAGCTGACGCTCTTACGGCAACTCCTCATCACCACCGAGCAGCTCGCTACAACTGCCCTGGAGCAGTTGACCTCCACGGCCACGGCCACCGGCCCTACTGCAAATCGCAATGGTACTACTGTCACCTTGCCGCCAGTGGCTCAACGCCAACCCCAGTACGCTGTGCTGGTCGCAGCCCCCGGCCTTGGCAAAACTCGCCTTGCTGAAGAACTCAGTCGCGAGGCTCTGCAACGCCAATGGACCGTCATCTGGAGCCGCGTCTACGAGCAAGAAAGCGCCATTCCTTACCGCCTCTGGATTGAGCCATTGCGCAGTATTACCGCGCAAGACTTCTGGTTCACTCAGGAGATTCGACAGCATCCCGAAGTCTATGCCCCCCTCGGGGCAATCCTGCCTGAACTCTATGAGATCCTGCCTCCACCGCCCCCTCTACCACCGGAGCAGGAACAGCAACGCCTCAAAGAGGCCTTGCAAGAACTGCTCACGCGCGTCAGCAGGCAGGTTCCGCTTCTGCTTGTGCTGGACGACCTGCACTGGGCCGACGCCAGCAGTTGTGAGCTACTCGGCTACCTAGTGCGCCGCCTCGCCGGTCACCCGGTACTTTTCATCGGCACCTGCCGCGATAGCGATCTGGCCGCCAACACGGTGCTACAGACCCTGATCGCTCATCTGCAGCGCGAGCACGGAGTTATCAGGCTTGATTTGCCACCGTTGACCGATGAGCAGATCGCCCAGATCGTGAGCCATATGCCCCCCGTGGCCCTGCGCTTTATCCAAGCGCACGCCGCCGGTAACCCCTTCTTCGCTGAGGAACTGGCCCGCAGCATTGAGATGCAACTGCTTTCTCCCAGCGAAGGAGGCTTCCAGGCTAACCTGCAACGCCTACCAGAGACCATCACCGCCGTGCTCGATATGCGCCTCAACCGGCTGAGTCGTCACTGCCGCCGCCTGCTCAGTGACGCCGCTATTCTCGGCGGCTCCTTCGAGTTTGAAGCCCTCTGCGCTCTAGAGGCCAGCGACCCACAACCGTTCGATGAAGAGCGCGTCCTTGACCTGTTAGACGAGGCCCTGCAGGCCGGCGTCCTCACCGAGACGAGCAGCGGTAGCCATATCAGCTACCACTTCTGGCATCCGTTGCTTGCCAGCCATCTCTACGAAAGCATGTCAGCTATGAAACGTGTGCTACTCCACCGGCGCGCTGCAGAGATTCTGCGTCAGCTCTATACCGGCCATGAGGAGAAGGGGGCCGCCATGATCACCTATCACCTGGTAGCCGGCGGTGGCTCACCCGAGCAGATCGTTCACTACGCCTCGCTGGCAGCAGAGGCCGCCTACGCCCTCTCCGCCTACACCGAGGCGGCCCGCCTCTACCGCATCGCCGTCGAGCACTTCCCTCAGCTCAGCAGCTCCACTACGCCCGCCAACGGCAGGTCGGTCCTTCCCTATGACTATCGCGCCTATCTCCTGGGGAGACTGGCCGAATGCATCCGTATCCAGGGACATTACGCCGAGGCCTGTCAGCTCTATCAGCGCGCCTTTGATGTTGCACAGGAAGGCCAGGCCTACAGCCAGGATGATCCACTCTACCAAACCCAACTTGAGGCCCGCCTGCTGACTGAAATTGGTCGTACCTGGTTCTATATGAGCGATTTCGCCCGAGCACACGACTACTGCGATCGAGCTGCTGCCAGACTACGCGCCGCCGGCGTCGAAGGTGGCATGGCCTGGGCTACTCTGCGTTACCTGCGCGGCTATATCTATAATGACGAAGGTCGCTACCACGAAGCGCGTCAGGAGGGACAGGAAGCGCTCCGCCTTTTCGAAGCGCTCTACGCGCGCAGCTTCCAGACACGCACCGGTGACGGCCTAGCCATCTCGGACCCAGCCAGCACCGAGGAGAGGTCAGCACCACAAGCAACACGACCAGCCACTCCCCTGATCAGCGGTGATCCCATTGGCCTGGCCCGCACTCATCGCTTTTTAAGCACCTTGGAGATCAACACCGGACGTCATGAGCAGGCCTTGTATCATCTACAAGTCGCTCTCCAACTGGCCGAAGAACTTGGTCATAAACGAGAAATTGCACATATTTGCTGCAACATCGGTCATGTGCTGCTCCACCGTGCCGCCCATCAGGAAGCGCTTGCCTACTGCCGGCGCTCGCTAGAGTTGGCTGATGAAGTGGGAGACCTGCCGCTGATGGCGGTGGTTTTCAGCAACCTGGGTATTCTTGCAGAACGTACAGGCGATCTCAGCAGCGCCGAGCGTTACCTCAGGCAGGCCATTGCCCAAGGTGAGCAGGGGAAAGACCAGGTCTATGTGAGCTACTGGAACGGCTACCTAGCCAGCATTCTGCAGGCCCGAGGCCAGCTAAGGGAGGCCGGACAGGCCATCTATCAAGCTCTGACCATCGGACGCGCCATCAAAAGCAGCCCTTGCGTCAGCTCGGCTCTGGTCGCCTTGGCCCGCCTGCGCCTTGATCAGGCTCGTCTTTTGCAGACGAGTTTCTCCCAGGAGGCTGCTCCTGCATCTCAGCCAAAGGAGCCGGAGAAGCAATTTCAGCGCCTGCTGCAAAGGGCTCGTGCCGCCCTGCAGCTAGCCTTAGCCCAACCAGGCATCACCGCCGATGTTGAAGCTCAGGGGAAAACGACACTGGCTGAGGTCACTTTCCTGCTCGGCAACCACCATCATGCACAGATCCAGGCCCAAGCGATCCTTGAACAGGCGCGCACTACTGACATGATCACCGTGCAAGGCGAGATCCTAGCCTTGCTCGCCCGCATTTTTGCCCATGCCAACACGAGCGAGGCCATCACACGCGCAGAGCACTATTTTGAAACAGCCCTGCGCATTTTCCAGGAGCGAGGTATGCGGCGGCACTACGCCCGTACCCTGGCCACCTACGCTCAGCTGCTCTTGCAGCATCTCCCCAGACGCCAGAGCGAGGCCCTCAACTATCAACGCGAAGCCATCAACATCCTCAGTGAGTGCGGAGCTACCCTTGATCTCCTTCAACTGAGGAGGCCGCCCGCCTGAGCAACTAACCAGCAGCGTAGCCGCAACTCCTTCAAGAGCACGGTGGCCCGGCTTGCAGCGCGGAGCCGGGCCACTTATTTTCCATAGTTCCTCCTTCCTTCTAGTTCCTACTTTCGCCAGCAGTAGGAGGGATCAGGGCAGCAGGCACCAGAAGGCGTCACAGAGAGCAGTCCACCCTGAGCCGTCTGCTCCCAGCTATCCCTTACAAACCTCCCCGCTTTCTCCACTTGCCACCTACCCGCCAGTCAGAACCAGCCACGAGCTAGGGCAATAGTGAGCGCCAGCGAGAGAAACATCGTTACCGCCCAGAGCAGAACCCGATGATAATCATTGCTATCCGGCAAGGGAGGTAACTCCTC
>NZ_JADGHT010000271.1 GCF_019683755.1 Thermogemmatispora sp. | reverse complement strand
GAGGATAAAAAGACACATGGATGTATCTTTGCGGCACATCTGCCGGCTTCTCGCCCGGCTCGGCTGGACAGGCCCGCTCAAACCGATCTCAGTAGCAGACTCACGAGCGCATCGTTGCGCGTGCGCGCATGGCCGAGCGGTGCCCACTGCTCCGTTTACTAGCAGCGACCGGACGCCAGGCTACACCCAGGGCCCCACCGATGATACCCAGCAGCATGCCGATCCCAAAGCCGCCAAAGGAAGAAGCGATCAAGGAGATCAAGGCAAGGACTACCCCGATGGCCCCGGTAATGAGCGAATAGGCGGGGACCAGGAGCTGGATTACGCCCATGATGATCAGCAGGGCACCGACAAGGAGGCCTGCCCAGAGCGTGCTGCCCGGCAGCATGGCTAGCCGGATGAGCATAGCAGGACTCCAGAGGACGAGCAGACCGGAGAGAATTAAGAGGATAGATCCGGCAAAAGGACGTGAGCGGCGCCAGCGACGAAAGCGGCCCCAGCGTTGCCATTGCTGAATCAGCCGGGCGTCCTTGTCTGCTGTACGCAAGCGCCGCTGAGCGCGCCAGGCACTAAAGCCCTGGCGCAGTCCTGCCAGCGTGCGCGTCAGCGCATGGGAGCGGCTGGAGCGACTAGAGAGGTCGACAACAACCACTTGTTGACTGTGGCTCCTGCTGCTTTGCGCGCTACCTTCCGCCTGTGGTTCTTGAGACATCGCCATTGTAGACACTCCTTTTCCACGCCTCAGCGGTGAAGCGATCTGCCGGTAACCAGCCCCGGCCAACTAGGGAAGCAACCGATGCTTGGCTTGACAAAGCGAGCGGGCAGGCAATGTTTCAGTGATAGACCCTCGAGACAAGGGAGAGAGCAGCCCGGTCCTCCTATTTATTGATTGGGGAGCGACGACAGCGCGGCTCTCGTGGGCTTCGCGCTTGAGGGCGCTGCTGACCTAAACAGCGAGCAAGCGCGGCAGCTCCAAGGCCAGGCGCCAGTCGCCGCTAATGCGCAGACGGCGCGAGAGCACAGCCTGACGCTGGCTCAAGCGGCGGTTGGAGAGGCTAGCCCAATCGTTAGCCGAGCAGCGCAAAGTCAACCGTGGTTTCTCCAGCCGACCCACGCCCGTGACTGGCGGCTCACCAGGCTCCAGCTTCAGATAGCGAGGCTGCATATCGTCGAAGAGCCACTGGATGGAGGCACGGATCGGCTTCGAGCGCTGCTGCGACCAGGCGGCCACGAGACGCATGGAGGTAAAGATTGTCTCCATTGTCTCTTCAGTCACATGAGGAGCATCGCCGGTGCCCAGGACACCGCCCTCGATAAACTTGATAATGCGCTCAGCCTGGACCTCGAAGGGATCATCAAGGCCCAGCTTGGCCAACTCGCTCACTTCATGTGGATCGATCCCTGCGCGGCGCAGCTTCGTATGCAGCGAACGCAGGCCGAAGGCGAACATCTCCTGTGGAGTAAAGCCCAGGCAGGTAATATATGACCAATCATTATTGGGGGGAGCCAGGACACCTGCTGTCCAGGCCAGAATACGGTTGAGCATCTCAATGGCGGCCTCTTTGCAGCGGCGGTCCTTGCTCACCAACTCGCGCAGCAATTGGATGCCAAAGGCAATATGGCGAGACTCATCGCGAGAAACGAAGAAAATACCACGCCCGAGTGCTGGCAAAAGACCGGTACGTGTAGTATACTCGCGCAGGAAATGCTGCCCGGTATGGGCCAGCATGCCTTCGATCACAATGTGGTAGAGGACCACACCCTGAGCCAGAAGAGGCAAGCTATGCGGATTGCGACGCAGCCGCTCTGCTGCGCGATCCAGCTCTGTAAAGACCTGGACAAAGCCCCAGCTCAGATGAGGACGAACCGCAGTCAGCGTCGTGCTGATATCCTGGCCAAGATGACAAACTTCGCGGATGAAGCGGTCGAAAAAGACATGGTGGCGGGCCTCATCGGCGATTTGCGTCGCGAGGAAAATCTTATCCTCTGGCCTAGGCGCCGGCTCCACAAAAGGCGCCAGCGTCAGGGTGACAGACTCCTCACCATCGAGGAACATCGAGCAATTCCAGAGGATGGCAGCTCGCTCTCGCTCACTGTGCTTTTCTCTCCAATCCAGCGCATCCTGACTAAAGTCCAGCGCCTTTGCTGACCAGTTCCCTTCCTCCCACAGGCGATAGAGTCGATCTTTCTCAACCGGTGGCGTCTGCTCAGAATCAACGTCGATGAAGCCTTCCTGTTGAACCGGTTCGGTGGTCATGGGTTGTTCCCCCCTTGTTCCTGGGTACCTGCCTGTGAGGGAGGCGCCGCCCCAACAAAGCCGCGTTGGGGTCGGCTGGCCCTCGCCAGATCCTGAACCGTCGACTAAATTGACTGACAGTCAGTCAACCTTGTTGTATATGACTATAGCCGGCAATCAGGTGATTGTCAAGGGGAAAACGATCGCCTGGTAAATTATGGTAATTTCTGCGACCGGATAGGATACCGGGAGCGAGAGCAAGCTACCGCTGTGAACCGGCGTTAGGCGATGCCGAGTGCGTGGCGGATGAAGCTAGAGCATTCGGCGATGAAGACCTCGGGGGAGACGGGCGAGTTATAGATGTAGCACTCTTCGGCGGCATAGTAGACAGTACCGACGATGAGAATCGCCGTCACCTCGGGGTTGATCGTCGGACTGAGGGTACCGCGTTGCTGCTCCTGACGAATGATCTCGGCGATCAGGCCGTAGTAGGGAGCGAAGATATGCTGGCGTTCTGCAGGATGCTCGGTCCAGCAGGTATTGAAATGCACAATTGCCAGAATATCACGATACTCTGACATGATCTGGAACGTCTCGGCCACGCTACGCTCGATCATCTCTTGCAAATTGTGCGCCTCATCGTAGGCGCGTCGGAGGGCGCTCTCAATGCGCTCTTGCATCTCACGGGCGAGCGTCGTCAGGACCGAGGCCTTAGATGGGAAGTACCAGTAGAAGGTTCCCTGGGCCACGCCAGCGCGCGCCACGATCTCGGAGATGGTCGTTGCTTCGAATCCTTTCTCGGCGAAGACCTCGCGCGAGATCCTGAGCAATTCGGCTTTGCGTGCTTCGCGATTGCCTCGATTTGCTGCCATTCCCTTCACCTTTGTGCTATCAGTAAAGCAGATCCCTTGCTAGTCTTTTCTAATAGCATAGCATACAAACACGGCCATACGCCAGGTCAAGCCTGCGGCTGCAGCTCAGAGAAAAGGACTATAGCCAGGCCGGCGCTCTTACGGCAAGCGTCTGAGCGTATGCCTGCTTCCGCTTGGCACTGGGTAATAGTCCTTGTTTTGTTGAGGGTGAAGGGCAGGAGGCAACAGACCCACCTCTGAGCCTACCGTGGACCTGGAACTCACTGACTGGCGGTCTGGTGCAGCTCCTGTACAGACGTGAGGTGGGTCGGCCTCCGGCTTGCTATACCCTCCTTGTTTGCAGTCCTCCGCGCACAAGCGGATCAAACCAGGGAGGGTGCAGAGCCACGAGAAGCCAGCACCCTCCTAAGGGGCGCAGCGCTGACCTCTGGTAGCGGGAAAGAGCTGGCTGGTGGCGCTGTGCGCTGTCTGTCTGCCTCTAGCTCTAGCCAACGCTGCTCTCTCGATTGCCCTCTCTCTCCTACCTCCCTGGTGTGTTCCCTGGCCAGGCTACTCCTGGCTCAGGAGGCTCGTCTTTGCTCTAGACACTCACTGCCGTGGGACCATGAATCAGGGCATCCAGCGTACTCTTCTTGACCCGGTAGCCCTGACGCTTGCCCCGGTGAGGAAGCAGGATAGCCTCTAGAGCGCCCGACTTGATCCAGCGCCGCACGGTGGTATCGTCGACGCGCAGCCTCTGGGCGACCTCGCTTACGGTGAGTAACTCGGGAGGAGACTCCAGGGCATGCCCTGCCTCCTCATGACGTGTACGTGTTCTGGCCATATGTTTCTCCTTCCTCCTGAATTCCAAAAAGCACCTGCGGTATTCCCTGAACGGAACAGCCTCCGTCTTACCACTAGCATACGTCAGTCCACAAAGAGGACGTCTGCAGGCAGACTCATCTCTGCGTGTCAGTCTGCCGGAGGAGCCGTTTCGAGGCTACCCTGCCTGGCTATGCATGGCCTTGTCCAGCCTTGCCTGCCCGGCGAGACAGGGCTATGCTAGACGGTGCAGGGCCTGCTGTTGCCAGCGTCCCTATGCTCCTCCCTTATATAATGTTGATGCTCACTTGAAATAATGCGGGTAATAGCTTCTAGCTGAGGGCAAGCGATCGCGTGGAGACTGTTTATCTACGAGGAGGTGAAGGCTATGCCTGCCCAGTTTTCTTCAGGGGCTGGCTTTGACGCGGATGAGGCGGAAGAGCGACAGACTCGCTGGGCAATTCCCTGCCGTCAGCAGGGGATCCCAGCCTTCACAGAGGAGGATGTCCGCACCTATGTGGCTGAGCATCCCCCTCTCTACACGATGTTTGGCGCCGTCCCAGCTGTTGGCACTGTGCGTTTTCTGTCGAGTGCAGAGGCGGCCTCGCTACTGCGCCAGTGGCGCGCTGGGCCGGCGCTGGCGGCTCTTCCGCCGGAGAAAGAGCTGGTCTGTCTTGTTGAACTAGTAGGACCGTTTCAAATCCGTGACCCGCTCCGTCCCCTGGGGCGGGTGGCCCCGATTGCCTCGCGCCTCTACTTGGTTATAAACGCAGGCAATGGGTCATTGCTTACCTGGGTGCCCGTTGATCAATAGATCCAGACTGACGGCTGCTCAGGGCATCGCGCTCGTGGAAACGAGCCAAACGAAAAGGGGCGAGTGAGACGATGGGTTCTTCGCCGCAGACCATACTGCTCAGTAGCTCGCCGAGCAAAGGACCAAACTTAAAGCCGTGGCCCGAAAGGCCAGTTGCAAAGGCAACGCGTGACTCGTCAGGCAGGAAGTCGATAATGAAGTCGCCGTCGGGGCTCATGTCGTAGATGCATTTGCCAACATGTGCGAGATAGGCCCGCCGCAAGGCCGGAATCAGCTCTTCCAGGTCATGGATGGCCTGTCGCACGAGCTGCTGACCACTGGCTGGATGCTCTGCCTCATCGGGATCAATCGCCGGTCCGGTGGCGTGAGATGCCACTTTGAGCCAGGGGAGCCCCTCGCCGTCGGCGCTATAGGTACTGTGGATAGGCAGCCCATACAAATCATTGGCCATAAAGGCAGGGAAATGATGCACGCCAAAGCTAGAAAGTGGCAGACCTCCAAAATAGAGCAAATACTGACGCGTGGTCTGGACAGGGAGATGAAGATCACCAAGCAGGCGATGGACCCAGGGGCCGGTCGCCAGCACGACGCGATCAGCATTGATAACGGCCCCATCGGCCAACCAGAGGCGCAGAGGTCGCTGCCGGCTGCTGGCGTCAAGGGCGCGTACGCGCGTCCTTTCGCAGATGGTGCCTCCCAGCTCGCCGACCAGCGCCTTCAGGGCGCGTAGAGCGGTCGAGGCATGCAAAATACCCGCTTCCAGATTATAGGTCAGAAGGTCGAAAGAGTGAGTCTCAAACTGTGGAAAACGCCGGCGACATTGCTGCTCGGCGAGCCGCTCTGTCGGAAGGCCGAGCGCTCTTAATGTGCGGTAGCTCTCTAGAGTGAAGCCGTCGTCTTCTCGTCCAAGCAAGAGTAAACCTGTACGCAGATAGAGTGTTCGCTTTGTGAGCTGCTCCAATGCTGCCCAGCGACTTAAGCTTAGGATGACCATTTGCGAGTAGAGAGCATTAGCTCCGTATTCAAAGCGTAATAGTCGCGAGGCCCCGTGAGAGGTAGAGCGCGGATGGTCAACAACTTCCTGCTCTAGTACGGTGACATGCTCTATGCCACGGGCCAGCAAGGCATAGGCCGTCGCTAGTCCCACGATCCCCGCTCCCACGATAACAAAATGGTCTTGTTTCACGATCGTCTGGCGCCTCCTAGAAATTCTGCTATATGGAATCTTAGTATAGCAGAATATACATTTTTAGTCAATCGATCGCTATGGTTCTGTCCTTGTTGAAAAGATAAAATGATACACTATAAAGTGTATCGTTGCTTGTATTTACAGTGTAATTCCTTTGTAAGACTAGCAAGAGACATATGTAGCTCTGACTGCTAGCCACAAAGTTACAGCGCTGCCCTGCAAGTCATCTCCTTCTGTTGCCTCTTGAGAAAAACAACGCCAGCGTGATACTATCTTGAAGGCAAGCTTCAGCCTGCTGGCAGGGCTAGCGTGTGAAGCAAGCGCGGCTCTGCCGGCGGGATGGTGCGTGCGATGCAACCTGATGCGCGCAAGCCAGGCAAAGAAGAGAGATGGAGCAACGAGACGTAAGAGCCACAGCGGTGGGTCCGCTCGGGCGCAGTCTTTCGATTGCGCCGACGGCGTTGCTGCGGGGGGAACCGTCGTTTCCCTCTTCCAAGTACTATACCTTGCGTTACCTGTTAGCGGCAACCCTGGCGCAGGGAGAGAGTCGGGGGTTTTTTCCTGCGGTTTGTGAGGGAAGCGCAGCGCGTTTTGGGGGCGGTCGAGCCG
>NZ_JADGHT010000270.1 GCF_019683755.1 Thermogemmatispora sp. | reverse complement strand
TGGTCCCCCCCCCCCCGGCGGGGGGGGGCCGGGCGCGGGGCCCGCCGCCCCCCCCCCCCGCCTCCCAGCAGCGTCACATCCAGAAGGCAGACAAGCCGTCTCGTCTCGTTCGGCTACGCACCAGGTCCGACTCAGCTCAACAGGACTACTGAGCCTGAGTCGCCAGCGTGGGACCTTGTGCGCTCTCGCCGCCTACCTCCTCCACGGCGGCCTGACCAGCTAGCTCGCGTCCGATCAGAGCCGTCGAGATGAAGGAGACCACCGCCATGAAGATGATAAAGACAGCGATCAGGGTGTAGGGGGGAGCACCCGCCCCCAGGAATGTGTGTGTATTGGCCACCAACCAGGTGGCCAGGATCGGCGCCGGGCCACCCGCGGTAATCGAAGCGAGCTGGTAACCAAGTGAGGCGCCGCTATAGCGCAGGCGCGTTCCGAAGCGCTCCGAGATCAAGGCTGCCTGCGGGCCATAGAGCCAGTCGTGGAAGAAACTGATCGAGAGGATCATCGCCAGTACCACTATCACTGGCAGGCGCGTCTGCAGCAAGAGGAAGTAAGGGAAGGCATAGAGCGCCATCAGGACGCAGCCAATCATATACCAGCGCTTGCGCCCGAAGCGATCAGAGAGGTGGCTCCAGGTCGGCATCAGGACCAGGCTGCAAGCCGCCGAGATAATCAGACCAGCATACAGGACACTGGAATCGACCTTGAGCGTCTTGGAGCCATAGGAGAGAATGAAGGTCGTGAACAGATAGAACGGCGCCTGCTCAGCCGAACGCACCAGCGCCGAGAGGATAATTTCGCGCCAGTAATGGCGGAAGACCTCCACCAGCGGCACATGGGCGATGCGCCCCGTCTCTTTGACGCGACGGAAAGCCGGCGTTTCCAGAATGCGCAGGCGGATATAGAGGCCGACAAAGATCAGCAGCACACTCAACAGGAAAGGAATGCGCCAGCCGATCGACAGGAAAGCCTCCCCCGGAAAGAGAGCCTGAAACCCGAGCACCGCGATGGCCGCCAGCGCCAACCCCAGTGGCACGCCCGTCTGTGGCCAGCTCATCCAGAAGCCACGGCGGCGATCATCACCATATTCCATTGAGAGCAGCACCGAGCCGCCCCATTCACCGCCGACGCCGGCCCCCTGCAAGAAACGCAGCACCGAGAGGATCAGCGGCGCGGCCAGACCGATCTGGGCATGGCCTGGCAAGAGACCCATTAGAGCCGTGGCGATTCCCATCAGCAGGAGCGTCGCAATCAGCGTCGACTTGCGCCCGACGCGGTCCCCAAACCAGCCAAAGAAGGCCCCACCCAGCGGACGCGCAAAGAACCCGACAAAGTTGGTCGTAAAAGAGGCGATCGTCCCAGCTACTGGGTCCAGCTCCGGGAAAAAGAGCTTGGGGAAAACCGTTGCCGAGAGGAAACCGTAGAGGAAGAAATCGTACCACTCGATGGCCGTTCCGACGGTGCTGGCCGCCAGAATAGGGACCATGCGGCGTACCGTGACGGGACTCGTCTCTGAGACCGTTGCCATGCATTCCTCCTTGAAGCGCAGTCAGGATCAACAGCGACATGATCGCACCGAGGAAGACTGAAGCAGGAGAGCGTACTCTAACACCAAGGGCGCTGGCTCGCACTTACGCCCTCGGGCGCTCTCTTCAGCGCAGTGGCCTCACCTTCGCGGCACCAAACGACAGGGCAGGCGGCAGCGTTGCTGGCCCGACGAGGCAACGGCTTGCTTTGTTTTATTCATTTGTCGCTTGCAATGCCTCTCATTGCACGCCTGGACGCAGACAAGGCGGTCGCCGCACTTGCCGTCCAGCTTCCTCACCCAGAGAGGAGCAGGTTGGTCCTGAGAAGGAACCTTTGTCCGGTCTCGCCTCTGCTCTGTGAGTTGAGCGAGCTACATCGCTGGACCACCGCCGCACTCGCTGTCTGAGGGGCGCGCCTTTCCGAAGGTATGCAATTAATCATAGTATAACTGCACACATGGACTCTGTCCAGAGCTGCCCACTGGCGCCAGCGGAGAAGCAGATGCCGGGAGAGACTTCGCTTCCCCGCTGGCTCTGCTAGCGGCCAGCTAGTCGGTCTCTAACAGGCGCAGACCGCCAAAAAGGCGTGGCCTCTCACCCAGACGCCAGAGCACAGCTCCTGCGCGCTGCGGAGCCACAACCACGGTCAAGCCTTCTTCTTGGAGCACGAGACTTTGCTCGCTGCCGGCTTCGGAGGCCACCAACAGGAGCCTCCCCTCCTTCAGTGGACGGCGCACCAGCAGCCAGGGACGCCGCCATCCCTCGGGTTGAGGCTCCAGAGGCGTCCTCTCCAGCACACGCTGGTAGAGACGGGCCAGCGGCTCCAGCTCACTGGCTAGCTCCAGCGGCAGCCCTGTCCACAACAGACGTCCTGCTCCACATCGCAGCTCTCGCAACTCGTTATGAGCCTTGCGCACATAGCCCGTCTTCTCCTGGGCAAAGCTCAGCCAATAGCGGCTTCCATCGTCAAGCCACAGCTCCTCACAGGGAGCCACAGGCTCCGGCTCGGGCAGCGCCTGGCCAGCATTCAGGCGCGCATCGAAGGGAAGATTATGCAGATCACGCCCGATGACGCCGCTTACCAGGGCCGTACCGCCGCGATAGACATAATCGAGCACGGCGAACCAGGCCGCCGGCTCGCAGAACTGCAAAGACGGCACAATGAGCACTTGGGGCTGATAGGGTCGGGAAAGCAGCTCTGGTAAGCGGTGCTCGCCAATGAGCTGGGGGATCACACCTAGCTCATAAGCCAGGGCGCGCACCGCCTGGCGCGTCGGCAACGCCCCCAGGTCTGGACGGATAAACCATTGACTGTACGGGATCACCAGCCAGACCGGGGGCGGCTCCGGCGCTTCCTGGAGCTGGCCCTCCAGAGCCTGGACCAGGCGACAGAACTCGCGCATGACCAGCAGCTCCGGCTTGGCGCTGCCATCGGCGCGCACCAGACCGATGCTGTTCTCATTCTCACTGGTCATGTAGGCATTGGTATGCCAGAGCCACTGGATCAGACCGGCGCCATTGGCCATCAGGCCCATGATGAGCTTGCGCTCCAGCAGCCAGGCATTGGCCTGCTCTGTACGCCAGGGACGACCATCAACATCGCGCACCAGCATCACGCCTGTCTCCTGGATCAGATTAGGCCGCTCCGGGGTCTTGTCGAGGAGCATATCCCAGAGCAGGTCATCGACGTTCCACCAGGGGTGCGTTGTTGTATAATCAACGGCGCTGGCGTAAAACTGCGGCGCAATGCGCGCGCCCGCCTCATCCTGGCCCACGCCAATCAGCGTCTGACTGCCAGCGGCGCGAATAGCGCGATACATACGCCGGGCCCAGGTGACAAACATCTCTTGCGAAAAGCGCGTATAGTCAGCCACCTTGAGCATGGCGCGAGCCGTCGTATCGCGCACCGCTGTTGAATAGTCGGCCTCGCGTGGCAAGCGCACCTGCTCCCAAGAAGGCAGCTCCGCCGGGGTCTCGCGCCAGCGGAGCTGCAACTGCTCCAATGAGTAACGCTCCTTAAGCCACTGGACAAAGGCCTCCTGCTCATAGCGATCGTAGTTTGGCACGGGACGCTGAGCGAAGGCGCGGGCCGGCGCTCCGAAGCTAGGCTCATTGATCAGGTCCCATGACAGCAACTCCACGCGCGCATAGCGGCGGGCCAGCAGCGACAGAAAGCGCTCCTGGGCTTCCAGCGAGCGCGGATCAAGCCAGGGATTGAGGCCATCAAAGAGGGGCGGAAAGAAGGCGAAGAACGTAAAGATTACCTGCAGCTCATGACGGCAGGCTGTCAAGATAAAGGCATCGAGCGCGCGCAGGAAAGACTCAGTTGGGACCCCAGCGACTGGCATGACCTCGCGCCAGGCTGTCCAGAGGCCGGTGCGGAGCAGGTTGATGCCAGCGGCCTTCATCTCGGCCATCTCACGCTCCCAGCGGGCCGGATTGGGCAGGCGCCAGTACTTGCGCTGGACACGGCTATCCATATAGGTGGTGCCACAGACCAGAAAGAGGCGCTCGCCCTGATAAAAATAGTCGCGTCCGGCCACCAGGCGCTTGCCACGCGTCGCCGCGATCAGAGCCTCATCCCAGACCCAAAAGCCAGTCTCCTGAGCCAACCACTGACCCTTTCCGGGCCGATATTCGGCCCGCACCCGGTAAAGACCGGGCCGGGGAGACGATGGCAACTGTAGATAACGCTCGTAACGTAGCGGCGAGGCCGGCTCCTCGAAGGTCCAGCTTTGCAGCAGCTCGCCATCGTCGACATGCGTCACCGAGATGCGCAGCTCCAGCGCTAGCCGCTCAGGAAGCGTCACCACTAAGGCAGGCGTTTCTTGAGGTTGATAGCAGGCTAGCACCGGACGTGTAGCCAAGCAGAGCGGATCTTCCAGCGCAAAAGCGATCAAGCGCTGAATAGGCTCAGCCAGGGCTAGCCAATCCTCCTCTGCGGCAGGTTCCCAGAGCGAGAGCAACCAGCGCCCTCCCCGGAAGCGTCCTCCCAGTTGGTCAAGCACAAAGGCCGGCGTCGCCAGCCGCTCATCACCATAAGGCGTAGCGGCGACAAGAAAGAGCAGAGGCCGCAACAGAGTATCGAACGGCCCCGCCGAGCCAATCTCTTCGGGATAATCGGATGTTTGTGTCAAGCGCGGATAGCAGGCCCAAAAGTGGCCTGGACGCTTGTCAGAAAACGGCAGCGCACAATTCTGCAAGAAGTGCGCCTCTGGCGCAGCGACCAGGCGCAGCGCGCCCTGGCGCCCTCCGTCTACCGCCAGATCGACAGGGAAAAAAGGCCCCAAGCAGAGCTGACGGGTATAGACATCCTGTTCCGGCTCGACCTCGCCCGTGGCCGTCACAGGTCGCGCGAAGGGCATTCCTCCGAAGATTGCTAGATTGCCCCCACGCTCCAGAAAATGCAATAGGGCATTCCAGGCAGCCTTTGGAAAATAGGGGCCGTGAAAAGAGACCAGGAGACGCGGAGCGCCCTCCAGAGCCTCGGCCAGATGGATCGCATCACAGACTTCAAAGGGAGTGGGCAACAGTCTACCCAGCAGGGCCTGACTACAGGCCCGCGGATAGGCCGGATCAGCAAAGACAAGCACACGATCTGAGCGAAGCAAGGCTGTCATTGTTCCTCACACAAAAGCATCCAGAGAAATCGCACTGAGCAGCGACGGCAATTTGTGCTCGAGACCGGACTAGCCAGGCCCGCAAGGGAGCCAGCCGGCTGTAGCTCAGCCCAAGCGGTAGAGCAGCCTCTAGCGGTGACAGAGAGCCTTGCTCTTCTTGCGCGTGGCTGCAGCATCCCTGCACGGGGACCACCAAGGCACTTCCTCCTTAGCCTGATAGGAGCAAGCGAATGAGCCAGCCCAGGCCCCGCGAGGCGCACAGGGCCAGACAGTGGGCCGCAAGAAACTCAGAACCGGACAGAGGGAGCAGGGGCGCAAGCCGATTCGCGTTGTACTAGCTCTACGTCTAGCATAGAGACGACGTGCACGGGGTCGGGATGGCTGATAAGAGCCAGCAGTCGCCGCAGGGCCACTGCGCCAAGCGCCTCCTTATTGACGCGAACCGTCGTTAGGGCCGGCGTCAGATGCTCCACCATATCGATGTCATCGAAGCCGACCAGCGAGACATCTTCAGGGAGACGCAGCCCAGCCTCACGCAGAGCCTTCATCGCCCCCACAGCCATCTCATCGTTGGCACAAAACAGAGCACTAAACTGCTCCTTGCGCTCTAGCAGCCGCTTGCAGGCTAGGTAGCCGCCATCCATCGACAGGCCGCCGTCCTCGTACAGCTCCGGCAGGACCGGCAGACCAGCCTCTAGCAAAGCCAGGCGATACCCCTGGGCCCGGCGCTCGATCGTATAGACTCGATTTCTGGGCGGCTGCTTCCCCTGATGCTCAGCCGCTTCCGCCATAAAAGGACCTCCCATGAAGGCGATGCGGCGATGGCCAAGGCTGATCAGGTACTCAACAGCCAGGCGCGCGCCATCCAGGTTGTTTCCCAGTACGGCATCCGTTCCAGGAATATAATTGTCGACGAGCACCAGTGGCGTGCCCGTCTGCTGAATAGTGCGCACCGTCATGGCCTCCGCCGGCCCCACTAACAGAATGCCGCCAAGGCGCATATCGTAGATCATCGTCAGCAGGCGGTCAGGGTCAGCCTGGACCTCGCTAATCGCACGATAGGTCACTTTGACGTTGGCCCGACGCGCCTCGCTTTCCACTCCGTGGAGAATGTGCGACCAAAACGGATTGGTGGGGACGCTGGTCTTGGGCAGAAAGGAGCAGAAGAGAAAACCTATCTCTCGAACTGCTCGCCCTTCGAAAGGCCGCTCCTCACCCCCTTGGCCTTGGCCCTGCCTCCCACCCCCGAAGTAGCCCAGGCGCGAGGCCGCGCGTAAGACGCGCTGGCGTGTCTCATCGGTAACGTTGCCGTGGTTGTTGAGGACACGCGAAACGGTACCAACTGAGACCCCCGCTTCCCTGGCAATGTCTCTCAAGG
>NZ_JADGHT010000018.1 GCF_019683755.1 Thermogemmatispora sp. | reverse complement strand
CTGTGACGATCCGACCGTGGTCCTGGCGCTGGATAAAGACGAGTGTCAGGCGCGCCTGCTGATGCGAGCGGCGACGCTGGCCGAACGCAGCGGCAGGCTGGTTGAGGCCCTGCGCCTGACGCAGGCGGCCTCTGAGCTGGCCCGGCGCTCTGCCTCTCCCTATGCCGAGGTCCCCGTCGCCTATCTGGCGGTCCTCTGCGGCGAATATGCCCGTCAGCACCACGATACCCCCATGTTGGAGACAGCCCACAGCCTGGCGCACAAGCTCCGCGGCACGCTCCTGCATGATGGCGATCTGGCTCAGCTCCGCCTGCAGCTCGCCCTGTTGACCAGGCCCCAGGCCGCTGCTGAGCTGGCCCGTCTCACGCTCGAGGTCTGGTGGCACCCTGAGCTGATGCTCAGTGACGGAACCTGGCACTGGGCACGCGGGGGCTTTGTGGTGAAGTCGTTGGAGGCCCTGATCTTGAACGGCTACCTGGAGCAGGCCCGCGAGCTGGCCGACTATTTCGCCCGCCATCCGCAGACCTTCACCGCCTACGAGGCCCTGCGCTGGGAATGGGCTGCCATTCGCACCCGCCTCTACGGCAGCCTGGCTGAGCGCCGCGCCTTCCGCCGCCAGGCCTGCTGTCGCGGCTACGTCCGTCAAGCCGTGGTCGCCCTCTAATTATAATAAGGAATGCCTGGAGGAGGCTCGATGCAATGATCACTGTTCAGGGGAGCGCAGAAGAGAGCCAGCCCACCACGATGGCCATCTATAAGGCGATCGCGCGCCGTCGAGAGAAGGATTATCGCCGTCGGCTGGTGGCCTCGGGACGTGCCTGCCGACCCTATGGCTCCTTCGGCGATGATCCTGTCGCCGTGATGGTGCTGACGCCGCGTTTCGAACGTGCCGAGCGCGAATTTCTGCCGGCTCGCATTCGACGCCGCCTGCGCCGTTTCCTCCTGAGCCAGGCCTCTGCCGGCGCGCCCGCCCACGCAGAAACCAGCACCTAGCCTAATATAACGCCCGGCTGGCTGGCCGTTTCACGGACCAACAAGCAGACTCCCTGTCCAAGCTACTGGTTAGGTTCCGATTGCTCTCTTGTCCTCTGGTTTGCTCAGGGCGGGAAGAGCGGCCAGTACCGCTCTTCCCCATCTTCTGATCCTGCCATCGGAGCGGTCCGGGTGGTCGCGACGGACAAAAGCGCCGCGCCGCTCGGATCGCTCCGTCAGTCCGCCGTCACTGCTCTCGACGCTCTCGCTGAGCGAGAGCGGCTAAGCAGGGACCAGGACGCGGGAAAAAGGCTCGCGATTATGCCAGGGGATGATTCAAAAAGAAGGTATACAGCGCATTAGTGGCGCTGGGCCCAGCCGGATCAGTGTAGCTGCCGCTGCTGCTGCCGCCCGACCAGGCATGGCCCATGCCGTAGACTTTCCAATATTCCTGGATCTCTCTCCCACTGCTATCGTTCCATGTCTGCACCGTGTAGGCATGGCCGCCAGGCACCTGGCCGCTACGGCTGCTCGCTGGACTGTCAAAGCTGGCAGTGTAGCTGCCGCCTGAAGCAAGGCGGTCAGTCATCATCCACTGCTGTACCACCTGATCACCATTGATCGGATAGACCACATAGTCGCTCTGGCCGTGGAAGATAATGGTCGGCACCACCCGCGCCCGACTGCCCATCGCCTGATAGGCAAGCTGGCCCTGCTGCTGCGGATCAGGGCCGCCATAGAGCTGGGCCAGCGGCGCGCTGTAGGCCGAGGTGGCCGCTCCGTATTCGAGACCAGAGGCCACGCCAATGGCCGCGAATAGATCAGGATAGGTCGCGCCCATGATCACACTCATAGCTGCCCCGGCTGAGAGGCCAGCTACGTAGACCCGCCGACGATCAATGGTCCAGCGAGCCGTGTTCTGCTCCACCGCCTGAACAATACCGGCGATAATGGCCGGCTCTCCCGAGCCACGCACCTGGTTGCCTGGTAGGAACCAGTTCCAACAGGCGTAGCTGTTATAGAGGCTGGTCTGTTGAGGATAGACCACAATGAACTGCTGCTGATCAGCGAGCGCATTCATCTGCGTACCGGCGGCGAAATCGGCGGGCGTCTGGGTGCAGCCGTGCAGCATGACAACCAGGGGGACCGCAGTGCCAACATGATAGCCAGCGGGAGTGTAGACGTAGTAAGGCCGGCTCCCCGTCGGTCCACTGTAGAGATACTGGACAAAGGTGCCACCACCGGCATGGGCCGCCGGCGTCGGCAGAACCCAAAGGCTGCTGAGCAGAAGCACGACGAGACTGTTGAGCAGCGAGCAGGAACGAGGAAGAGAAACACGGGGTAGAGTGGCTGACATACGGCAGTCTCCCTTGCTTGCCTGATGGATGCCTTCATGGCATCGCGAGGCCGCAGCCTATCTGCTGGCAGACCTCCTATACGCTCAAACAGGTTGTCTGGACAGGATGGCGCCCCACGGCCACCATCCTGAACTCGCCACCTCCGGCCAGCCCCGAGCCACTCGGGCGCTAACCAGCTCGTCAGTGACGCTGGCCCTCCCTCGCGAGTCGGGCCTGCCTCGGCTAACCGGAGGGGCGAGTATGACACATGATTCATGTATCATATCCGGACTGATCCTGTCAAGGGGCAGGCGGTGGAGAATTCCCCCTTGACAACGGCGCTTTTCTGACTATCATGATACATGAATCATGTGTCATATGATGAGTGACTCATGATTCATCAGCCGGCCACAGCGCAAGCCGCGTGCAGCCAGCGCAGCTCAGGTGTGGCTGCCAGGCGACGAGGCTGTCACCAGCGGAAGGAGGAAAGCGAGACCATGAGGCTTCTGAGAGCACCAGCCCCAGCAGAACGAAGAAGGAGCGGCGCCCCCCGCCTGGGCCTGTGCCTCTCGATCGTACTGCTGCTACTCTTAAGCGCCTGCGGCAGTACGGGCGGCGGCAGCGGGAGCAGCTCCAGCGCGCCCGGAGTCAGTGCCGACACCATTACCATCGGAGGAGTACTCGACACCACTGGGCCTATCAAGGTGATCTGCAGCCCCATTCTTCAAGGGGACCAGCTTTATTTCAGCCAGATTAACGCCTCTGGCGGCGTTAACGGGCGCAAGATCAAATTTATACAGGTCAGTGACAATGGCGACTCCACGCGCACGCGCGACGCGGTGCGCCAGCTTGTCGAGCAAGACCATGTCTTCGCCATCTTCCAGGTCTGCGGCTCCGGCAATGCCAACGTCGCCGAGAGCTACACGGTCCCGCGCGGCATTCCTTTTATTGATCCCATTGGCGGCGGCTCCAAATACACCGACCAGAATGGCAAGGCCTTACCCTGGGTCTGGATGACGCAGCCTAACTATGGCGATGAAGGGCACGTTATTGGCTACTACGTTGCCACCACCCTCAAGGCGCGCAGCGTTGCCCTCCTCTATGAAGACGATGTCTTAGGCCTGCAGCAGAAGAGCACCCTGAGCGAGGCGCTTCAGAAATACGGCAGCAAGCTCGTGGCCGCCGTCGGCTACAACGCCACCCAGACCGACTTTTCGGCGGCCTTCCAGACGCTCAAAGCGGCCGCGCCCGACCTGATCGTCCTCAACGGTCTGCCCAGTCCCACGGCGCGCTTCGTCGCTACCGCCGCCGCCCAGGGCTATCGTCCGCGCCTGGGCTACCTGGCCAACTACCCGATGGCTGACAACTCCTGGGCCAAAGTCCTCGGAGCCACTGGAGAAGGCATCTACGTCAGCGGCTATACCAGCATGGATACGCCCGTTGCACAGCAATATCTTCAAGCCACGCGCAGCGATCCCGTTTTCAGCGCCTATAAGTTCTACGGTTACATCAATGCCAAGATCATGGTCGATGCCCTGCGCAAGGCCGGCAGCAATCCCACGCGTGCCAGCCTGCGCGACGCCCTTGACCACGGTTTTGTGAACTACGACACCGGTTTCGGGCCAACCCTGACCTGGACGCCGGAACGCCACGGAGGCGTGAGCGACTTTATGTTCTTCCAGATCAAACAGGGACAGCTCACGCCCGTCAGCCCGTTCATCAAGGCAAGCGCCGTCTGGCCCTAGGCTCTGCCGTTATCGAGGGGTCTGACAGCGTTTCGCCCCTGGCCTGACTGAATGACTGGCTGACAGCCAATATCGCGCTCGCTGACCGCTGGGTCCCGCGCGGAGCTGAGTGCCGTGGGGGCCAGCGGTCCGACGCGGTGGCTGTCATTGGGCTTGCAAGAGAGGAGGCGCCCTTGTGCTTGCACTGCTCCAGATACTGCTGTCGGGGTTGGTCACCGGCAGTCTCTATGGCCTGTTAGCGCTGGGCATTGTGCTGATCTATCGCACGACTGGCGTACTGAACTTCGCTTACGGCGCCCTGGCAGCCACGGTAACCTGTTTTCTCTACGTATTACTCACGGGGCCGCACTTGCCTTTCTGGCAGGCTCTGCTGTTGAGTCTGCTCTTTGCGCTGCTGCTCGGAGCCGTGGTCGAGCGCGGCTTTGCGCGCCCGCTACTGGCGGCCCCTATTCTCACCAAGGCCATTGCCACGCTGGCCCTGGCTCTGGTGCTGCAGACCGTCGTCCAGGCCCTCTGGCCACAGCTCACCTCGCCCGTGCATTTCCCGACGCCGTTCGAGGGTCAGGCGCTGCGCTTGGGCGGCCTCTACCTTTCGCTGGCTGATGGCCTGGCGCTCCTGACGACTGCTCTCCTGCTTGGCCTCTTGCAGCTCTTTCTACAACGCACCCGTCTGGGCATCGCCATGCGGGCGACCGCTGATAGTCTCGAGGCGGCGCGGCTGATGGGCATCCCGGTCGGGCTGATCTTCTTGTTCGCCTGGATGCTGGCGAGCCTGCTGGCGGCCATTGCAGGTGTGCTCATCGCTGCGCGGCAGACGGTGATCGATGTGCAGTTCATGGACCCGGTGCTCTTGCTGGCCTTTATCGGCGCCGTGCTGGGTGGTCTCGATCGCCTGGCAGGGGCCGTAGTGGGTGGCCTGGTGGTGGGCCTGGCCGATAACGTCCTGGCCTTGCTGCTGGCTGGTCACAGCCTGGGCACCCTGGACCTGGGCGACCCGGGCATTCGTCAGACCTTGATCTTTGCCGGCTTCGTCCTCTTGCTGCTGCTACGTCCCCGTGGCCTCTTTGGTGGGGCGGCACTGCGGCGCGTCTAAAAAGGCCAATGGAGAGAGAAGTCAGCGATGAAAAGACATATCCTTGCGCTCGGAAACAGTCGCTCCTCGTCGCCCGCCTCTCCCGGGTCGGTGCTAGGAGCAGAGAGCGGCTCAGCCTTTGCCGCTGCTGCAGGTAGCGACTGGAGGTGGCTGGCGGGGCTGGTGTTGCTCCTTCTGACGCTGAGCGGCCTGCCATTCCTCTTCGAAGCCCTCTTTGGCGATGGGGCCGATTTCCAGCTCCATCGTGTGACACTGATTCTGATCCTGGCCCTTGCCGCTCTGGCGCAAAACCTGCTCACCGGCTATGCAGCCCAGCCGTCGTTAGGCAATGCCGCCTTTTTTGGCATCAGCGCCTATCTCCTGGCCTGGCTGAGCAGTGATCTGCAGCAGCCCTACTGGCTGGCGGTGCTGGTCGCTCTAGTGGCCTGCGCTCTCCTTGGGCTGCTGGTTGGTGGGCCAGCTCTCAGCGTCTCCGGGGCCTATCTGGCCATCGCTACCCTGGGCCTGGTCGTCTTGACCGGCTCCCTGCTCACCCTCTGGGATACCAGCGCCGGGCGCCAGAGCTACGAGCTAACGGCCCTGCCCGAGGTCTTGGGCGATGATCGCAGCCTCTACTACTGTGTTCTGGCCGTAGTAGTCCTGATCTTTGTCGGCGCCTTCCACTTACTGCGCTCGCGCGTGGGGCGGGCCTGGATTGCCTTACGCGACAGCGAGGTCGCAGCGGCGGCCTGTGGCGTGGCCCTGACGCGCTACAAGCTGCTGGCGTTCGTGGTTAGTGCAGTGCTGACCGGCCTGGCGGGCGTGCTCTATGCGACCTGGGGGACAACAGCCACGGCGAGTATGTCCAGCGTCGAGCAAACCATTGCTTTCCTGACGATGATCGTCGTCGGTGGCCCCGGCTCGCTGCTCGGTTCGCTCTTGGGGGCGCTCTTTGTGGGCCTGGTCCCCTTGCTGCTGGGCGAGCTGCCCGATCCGCTGGCCCTGGGACCGCTGCAGCTCCCGATTGCCATGCTGACCACGGGCATCTACGGCGTGCTGCTGTTGCTGGCCCTGATTTTCTTCCCCGGCGGTCTGAGCGCTATCTTTGCTCGGCGCCCATTCGTCCACGCAAGCGAGGAGGGAGAAAGCTATGGACCATGAGGCGCAAGCTACGTCCCCGCAGACCGGGCAGGCGCGCAATGTCCTGTTGGAGGTGCGTGGGCTGAACGTGCGCTTTGGCGGCCTGCTGGCGGTGGCCGGGCTGGACCTGGATATCGTCGAGGGCGAGATTTTGGCGCTGGTCGGTCCTAACGGCGCCGGCAAAACGACGGTCCTCAATTGTATCAGCGGTTTTGTGCGTCCTGCGGCCGGTAGTATCCGCTTTGCAGGGCGGGATCTGCTGGCTCTCGGACCTGAGCGTCGGGCGGCTTTGGGCATCGGGCGCACCTTTCAAAATGGACAGCTTTTTGCCAGCCTGACTGTCCTGGAGAATCTGCTGATCGGGCGTCATGCCCATCTGCGGGCTGGCCTCTTTCAGGGGCTGTTGCCCTTTGGCCCGGCCAAGCGTGAAGATGCACAAGCGCGCCAGCGAGCACGCGAAATCCTGGCCTGGCTTGGACTGGAGCCATACGCCAACCGCGTCGTGGCAACGCTCCCGGCGGGTCTGCAGAAGCTGGTCGGTGTCGCGCGGGCTTTGGCGGGGGAGCCGCGCCTGCTTCTCCTGGATGAGCCAGCGGCGGGCGTGCCCATGCGCGAGGTCACGGTCCTGGTTGAGCACCTGCGGCGCTGGTGCACAGACCTTGGTTTAACGCTGCTTTTGATTGAGCATAACATGCATGTGGTCCAGGCGGTAGCGCAGCGCGTCTGCGTGCTCAACTACGGGCGTAAGCTGACCGAGGGCGAGCCAACAACGGTGCTACGTGAGCCGGCGGTCCTGGAGGCCTACCTCGGACGCGAGGAGGAGGCCAGTCCTCTGTTAGAACAGGAGGTGAGCGATCATGCTGCGCGTTGAGGGCCTGCATGCCGGCTATGGGCCGCTAGAGATCCTGCATGGCATCTCGTTGGAGGTACCGGCTGGGAGCCTGGTGGCCCTGCTGGGAGCCAATGGCGCCGGCAAGACCACCCTGATGCGCACCCTGATGGGCCTGTTGCCGACGCGCAGCGGGCGCATTCTCTTCGCCGATCAGGAGATCCAGCGCGCCGGCGTTGAGCGCCGGGTACGCCTGGGGCTGGCTCTGGTGCCCGAAGGACGCGAGTTGTTCCCCTCCCTGAGTGTGCGCGAGAATCTCTTGATGGGGGCCTTTGGGCGACGCGGACGGGCCGCTATCGAGTCCGACATCGAGCGCGTGCTTGCCTATTTCCCAGCTCTCAAAGCGCGGCTGTCGCTGCCAGCGGCCAGCCTGAGTGGCGGCGAGGGCCAGATGTTGGCCATTGGACGCGCTCTGATGGGGCAGCCCCGCCTGCTGCTCATCGATGAGCTGTCTCAGGGACTGGCGCCGGCCATCGTCGAAAGCGTGCTGGCCGTTCTGCTACGCCTCAATCGCCAGGAGGGCCTGACCATGCTGCTGGTCGAGCAGAACGCGCGAAAAGCGCTCAAAGTCGCCAATCTGGCCTACGTGCTGCAGAGTGGCAGCCTTGTCTTGCAAGGCCGACCGGCTGAGCTGGCGGCCAATCCTATCATCCAGCAGCTCTACCTGGGTGGGGAAGCCAGCGCGGAAGCACCTGAGGATGCAGGCACTGGGCAGGTCTCCCTTGTGAGTGGGGGGCCAGCTATCTCCAACGGAGCAGAAGAGGAAGGAGGAAACGGCTGATGCAAGGTTTGACTGGCAAAGTAGCCCTGGTGACCGGTGCGGCTTCGGGCATTGGATTGGCCATTGCGCGGGATCTGGCCGGGCGCGGTGTGCGCGTGACTCTGTGTGATGTGAACGCGGCGCGCGGCGAGGAGGTGGTGGCGACGCTGCCCGGTGCACGCTTTGTGGCGGCAGACTTGACGCGCCAGGATGATATTGAGCGCCTGGTGGCCGAGACACTGGCCGCCGAGGGGCGCATTGATATTCTCGTCAACAATGCCGGCTTCCAGCATGTGGCGCCACTGGAGCAGTTCCCGGTCGAAAAGTGGCGCCAGATGATCGATCTGATGTTAACGGCTCCCTTCCTGCTGACACGGGCGGTGCTGCCTGGCATGTATGAACGTGGCTGGGGGCGCATCGTCAATATCGCCTCGGTGCACGCGCTGCGGGCCTCAGCCCTCAAGGCGGCCTATGTCAGCGCCAAACACGGTCTGCTCGGCCTGACGCGCGTGACAGCCTTGGAGGGGGCACCCCACGGCGTCACCTGCAATGCTGTCTGTCCATCTTATGTACGCACGCCACTGGTTGAGGGCCAGATTCCCGACCTGGCGCGTCAGCATGGCATCCCTGAAGAGCGCGTCGTGGCAGAAGTCATGACGGCGCGCAGCGCCATTCGCCGCCTGCTAGAGCCGGAGGAGGTGGCCCAGTTGGTGAGCTATCTCTGCAGCGAGGCGGCGGCGGGTATCACGGGCAGCGCTCAGGTGATCGACTGCGGCTGGACGGCGCAGTAGTCGAGGAAGGCGTAGCAAGGCACGGCACGCCGTCCAGGCCGGACTGCAGTCGATCAGGAGTGTGGCTCGGCAGGACTGGCGTCCTGCGCCGGTTGCGGGGCTGGCTCTACTGGCGAGAGCGGACCTGTCTGGCCGCTAGGGCTGGAGGCCACGGGGGTAGGATCAGCTCCCGAGGTAGGGGCCAGACCGTGGGCGATAAAGTCCATGAGCGTCGCGAAGACCTGGGGAGGGAGCACCTGCTCTGTGGTGCTCTGGTCGCCTGCGCTCTGGCCAGCGGCCTCACTCGACGCGGCTTCGGCAGTGGACGCAGCGGACGTTTGGGGCCAGATGATCCAGCGCAGGGCTAGAAAATGACCGATGCCCATGAGCGCATAGGCCAGGGCCTCCGGGTCCATCTGGCGGATCTCGCCAGCCTCCATTGCAGCACGCAGGCCGCGCATGTAGCCCCGGCAGATGCTCTGGTAGTATTCTTGAGCGGCCTCGGGGGCCACGCGCCCGGCTTCTTCAACGATGCGGTAGACGCTGCGATGGGCGGCAGCAAAGCGGAAGAAGGCGGCGAACCCCTGCCTTTCAATCTCCAGACGATTGGTGAGGCCAGCAGTGGCCGCCGCGGAAGCCTCGCGCAGGCGCCGCCCCAGGTCTTTCACCAGCTCAACAAAGATCTCACGCTTCGTGCGGAAATAGATGTAGAAAGTGCCTTGGGCAACGCCGGCCCGCCGCGTGATCTCGGAGATACTGGCCTCGTAGTACCCCTGCTCGCCGAAGACCGCTTCGGCGGCCTCTAAGATGCGTTGGCGCGTCATTTCGCCACGTGAGAGGCCTGAGCTTGAGCTATCTTTCTCCCTGGTGGGGTGCGCCGACCCCTCTTTGGCAGAGGGGGTATGGTTGTGCTCTAACGTTGTCGGCTGGGCTGCTTCGTCTGTCATGCGCTTTTTCCTGCTCCTCCTGACTCAGGATCGTTTTGCTGGCTCAACATGGTCCTATGTTGAACGATGTCTGTGCTGCTCCGTTATCGCTCTGTGCCGTCGCTCTGATGCTTCCTTGCTTTTGGTACGGAGGCAGACAGAGGAGGCGAAGGACCCGGGGGCCTTGTTGGCGCCTGCCGGCTTGATTTTTGGTCGCGCCTCGGGTACAGTTAGCGATATGATAGATGATTCACATATCATATTTTAGCATAGCGGTGAAGAACCTTGGTAGCCGCAGCGTAGCTTGCGTTGAGGCGAGCTATGAGATGCCCCTCTATGAGGAGGTTCTGGATGGAAAAGACCTTTCTTGGTCTAGGCGAATGGCTGGAGCGTCGTGCCCAACTGACGCCTGAGAAAATCGGCCTGGTTGATGTTGAGAGCGGGGCGCGGCTGAGCTATCGTGTGCTCAATGGGAGAGCACGAGCGCTAGCGACGCTGCTCAGCGAAGACTACGGCGTTAGGCTAGGCGAGCGTGTAGCGGTGCTGGCCCACAACGCGCCCGAGTATCTGGATGCTCTCTTTGCGGTGGCGCTGCTGGGGGCCATGCTCGTGCCGCTCAACTGGCGCCTGACACGACACGAGCTTGTAACCATTCTGAGCGACTGCGAACCGTGTCTCCTGCTGCATGACGAGGCTCATAGTCAGCGAGCCAGCGAGCTGGTGAATGCTCTGGCGACTGCCGGCACAGCGCCAGGCCCGGCACCGCGCTTGCTCTCTTTTGCGGCCTTTCCTGGAGATGATCAGCGGCTAGCGGAGCGGACGCGCCCCTTTCGCAGCACCGATGGCGAGGAGCCGGTCCTGATCCTCTATACCTCCGGCACGACAGGCGTACCCAAGGGGGCCTTACTTTCGCATCGTATGCTGACCTGGAACGCCATTAATACTCAAATTAGCTGGGGGCTGCGCGACGACGATATCACGCCGACCTTTGCCCCATTTTTCCATGCCGGCGGTCTGAATGTACTGACAACGCCTCTCTACCACTGTGGGGGCACAGTAGTGCTCTTGCGCTCCTCTGATCCGGCGCTAATCCTGAGCACCATTGAGCGCGAGCGCTGCACGGTGGTCTTTGCGGTGCCGACCGTCTTTCAGATGCTGCTGGAGCATCCAGCTTTCGCCACCACGGACCTCTCTTCGCTGCGCTTCTGCGTGACGGGAGGCTCTTCCTGCCCTCTGCCGATCATTCGTGGCTATGGCGAACGGGGGGTCCTGCTGCGTCAGGGGTATGGTCTGACCGAGGTTGGAGTGAACTGTTTCAGTCTGGCGCCCGAGGATGCGCTGCGCAAAGCCGGCTCAGTTGGGCGCCCGGTCTTCCATTCGCGGGCGCGCATTGTTGACGAGCAGGATCGAGACGTCGCCCCAGGTGAGGTCGGCGAGCTAGTACTGGCAGGGCCGCATGTCTGCTCGGGCTACTGGCGGCGTCCGCAGGAGACGGCGGAGGCCACGCGCGGCGGCTGGTGGCATACGGGTGATCTGGCGCGCTGTGATGAGGAGGGCTACTACTATATTGTGGGGCGCAAGAAGGATCTCTTTATTTCGGGTGGCGAGAATGTCTATCCTGCCGAAGTAGAGGCGGTGCTGCTTGCTCATCCGGGCGTTGCCGAGGCGGCAGTGATCGGCAGGCCCGACCCGCGCTGGGGCGAGGTCGGGCTAGCGATTGTCGTGCCACGTGTACCGGGTGGCCTGCGCGCTGAGGAGCTGCTAGCCTTCTGCGGCGAGCGCCTGGCTCGCTACAAGATCCCCAAGCAGATCGTCTTTGCGGAGGCGCTGCCACGCAACGCCATGGGCAAGGTCTTGAAAGCCGAGCTGCGGGCGCGCTATATCCAGGATGGAGAGCCGTAAGGGGGGCAGGCGGCAGGCTTTGCGGCCCGCAGGGGCTGCTCTGTCAGGCGGGCTAGCTGGCCCGCCGGCTGCAGTCAAGAGGCGCCAGCCTGGGATGAGGCCGACTGCGGCTCCGCGGGCTTGCGTCCCCAGGCAGTCAGCATGGTCCAGAGGCCGCAGAAATCTTCCTGTTGCATCTCGGCGATGGCCTGCTGGTAGAGCCGCGCCAGTTCGGTCTCGCTGGCCAGTCCCAGTCTGAAGTAAAAGGAGCGGCCCAGCTCTAGCGTCATGATGGCATCCTGGAAGACACTGTCATGGGCTGGGGTGCCATAGGACCACTCGATAGCGCTGGCCCGTAGGCGTACGTCCTGAAAGCCGGCTTGACGGAGAAGACGCGCCAGCACGGGGGTCATGCCGCCATGTCGACCGTCGGGTGAGAAACTCTGGCCGGCCTTCTTGAGGCCTTGGGTGGCCAGAGCCATGAGTTGTTCAAAGGCCGGACTGTTGGTCAGCGGCCCCTCGGTCTCGGTCAGACGAATCGTGCCACCCGGCTTAAGCAGACGGAGGCACTCGGCGAGCAGACGCGGCCAGGCGGCTGGAAGCATGAAGCTGGCCATGAAGCGCCCGTTGATGAGGTCGAAAGTAGCGTCGGGGAAGGTCAGGGCCTCCATGATGTTCATGGTCTGGAAACGTACATTGTTGAGGCCGCACTCCCTGGCGCGAGCGGTGGCCCAGGCGACGGCGCGTGCGCTGAGATCAACGCCAACCACCTCAACCGTGGGGAAGGCGGCAGCGACTGCAATGGCCCAGCCGCCAGGGCCGCAGGCGAGATCAAGGACCCTGCCCCCCTTGGGCAACATTAGCCCTTCAGGCAGAAGACCGCCCATCCCGGCAGTGATCAATTGATCCTGATGGGCCAGGCGGGTCAGCTCGGCCTCATCTTCAGCATTGAAAGGGTAGGTGGTGCCGGGCGTGGCTCCCAAGGAGTAGGTCAATTCCGGCTGGCTCCGCTCTGCGCTCTCCTGCTGAGAAGACTGCCTCTGAGTTTCTTGCTCGCTCATTAGGGTGGCTCCTCCTTCTGGCTGGGTAAGAACGTGAGAAAAGGCGATAGGATGCAGCTTCACCCTCTGAGGTGGGGGTAGCTGCCTCGGTCAGCGCTGGCTCAGGCTCCAGAGGGGAGAAACATTCTCTAATTACCTCTGCTGTATCTGCTGTTGGTACAGCTCCTGGTAGGACGGTGTGCCTCATATGCGATCAGTCTCAGCATAGCACCGGTTGTCTGGCTGCGCAAGGGAGGGGTGGGCTGGTGCCGCCTGCCGGTGTCTGAGAATGAGGAGGAAGCAACAAAGGCGAGCCAGGCAGAGGAGGCAGTGCTATAATAACAAGGGGCTATCCTTTGGAACAGGTGAGGAAAGGAGGCGCCGAGGTGGAAGAGCCACGAGCGGTCGGCGGGCAGCGACGCCGTCTGCGGGTTCCAGTGCGCGAGCGGGCCTTACGCGTCGAAGATCTCATCGTCATAGATGGCCATCGCACTCGGCGGGAGGTTCTTGCCGAACGCCTGCAAGCGGGCGGCTACCGGTTATGGCAGACAGCTCACTTTCTCCTGGCGGAGCGTGACCAGGAGCCGAGGCGCCTGCTGGTGCATTTTTTCGCTCCTCGGGAGCTAGATGCCGATCTGGGGGCTTGTTTCCTGAACGAGCTGCGACCGGCGGGCTGGCTGGCAGGCCCTGACGATCTGGGGCGCCTTTTTGCCGGGGTCATCGGCTCCTCTGACCCACATGACCCGGCCAGGGCCTGGCGGCGCTATGGTGAGAACACGCTGCAGCGCTACCGCTCTCTCCTGCAGGCTGATCACGCTGCTCATTCCCAGACATCGCCTTGCCCCGACTCCCCGATTACCATCTTTGCCAGCCTCTACCGTCGTGTCAGGCTCCTGCTGCAGCAAGAGCCTGCTGGGGCTACGGGGCGCCTGCTTGATGCTGGCTGCTCTTTTGGCTTCCTCCCCCTACTTTTGGCCGAGGCCTGCCCTGGGCTAAAGGAGATCGTGGGTCTGGACCTGCGCCCCGACGCCTTTCTCATCGCGCAGCAGCTTGCTGCAGAGCGCGGCTGGCGGCAGATTCGCTTTGTGCAGGCTGACCTGTGTCGCGCTGAGCAGATCATAGCCCTTGGTCAATTTGACACGGTCGTGGCTTTGCACGTCCTCGAACACTTCGACCCGGAGGAGGGTGAGCAGGTCTTAAGCCATCTGCTGATGGTGGCGCGACGGCGCCTGATCATTGCCGTCCCTTATGAAGAGCAGCCTGAGCCGGTCTATGGCCATCGCCAGACCTTCTCACCAACTGCCCTCGATGAGCTGGGCCGGCGCTGCCTGAAGCGCTGGGGCCAATACCAGGGACGGTACTGGTGCGAGGAGTGCGCTGGTGGTCTACTGGTGATCGAGCGCGACCACGATGGCGTCTGAAGAGAGGAAGCGAAGCCCCTGCAGGAAGCGACGCCAGGCACAACAACAGAGATGAGAGCTATCTGCGGCAGAGCGGTCAGGCGCGGGCCTTGTCTGCGCGGCCTGGTGGCTGCGGCAGAGGCTGACGCTGTTGACAAGGGGAGGATCTGGCTTTTACAATACCTTTCAAGGTTGCACGTTGGTGCAAAGATCGGCGTTTGTGCCGAAACGGGCGTGCGAACGATCATTGTTGCTCAGGGAAAGGGCACAACAGTATGACTCAGGAAAGTGATGACATTTATCTCCTGACCGAGGTGGCCAGCCTCTATTACGAAGAAAACTACACGCAGGAGCAGATTGCCAGAATGATAGGCATCTCGCGCTCCGGCGTTTCCCGCCTGCTGAGCCGCTCACGGGAGCTGGGTCTAGTCGACATTCACGTCCATCAGGTGCTCCGTACCTCTGCCGCTCTGCAGGAGGAGCTAATCGCGCGTTTTGGCCTGCAGGACGCGCAGGTATTGGAGACCGCGGAGGCTGAAGGGGTAGCGCTGGATCGCGTCGGGGCCCTGGCGGCGCGCTATGTTGACCGGCGCATTCAGGAATCGCACGCGGAAGGAAAGCGGCCCATTCGCACGGTTGGCATCTCATGGGGGACCTCGATGCTGGAGATGCTCAAGGCGCTGCGCCCGCGGCGGCGTCTACCGCTCAATGTGGTGCAGCTTATGGGCAGCGTTGACACCTCCAGCCGGCCCGATATTGATGGGCCGGAGATCGCACGGCGCCTGGCGGATGCCTATGGCGGGCGCTGCTACTACCTGCATGCGCCCTTACTGGTGGCTGATGCCAGTGTCCGTGAGGGTCTGCTCAAAGAGCGCAGCCTACGTCGCTCGTTCCAGATGATGGAGCAGATGGACATGGCGCTGGTAGGCATTGGAGGCGCACGCCCGGAGGCTTCTGGTCTCTTCCGCGCCGGCTATCTGGATGAGGAGGAACTACAGGTAATCCGCAGTCAGGGAGCTGTGGGCGATATCTGTGGCTGTTACTTTGATATTGAGGGCCGCCTCTGCGCTCACGAGCTGCTCTGTCGCACAGTGACGGTCTCGTTTGAGACGTTGCGCAAAGTGCCGCTGGTGATCGCTGTTGCGGCGGGCGTAGCCAAGAAAGAGGCCATGCTTGGTGCGCTGCGCACTGGAGTTGTAAAGGTTCTGATCACCGATGAGCCTGGCGCCCGGGCCTTGCTTCAACTGGCCTCCAGCCAGGAACTGGCTCAGCTCCCCGGCTAGCCTCGTGGCTAGCGCTATCCATCCAACCATCACCAACCGACAGTAGCAAGAGCAGATGAGGCGGGGGACAAGGCTCTCACCGTGCGCGCTGGCCCGGCTCGGCTTGCCGTCCCCCGCGCAGCTCACCTGCACCTCTCCTCTGAGCTGCTCACTCCAAGTAAGGCCGTTTTCTCTCCCCCTTATGAAGAAGCGGAGGGGGGCAGCGCCTCCTCGGCGAAGTCACGCTCGATCAGATCGACCAGAGCCGCGACAGCCTGCTGCTCATCTTCGCCTTCCGCCGTGATTTCAACCTCAGTGTTCTTCCCCACAGCCAGCGTCAGAATCAAGACGAGGCTCTTGGCATTCACGCTTTTCCCTTTGCTGCTGATGGTGATTTTGCTCTTGAACTGATTGGCCAGCCTGACGAATTGAGCCGCAGGGCGAGCGTGCAGGCCAACCTCATTGCGCACAATCGTTTTTGCTTGCTGCATGCACCTGTCTCCTTCAATCGGTGTGGAGCACGATGCTCCAGAGGACAGTGTACCATCTCTGGGGCGATCTGTCGCCTCTCTTCTCTCAGGGCCGGAGCAGCGCGCGGGCGCCACGACAGCAGCCGCTGCAGGCCGCCTGGCCTGCTCGCCGGCGGATAGCAGCCCGGCAATGACTGCCACTTCTCTCGCTGGACGGGGAAGATGGCGACCCTGGCCGCCGCTCTGAGTGACGCGGCTGCTCCTCACTTAGAGCAGTAAATAGGGATTTTCAAGCAGCAGCTTGCAGCGCTGCAGGAAGCGACTGCCGGCAGCGCCATCCAGCACGCGGTGATCGGCGGAGAGCGAGACCTTCATGATGGGACGGATCTCCAGGCGAGGCGCCTGCTCTGTCGGGCTGGTCTCGCTCGCTTCGATGACCACGCTGCGACGGGTCACCTTGCCGACGGCGAGAATGGCGCTCTGTCCTGGGGGAATGATAGCGTGGAAGGTATCAATACCATACATGCCCAGGTTGGAGACTGTGAAGGTGGCCCCGGTGAGGTCATCGGGGGAGAGCTTGCCGGCGCGAGCTCCCTCGACAAGACGGCGCAGGTTGCGCGCCAATTCGGCTAAGGTCTGGCGATCGGCATGGCGAATGACTGGCGTCAGCAGGGACTGACCAGTGTCGACGGCTACGCCGATATGGACGGCGCGCCAGCGGCGAATGACCTCCTTGCCTGGCCCACGGCTGTCGTCGAGCGTGGCGTTGACCTCGGGGCAGGCCCGCAGCGCAGCGGCCACCGCACGGATGATGATGGCTGTCAGCGAGGGAGCTTCCTCGCCTTGAGCTGCCAGGCTGGCCGCCAGATGGCGACGGCAGCGCTCAGCTTCGCTCATGTCGATCTCCAGGTCGAGATAGATATGCGGAATGGTGGTAACACTGGTCAGCATGCGCTGCCCAATCAGGCGCCGCGCCGGCGAGAGCGGGAGGTCCTCGGCTTCGGTCTCTGCCTTCTCTGCTGAGGGGACCACAGGCGTGGGCGCTGCGGTGGCCTGTGATCGAGCAGGAGCGACGGAGGCAGCACCGTCGACTGGGGTAGCTGTTCGACTCTCCTGACGCTGACGCGTGATGAGGGCCATTTCTACGTCGACGCGCGTGACTTTCTCTCCGCCTTTTTGCTTGGCGAGCGCTGCCAGATCTAGCTGATGCTCGTGAGCCATCTTGCGCGCTAGTGGCGTGGCCCGCACTGCTGGACCTGGCTGCTGGCCGCTCTGGGCAGCTACGAAGGCCAGCACATCGGCGCGCGTCAGGGGCAAGGCAAAGCCGGCCTCGGCCACAGCCTGCAGCTCCACGCCGTGCAGGGCCGCCTCGCGTTTGGCGGCGGGCGTACTGGCGATGCGCTTCTCCTCGTACTTGCGCTCGCTGGGTGCTGGCGGGACCGGGAGAGAGGGAGAAGCGCCAGCGGTGCCGGCTGCCTGAGCAGGGGAGGAGGCGGACATAGCCGCAGCGCTGGCGGCGGCAGCCCTGGCGGCTGGGTCGCGGCCCTCAGCCAGCAGGATGGCCAGGGGGGCACCGACCTCCAGTGTCTCCCCCTCGCTGGCCAGGATCTGCAAGAGTTGGCCCGTGCAGGGGGCCTCGACCTCCAGATTGACCTTGTCGGTCATCACCTCGACAAGCGGCTCCCCCTTCTCGAAGCGCGCTCCCTCGCTGAGCAGCCAACGCACTACGGTGCCTTCGTTCATCGTCATGCCCAGCTTGGGCATTGTCAGCGTACGTTGCTCGTGCTGCCTCTGCATGGCGCCGTCACCTCTGCCATATCTTGAGTGAAGAGATCAAGGATAGGCCTGAGCGTCTGTGAACAAGCGAGTCGGCTCACAGTGGCCTCCGCTGCAGCAAACGCCTGGCGGCCTGATAGATGTCCTCTTCCTGGGGGGTGGCGCGCCGTTCCAGGGTGCGGTTGTAAGGAATCGGGGTCTCGGCACCGCCCAGGCGCAGAATAGGAGCGTCCAGATAGTAGAAAGCCTCGCTTGCTGCAATGCGAGCAGCGATCTCACCCCCGAAGCCCCCGGTCAGCACGGCCTCATGAACGATCAAGACGCGCCCGGTCTTACGGGCCGAAGCGATCAGGGTCTCCTCATCAAGCGGGCGCAGAGAGCGTGGATCGATCACCTCGGCCTCAATGCCCTCCTCGGCCAGGCGAGCCGCCGCGGCCAGAGCGCGTGGCACCATAATGGAGAGGGCAATGATTGTCAGGTCCGTGCCGGGGCGCTTCACCTCGGCCTGACCGATAGGGACCGTCCAATCTCCGCGGGGGACCGGCCCCTTGTGGCGGTAGAGCAGCTTATGTTCAAGGAAAATCACCGGATTGGGGTCGCGGATAGCCGAGAGGAGCAACCCCTTAGCATCGGCAGGCGTTGAAGGGAGGACCACTTTCAGGCCGGGCACGTGGGCGAACCAGGCTTCCAGGCTCTGTGAGTGCTGGGCCGCCGCGCCGGTGCCGGAGCCGAGGGGAGCGCGGAAAACCACGGGAACCTGAGCCTTGCCGCCGAACATAAAGCGCAGCTTGGCCCCCTGATTCACAATCTGGTCCATGCCAAGGGCCATAAAGTCACTAAACTGGAATTCGGCCACTGGGCGCATGCCGGTGAGGGCGGCACCGATGGCGCAGCCGGCCAGAGCCGCCTCTGAGATTGGCGTATCGCGTACGCGCTCCTCGCCGAATTCCTCGATGAGGCCATAGGTCACGCCGAAAGCTCCGCCGTAGATGCCGATATCTTCCCCCATGAGGAAGACGCGCGGGTCGCGGCGCATCTCCTCGCGCAGAGCTTCGCGAATGGCCTCGGCGTAGGTCATCTCCTGTACTGGGGCCTGGCTGCTCTCAATTGGCTGAGCTGAGCCGCTGGCGACGGTTGTCGAGAGAGACGAAGGACCGCTCATGCGTACACTCCTTCCAACAGGGAGTCAGGGTCGGGTTCAGGGCTGGCCAGGGCGAACTGATAGGCCTCTTCAATGGCCTGGTAGGCAGCGGCCTCCTCGCGCTCGATCTCCTCTGGCGTCATCAGACCGTGCTCGCGCAGATAGGCGGCTAGTCGCTTGATCGGATCGCGCTCTTGCCAGGCGCGGATCTCTTCGCGGGTGCGGTAGCGATTCTGGTCGCTCTTGGAATGGCCCTTGTAGCGGTAGGTCACAGCTTCGATCAAGGTGGGACCCTGGCCGGCGCGAGCGCGGGCGGCGGCACGGGAGACAGCCTCGTAGACGGCAAAGACATCGTTGCCATCGACGCGCTCGCCAGGGATGCCGTAGGCTATAGATCGCTGAGCGATGGTCTCGCAACGCATAGCGCGCCGCACGGACATCGACATGCCGTACTGGTTATTCTCGCAGAGAAAGATCACGGGCAGGTCCCAGATGGCGGCCAGGTTGAGCGACTCATGAAAGGTGCCCTCGTTGGCGGCGCCGTCTCCGAAGAAACAGAGGCAGACGCGATCAAGGCCCTGCATCTTGATGCTGAGACCAACCCCTGTGGCGATGGGAATGCCGCCGCCAACAACGCCATTGGCGCCGAGGTTGCCAGAGGCCACATCGGCAATGTGCATGGAACCGCCGCGTCCGCGGCAGTAGCCGGTCTCTTTGCCGAGCAGCTCGGCCATCATCAGCTTGAGATCGGCCCCTTTGCTGATGCAGTGACCGTGACCACGATGGGTGCTGGTAATATAGTCATCGGGCCGCAGGGCCTGTAAAGCCGCGGCGGCGGTAGCCTCTTCTCCGATGGAGAGATGAGTAGTGCCGTGCACTTCGCCGCGCATGAAGAGTTCATCGACCTTTTCTTCGAAGGCGCGGATGCGGTACATGGTTTGCAGCAGGCTGCGCATCTGCTCAGGGGAGAGGGCGGGAAGCGCTTCAGGCATAGCTGGGTCTCCTGCTGTGTTGCACAAATATTCAATAATGCACACATATTCAATGTACCATGCTCAAGGGCGGCTGTCAATAGGCGGGCGGTGCGCAGCATGGCAGCCAAAGGGATGGAAGGCCGCTCTCTTCCTTTCACACGGGGCTAGATCATGGGAACATTCCTCAGAGGCTATGAGAGATTCTTCGCTATGAAGCCATTTTCCCTGGTCAAGAAGCGTCAGGGTTGGTGAAGTGAGAGGAGGAAGAAGGCGGGGGGGCAGGAAGACAGGGCCTGCCAGAGCAGGAGCGCTGGCCTGCCTGTCTGCCTGCCGCCAGCAGGCCCGGTCTTCTCGCTAATCCTCGTTCACGGCGATCTGCAGCATCTCTTGCAAGCAGACGCTGATCTCCTGGGGTGTTTGCAGGGCAATGAAGCGCTCATAGAAACCGGGCTGTTGCAGCGCGCAGGTTACGGCCTGGAGAAAAGCAAGCTGGGCCTCGCCCGACGTCAGGACGGGGAAAATGGCCAACCGACAAAGGTGTTGGCGTGTGGGGTCATCCATAGCCTGGAAGGGCAGGGCCTCGCGCAGTAAAGCCACCACTAGCGCTGGACGCAGCACATGCTCAAAGTCGACGTGGGGCAGGGCCACGGCGAAAGCGCCGAAGTCCAATCCTGTCGGATAGCGCTGTTCACGCTCTTTGACCCCATTCAGATAGCTCGGGCGCACCTGGTCACGCCGCAGCAGCTCCTCATGCACGCGAGTGAACAACTCATCTTTAGTGGTCACTGGCAGATCCCACAGCACCAGGACCGGCATCGTGATGCCGTTGAGCGTCAGCTCTAGCTCGATTGGTTCCATAGTTGAAAAGATGCCCTTATCCAGCTTAGTAGATCATTTCCTTTCTTTCCCTGTGAGCCGTGCTCCACTCTGCCAGGAGTGGTCGAGGAGCGTCGTAGCCGTCCTCAGCGCTGAGAACGACTGGCGGCGCTGGAGGGCCGGAGCCGGCGCGTCTGTTGTCGCGGCAGGCCTGGGCCTGCGGGCGACTGAGGTGTGAGCCGCGCCAGCAGACGCGTCAGGCCCTCGGTGGTAAAGCCCACTTCAGCGCGCAGGGCCTCGGGAGTGGCCCGCCGTATCCAGAGACCGTGGCGGGTCGGCATAAAGCGCACGCGAGCCGCCGCCGCTTGCCAGCGTGGCTCTAGAGCCTGCAACAGTTGCCGTGGTGTCTCCGGCTGGGTAAGATCGTAGGCCGGCACTAACTCCAGCACCCAGCGTCGTAGCTGCTGACGCAAGCCGATGACCCCATGCAAGCCCCAACAGATCACGCCCATCCAGGCCAGCAAAAGCAGGCCGATCGGCAGAGAGTGCGTCAAATAGGCACTTTCCAGGGCGCGCCCCAGCGGCCCCATCAAATAGTCGACGAGAAGGCCGATCATCATTGACCCTCCTTTCTTTCCTGACTGACCTGACGAGGGGCGGCGGTGCCGCCCAGGCCGGCAGCTAGTCAGCCAGAGACATGCTCTGCGTCGCAGAGTGAAGCAAACGCCCGCCGCGTTTCCCCGAGGGAGAGCCGCCGGGAACGCCAGCGGCTTCCCTTGCGTACAGTTGAGATCTCTGCCCCTGTCAAATAGGCCCTGGGGCTGAGCGGCGTCGCAGGAAAAGGAGCATGGTAGGTAACTGATGCCTCAACTAGAAGAGAGAGCTAATGCTCCCAGAGGGGCCGGTGTCCCTTCTGGCGGAACAATAGCGTACTTAATCCCGTGCTGCTGACCGATCAGCTCAAGGGCCTCGATGGTCTCGGTCAGCGGCTTATTGGCAGAGATATAGTCGCGAGCGCGCACCTGACCGCTACAAATGAGATCGAAAGCCAGGCGCACATGGCGTGGTGTATGATGAAAGACCCCCTTAATGGTCAACTCACTGTAGTGGAGCTGAACCGTATCGACAGTGATGCTGGTGCCCTCGCTGGCCCCTCCGAAGAGCAGGGCCTGACCGCCTTTGCGGACCATAGCGATGGTCTTCTCCCAGACAGCCGGCTGCCCCACGGCCTCGATAGCAATATCGGCGCCGCGTCCCCCCGGAGTTAAGGCACGGACTGCAGCCACCTGATCCGCTACCTGGGCGGCATTGATCGTTGCTACAGCGCCGAAATAGCGCGCTGCCGCCAGGCGCTCTTCGCTGAGATCACAAGAGATCACCCGTGCCCCCCGTAATGTGGCTATATTGACAAACATTAGCCCGATAGGGCCAGCTCCATTCACTACGACTGTGTCTCCGAGCTGTACATTGATCTCTTCTACCCCGTGGACAGCACAGGCCAGAGGCTCCAGCAGGGCAGCTTCGCCGAAACTCAGCTCATCGGGAATAAGATAGGTGTTCTTACGGACAATGCGCTCAGGAATGACGATGTACTCTGCATAGGCACCGTTCAAGAATTCAAGGTTCTCGCATAAGCTTTCACGGTGAATAAGACAGTAGTAGCAGGAGCCGCAGGGGGCGCTGTTGACTGCGACAACGCGTTGTCCCGGAGAGAAGGTCTCGACATCCGCACCGACTGCAACAACAGTACCGGCGAATTCATGGCCGAAAGGAACCGGCAACTGCTTATTCTTCAGCATGGTAGGATGACCACGGCGATAGGTCTTCAGATCAGTGCCGCAGGTCAAAGCGGTGCCGATCTTGACCAACAGCTCACCACGGCCTGGCTGCGGCGTAGGAATCTCTTCCAGGCGAGCCTCGCCGGGCCTGTAAAAGAGAATCGCTTTCATCGTAGCTACACCTTTCCCTTCCAGGCTAGTCATCAAGAGGCAGACACTTCAGGCATGTTGCTCAATAGGCTTTTGTCGATATTCAGCAAGCCAGAAGCGGTGGAGCTGTTCGACCTCCTCGGGAGGCAACAAATGGGGCGTTCCCAGAAGCCTGGCGAGGAAGTAGATTTGAGCACTATCCTCCAGAGCGTGGGCGATAGAGAAAGTCCGTGGCAGATCTGGTCCCACAACCATCGCCCCATGATTGCCCCAGATGACCGCCATATGATGGCCCAGTGTCTTGGCCACCAGTTCCGCAAACTCTCGGCTGCCCGAGCGCTGATAGGGTGCGATGGGAACCTCGCCGCCTAGACAGAGAGCCGACTCAGCCAGCACCATAGCAATCGGCTCATACAGGACGCCAGAGATAGTGGCGTAGGGAGAATGGGTATGCATCACGCAATGGATGTCGCGACGTTGCTGCAAAATCAGTGTATGGAGCGGCGTCTCGATCGATGGCTGCCAGCGTCCCTCAACGACCTGGCCTGTTTCGTCGACAACAACGATATCTTCAGCGCTCAGGGTCTCATAGTCGGTGCCACTGGGTGTGATACAGATCAGGCCGCTGGCAACATCGCGCGCGCTCAGATTCCCCTGAGTGGCGCGCACCAGGCGACTGGTGTACATCTTTTTTGCATACCTTGCAACCTCATTTCTTAGCTCCATCAGTAGAGGCATGGGGTACTTTCCTCCTCCTTTTGTTACTCATCACCACAGTATGCATTTGGATACCAGGCTAGCAGCGCTGCTCAAACGAGGCTGCGCCTGGCTCCTGGCTAAGCAGGTAATCGGCTGTCGCTTCATCGGTGATCAAAGTGGTGATGAAGCCGCCGCGCAGCATTGCCAAAACAATTTCCTGTTTAGCGCCTCCGGCGGCTAAACAGATGCGTTCAGGGATGGCCTTAAGGGCCAGCAAGGGCAGAGCGACGGTCGTCAAGCGACCTTCCAGGTCGATAACCCTCCCCTGGCGATCCAGGAAATGACAGAGCAGATCGCCCACAGCCCCTTTGGCCCGCAGCCAGAGGCGTTCTTCGCGGCTGATCGCATTGAGGCGCTCCAGTGTGGAAGAGTCACTCAGATCGCCGCCGCTGAAAAGAGCAACCTGGGCCCGTGCCGCCAGAGCGAGAGTCTCCTGCAGGCTCTCCTCACGCAGGAGGAGCGCAGCGGTTTCCGGATCGCGCACGAGGGCCGGAGCCTGCAAAGTGTAGACGGCTCTGGCGTGGAGACGCTGACCCAGACGAAAGGCAACGTCATAGGGATTGGCCGTATGTGTCCCGCCCTGGATACCGCCCAAAGCCGAGACCACGGTGAGGCGCAGCGCTGGCTGAGCCGGCAACAGGTCAAGAGCGTAGCTCAGCGTGCGCCCCCAGGAGACAGCGATAATATCGCCGTAGCCGAGTGTAAGTAGTGAGGGCAATTCGTGAGCCACCAGGCGCCGCTGCTCATCTTCATCGGTCACTGTGGGCACCAGCCGTACGCGCCGTAGCTGACAAGCATGATAGCGCTGCTGTACGGCTTCTTCTCGTTCGAAGAGATCCACTGCGGCATTGATCCTGATCTGTACCAAGCCACGTGTTCTGGCTTCTTTCAGCAATCTCACCACGCGTGCGCGGCTCATACCAAGACGGCGTGCGATCTCTTCCTGGTTGTAATCCTGCTGATAGTACAGCCAGGCGCAGCGGATAATCTCTTCCTGGCTATAGCGGGAAGAGTGTGTTCTCATCTGCTCCTCTCTCCCTGGTCCTTCTTGATCCCACCTGGGGAGGCTATCCACTCTGAGGGTTGCCAGGCTGGAACCGCTGGGCGGGGCCCTCTTCCGACCGCTGTCGGCAAGTGATAGGAGCAAACTGACAGACGACAGTCTGACGGCCTTACGGCGATCCTCGGTGCTGCCAAGCCAAGACTGGTAGCAGTCTTGCCTAACATCAAAGATGTGTCAGTCCACTGGAAGACGCAGGTTATGGCTTGCCGCTGCTAGCGGCCCAACAATACCCTGGCGCGCTGCCCCGCTGCTGGAGAGGCAGCGGGGCAAGGCGCTCGAGAGCCCTGACGCCGTGCTGCCCTCCAGCGCGAGGGGGAATCCCTACAGACGCGGCCTTTTACCTGCTTTGGATCACAGCCCGGTAGCGAGCTGCTTGTTGACGTTTGCTGCAGGTATTGGCGTCTGTTGCACACTGTTGTTCACCTGACCGATCAGTTAGACTTACTCTTGTCCGCTCATAATGTGGCTGGCTACTGGCTCTGGCCGGCAATGGCCTGGCCACCGGTACCCTCCAGTTCCGGCTGAGGTTCAACCAGCGTCTCCTCTTCTCGGATATAGAGCGCCTTATCATCGATGCCGGGCACATGGGAGCGGCAATAGAGGAAGTAGATGATATAGCAGGCCGCGGTGAAAGCTACCCAGAGCGCCGACCAGATCAAAAAGACCGGGCCGTAGGACCCCACCTCTTGCAGCGCGAAGAAAAAGACCAGCACGAAAGGAAGGATGTGGGCTCCCGAGTCGAGGCTAGAGATAGAGATGGCCCCCTTGGGAATGGAGAAATGGGCCCCCTTCGCCAGCACGACTGTCATGGGAGCCAGGAAAGTACCGACCGAGAGGATACCGGCCATAAAGATGGTGGCGATGATGACGCCACGGATGACGTTGCCGCGTGACCAGGTGTTGGCCCAGATCACCAGGAAGGGGAGCACGGCCAGATCAGTGAAGGGCAGCAGGTGGTTGAGGCCAAGGAAGCTCAGGGCGATGGCGAGCAGAAGTGTGATGGGGACCATGATGAGGGCGACGGTCATATTGTTGGCGAAGCCGATGACGATGGCGGCATCCAGGCCGATGTAGAGTTCGCGGCCTGGGAAGCGCTGGCTGATGAAGGACTGCGCGCCCTCGGAGAGGGGAATAAGGCCCTCCATGAGAATGGCCACCATGCGTGGCAGCACCAGCATCACGGCGCCAAGGGTGATGCCAGTAGTCAGGATCTTAGCCAGGGAGGAGCCGAAGTCATGGCTCAGGCCCGGGAAATAGGCCAGCAGACCAATGAGCAGCCCAAGCACCAGGCCGACGATCATCGGCTCGCCGATGATGCCGAAGCGCTCCTGAATGGTGCCGGTGTCGGCGTGGAGCCTGTTCAGTCCCGGGATGCGGTCCAGCAGCTTATTGAGCACCCAGCCAATTGGCGACCAGCCGACAGTTTCGGTATGTGGCAGGGAGATGCCGGGCAGACCATAATAGTCCTGAACGATGGGGGCTGAGAGATCGGCCAGCTTGAGAATGAACAGCTCGGTGAGGAGGGCCAGGGCAAGAGCGATAAAGAGGTTGTGGGTGATGACGTAGACGAAGGCGGCGGTAAAGATAAAGTGCCAGTAGTTCCACATGTCGATGTCGAGCGTCTTGACGAAGCGCACGACGATCAAGAGGAGGTTGAGCAAGATGCCGAGGATGAAGACCCAGGGGACGACGGAGACGGTGCCGAAGGAGATGGCGGCGGCGACAGGCCAGCCGACGTCGATGACGTCGAGGTGGATGCCGATGTTGTTGACCATGGCCTGGGCGGCCGGTCCCAGGGTATTGACCAGCAAGCCGATGACGAGGTTGATGGCGATGAAGCCAACGCCGATGGTGATGGCGGCCCGCAGGGAGCGTCCAAGCGGCATGCGGAAGATCATGCACAAGATGAAGATGATGAGGGGCATCACGACACTGGGGCCAAGGTTGAGGATGTAGTTGATCACGGCCATGACTGTGGACATCGTTGTCTCCTCCTTCTTTCCTTGTCTTGAGGATAAAAAGACAACCTCCGCGGAATACTTCTTATGCGGTCTATCTGTTCTGTTGCCTCAGTCGAGGATTGTGGCCGGGCCGCCTGTTGGGCGCGTTAGTTGGGCGCTGAAGCGCTTGACGTAACTGGGGCCTCTAGCTAATCTGGGGCCTCTCAGGTTGCTGAAAAGCTTTCAGGTGACATTGAGGGTCTTGAGGTAGGCAGCGATTTCGTCGGCCAGCCGCTCGGCTCCTGCGCCGCTGATGAGCGGCAGGCCGTTGAAAACTTTGACAGGTACTTTCACAGCGACCTGGGTGGTCGAGACAATGGCATGTGGTCGGAAGGTGGAGATTTTGCCAACAACTTCGGCGGCTTTGCATGAGACGGTTGTGACACTAAGGCCGCGGCTCTTGAGCAGGCGCTTGAGCTTATCGGCGGCCAGAGTTGAGGTGGCGATGCCGGTGCCACAGCTGACGAGGATACGCAGATCTGCCATCGCAAGTTACCTCCTGCCGGAGTCAGCTCTTTGCTACAGACTTGCTTGCCGCTACTTGATGAGACCTTTGTGCTGCTCTGGCCTATCCTACTGGGTTGTCCTGACTGCCGCGTGGCTGAGTGGTGCTCATGCGGGTGCTATGTCAGGCGTGGTGCGCCTAATAGGATGCCGTGGGGATGACTGCCGCTACGACAGTCTTCATGACTGTTTATACTGCTGCTGCTGCTGCGCTGCTACACCTCCTTTTGCCTTTCATGCTCCGAAGTGGGCTGTGGAGCAGTGCCGCTCTGCCTCGGCTCCTTTCGAGGACGATTGTTCACAGCCTGCAAACTTGTCCACTCAGTTGCTTCTATGGTACCTGATAACGGTGACGGTTGTCAACCCTTGTGCAAAAGTGGACAATTGTTCACTTTACGCTTGCCTGATAGAGTAGAGGGACAGCTCGGGCGTAGTCAACAAGCTGGCTACGAGTAGGAGAGTACTCCGGGGGACAGTCCTGGCTGTCCTGAAGACGTCCGCTTGACGGGATCTCAGGGGCCGGGCCTATTGCGCACCAGCGATCGGATCTGTGCCAGGGTGAAGCCCTGAGCAAGGGGGGAGATCGGACTCGGGGACTGCCAGCGTGCGTGCGGACTGTGGGCCAGGGCCGCTGTAAGGGATTCCCTCCCGATCGTGAATGGTTGCTGTGCCTGGGCATGGCAGAGCAGCGACCATTTCCCCCTGGAAATGGAGGGCGACCGGGGATCAAGGGAGAGATGCCAGCGTGGAATGAGGCTAGCGTGGAAGAACAGACAGGCTCCCAGGGGACCGTGGGCCTGCCGCCTGGGAGCGGTGCGCCTGCGAAGGCCCAGACGGCTGATGCCGGGTCATGACTGTGGGGGGGGTGTTGATGAACGAGTCAGGGGAAGACCGGGCCTCTCAAGCCGTGGTGCCATGACTTGGGGAGGGAAAAGGCGGGCGTCTCTGGCTGGTGGAGGTGGGCCCGGCTATGCACGGGCGCGCCTGCAGAGAGGCCCGCGCTTCCTGGGGGCGG
>NZ_JADGHT010000269.1 GCF_019683755.1 Thermogemmatispora sp. | reverse complement strand
GCCTGAGGCCTGGGATAAGGGCGCATGAGGTGGGTAGCGCGCAGCACAGCCACCAGCAGATCGCCGAAGGCGGGCAGAGGGTCGTTCAAGGCAAAAACGGAGAAAGTGACAGGACCAACCAGCGAGCGAAGGTAGGCAAAAGGGTTGGTGAGGCCGGCGCGGATCTCCTGAAAGCCAGCGGGCAGGTCGGTAAGGAGGCGGAGCCAGCGCACTCCATAGCGAAGAGAGAGAGGAATTTCCCCCGCTATACCGATAGCCTGGCAATATTGCAAGTAAGGCAGGTCCAGACCACAAGCTATACAAAGCGTATGCCATCCCCAGGGGCGCAAATTAATATCGAGCAGCTTATAGAGTGAATCCCGCTGATCAAACTTAAACTCCACTTCAATCATGCCGCTGACGCCCATAAAGCGCAATATCTTCTCTGCCAGGGGGTAGAGAGCTGGGACCTCAACGGCCTCCACGAAGCTAGAGCCGAGGCCGTAGTCGATAGGATACTGGCGGAGGCGACGGGCGGTCAGCGCGGAGAGGACCTGGCCCTGAGAGCAAAAGGCCCCGACAGAATACTGCGACAGGCCGCTGCCAGGAATCAACTCCTGGAGCAAGATTTCATCAGCGTCCAAGACAGAGCGAGCCTGGCGATAGGCGGCCAGTAACTCGGCATAGTTACGGGCCTCCAAGGCCTTCAGGTGCAGGGTGTATTGCAGATGAACGGAGATTGCCGGTTTCACAATCAAGGGAAACTGGAGATCAAGGCTAGCGAGGGCCTCTTCGCTAGCTGGATACCAGGTTCGTGGGGCAGGAATCGCTAACTGCTCTGCCATCTGATAGGTCAGGCGTTTATCGAGGGCCCAGCGTGCGATCTCCCAGGGTGGAGTAGTGAGCCGATAGAGGGGGGCCAGTTCCGCATAATGGCGACTAACCAATTCAACAGCCTCATCCTGCAGAGGGAAGAGAACAGCGCCCTGCAGGGTGCTGGCGGAGCCTAAAGAAAGCAAGAACCTCAGCAAAGCTTCATCGCCAAGGGAGCCATGCCAGCGGATACGCCGGCGCGTGTAGCGCGAGAACCAGGCAGAGCGTGGCACGGCATCGATTACCATGCATCTGATGCCACGGCGTCCCAAACTGCGCACGACTCCCAAAGCCTTAAAATCACTTCCCAGGATCAAGGCGGGTGGAAGCTCTCCAGTTGTCCCCTGAACATGTGTACCAGCTATTGCCATATCTCCCTGCCTGCCGACCGACCTAGAGTAGCGCGACGGCTTCGCCGCAGCGGTAGCACCGGGGCCAAGCTAAGCAAAGCGACGGTCGCTCTGAACGCGGCGTAAGATCTGGCGAGCAGGAATCTTGGCCCCTGCCACAAAGCGGCAGATGGGGCCAAAGCTATGATTAGCCAGAGCGCCGGCGAAGTGAAGGCGAGGGACCGACGACTCAAACCACTCATTCAGAACGGGGTAGCCATCGCGAGCCAGAATCTGCTTACGCAGCGCCTCATCAAGGAAATCCAGCTTATGAATGTCAGGCCGATAGCCGGTGCCCAGGAACAAATGATCGACCAGGCGCCTGCTCCCATCACTGAGCGTCAGCTCCAGGCGCTCGCCGCGGGGAGTTGCCTTAACAACCTCCGCCGTATCCGTGATGCGGACGTGTCCTTCCACCCGGGGGCGCAACCATTCTGCTCCTGCTGGCCGGACGGCCCGGCGGTCAAGAGCATAGCGTGTCTTCTCAGGAAAGAGGCGGAAGAGCAGGGGGCTAGCGACCAACCAATTGAGACCTGGAGGGCCGACATCGCTAGGAGGGTAAAAGATGCGGCGAGCCGGGCCGGTACGATGGTACAGCGTGCGGTTAATCCAGATTACCGGACCGCGGGCAATCAGCTCTACATGAGCGCCTGCCTCATGAAGCAGCGCGGCTGATTCCAGGGCGCTCTGACCACGTCCGACCACTGCCACCTCGCGATTGGCAAAGCTCGAGAAATCGCTGTGTGCTTGCGTATGAGAAGCCAATTCAGCGGGCAGGTGACGGGCAAACTCAGGCACATAGTAGAACGGAGCAATACCGCTAGCGACCACAACGCGTCTGGCCCTCAGAGAGCGGCCATCCGCCAGCTCAATCACAAACGTCTCACCATCGCGAGACAGCCTGCTGATATAGGTTGGGTCCACATCAGGGACGGCCTGGCGCTGGAACCAGCAGCAATAATTGAGAAAGAGCCTAATCGGCAGCGGCTCCTGGCGCGGCGTGCCGGTTGCAGCACAGTAACGATCCAGACTATAGCGACCATCTGGGTCAAAGAGCGTTGAGGCGCTCCAGACCGACTTCAGATGAAAGCCAGCAGGCATCTGCTGCCAAAACTCCATTGTGCGGCCAAAGACCAGTGCGGGCTGCGAGCGCCCTTTCAGATAGGCAGCGATTGAAAGCCCATATGGCCCGGCGCCGATGACAACGGTAGTGTCATTGCTCACGCAAACACCCTCCCTCCTTTGGAGCTGATCGCAGTGGGTGTTTCCTGCCAACTGATAAGTGACCCAAGCTGCGAGAGCGATCTTCCTGTTGTTGACAGCATACTGCTCCTGTGTTGGGAAGCGATGTTCCTTGCGGTGAAGAAAGTGTCGTCATGAGAGGGGGAGGCATGTGAATTGGTAATGGTAGCGGGAGACAGAGCTGTGCCAGTGATTGCAAATATGTACATCCTGGCCTCAGAAGGAACACTTTCTTGACCAGGAGTTCAACCGTTCCGCGATCAGCAAGCGTTATGCTTACTGACTGAGCGAAGAGATCCCCCGAAGAGAGCACGGCGGGTACAGAGGGATCGCGGAGGCTCCCATCTAGCACATCTGGAAAGATTGTGCCTGGTCGCAACAGCAACCGGCGCGGGAATAGTGTGGTGTGTATCCAATGGAACTAGGTGTCTTTGCACGCCGCGCTGGCAAGCCGTGCTAAGCGAAAGAGGTGTTCCGATGAAGCTATTGGCGGTGGTCCCTTATGTCCCAGCCCCAACCTGGGGAGGGGGAGCGCGCAGCTTCTACGTGTTACAGGCGCTGGCGAGCAACTATCTGGTCTCACTTATCGCTCTGAGCCGTGATGCAGAGTCACGCATCGCGGCAAGCTGCAGACCACTGCTAGAACGTTTACAGCGTGTCGAGTTCGTGCCCTATTCGGCCCCGCGCTGGCGACGCTGGCGGCAGGCGCTCAACATCGTACGGGGAGCATCAAGCGCTATTGCCGATCGCTGCCCACCTGCTTTGCAGGCCGCCGTTGATCGGGCTTTGGCGAGCGATCACTATCAGGCAGTCTATGTTGATGGCGCTTTGACTGCTGCCGGTTTGCGGCTCCCCCTTACTCTGCCTGCTTTCATTTTGCAACATAATCTTGAATATGAGCTACTCTATCGCACCTATTGCGCTGAAAAAAGCTGGCTGCGTCGGTGGTATAATGAGCGCGAGTATCGCCTTGTCAAGCCTCGCGAGCTGGCGTGCTGTCAGCAGGCTGCTGCTGTCTTTGTCACCAGTGAGCGAGAGCGCCAGCTCTTGCAAGAGTCGCTCCCACAAGCCCGTATAGGAGTGGTGCCCAATGGTGTCGACCTCACCTTTTTTGCGCCCACTGCAGAAGGTAAGCAAGAGCAAGCAGGGCAGCGTCTCCTCTTCACTGGCTCGCTCGACTATTATCCCAATGAGCAGGCAGTGCTCTCCTTCGCTCGCGAATGCTGGCCACTGATTCGCGAGCGGTCACCGACCGCTGAATGGTGGATTGTTGGGCGCAATCCCCCGCGATCAGTACGGCGCCTGGCCCGGCTGCCTGGGGTGAGAGTCACTGGCACCGTGCCTGACGTGCGTCCCTACCTGGCGGAGGCCAGTGTCGTTGTTGTGCCGCTGTCCATTGGTAGCGGAACACGCCTCAAAATTCTAGAAGCGCTGGCGATGAAAAAGGCTGTTGTCTCGACAACGCTTGGAGCTGAAGGCTTAGCGGTAGTTTCTGGCCGTCATCTGGTGATCGCAGATACCCCTGGGGACTTTGCCAACGCCGTGATCTCGCTCTTGGAGGACGCTGAACGCCGTCAAGCTCTCGGCGAAGCTGGCCGACGTCTGGTCGAGCAGAACTATTCCTGGGATCACTGTCAAAAGCAGTTGGCAGCCCTGCTGCAGGAGCACCTTGGAAAAAGGCCGCTCTTCCGCGGTTCGCTGCTCTAGCAGCGGAGGGTGTTGCCTCCAGCGTTGAGGTCTTTGCCTGGAAGGGCGGACAGCGCGCCTTCAATGCCAGCCGGTGCTCACTAAGCGCATGATATTGTATATTGCGGAGACAGGAGCAGGGATGATGTTACATGCGACACGCTTGCTGACGCAGGAATGGTCTCCGGCGCTTGCCAAGGAGGCGAGCGAAACTTTCTATCTATTGCCCGAGTGGCTAGAACTGATCAGCCGTCTCTATGGATACAAACTTTTCCCCCTTGGAGTGTGCAACGAGGCCGGCCAGCTCTGTGGCTTTCTACCACTCTGTCTTGTGCAGAACCGCCCTGGAAGCCAGCGGCTGGTGGCCTTTCCTTTTTCAGATTACTGCCCCCTGTTGGCGGAGAGGCCAGAGCACGCTCGGAGCCTGGTGGATCAAGCGCTGGCACTAGCTGCAGAGTATAAAGCCGACTGCCTGGAGCTACGCTGTGGCCCTAATCAATGGCTGCAGGCCCATAGCGACTTTGTCATCAGCGATCTCTATGTACGGTGGGTGTTGCCATTGGCAGGTGACGCTCAGGCCATGTGGTCCCAATTGCGCAAGCCGGTGCAGCGGCAGATACGCAAGGCCACCCAATTGGGAGTACAGGTGCGCTTGGCTGAGCGTCGAGAGGAAATGCTCAGCTACTATCAGTTGCATCTGCGCACACGCTGTAAGAAACATGGGCTGCCAGCTCAGCCGAAACGCTTCTTTTTAGAGCTGTGGGACACTTTTGCCGCTAGTGGGCGGCTGCGCTTATGGCTGGCAGAGTACAGGGGGAAGCCGATTGCAGGGATGATTTTCTTGGTGGCAGGTGGCCTAGTCCGCTATGCCTATGGCGCTTCTCATGAGCGCTACCTGCCATTGGCACCCAATAACTTGCTGATGTGGCAGGCGATTAAGCAGGCATGCGATGAGCGGTTTAGAGCGCTGGATCTTGGGCGGACAGCCTGCGCTAATCAGGGCTTAATGGAATTTAAGCGCCGCTGGGGGGCAGAAAAGCTACCATTACCCTATTATTATTATCCTCGCCAGGCCGGACCTGTGAGTACCTCTGAGGAAAGCCGGCTTTACCGCTGGCTCACTGGTTGCTGGCGGTGGCTGCCGTTGCCTATAAGTGGCCCTCTAGGGGGCTTCCTCTATCGCTACCTGGGGTAGGTAAACGGAGCACCCTTGGCGGAAGGAATGAGACCCTTAGTGAGGGTGAGAAAAATAATCGCAGCAATCTAGCTCGATCTGAGGGAAAGGCCGAAGAAACAGGCAGAGGAGCTGACCGATGAGAAAGCACACACTGGTGGCAGTATTCGCTTGTCATCAACCAGACCCCTCTGCCCAGCGGCTGCGGTTGAGCGCTTCCCCAAGGCAACCTGATTGTAGCACTGGGACGTTCCTGGAATGCGCCGTCAGGGTCGGACAGCCTTGACGGGAGAGAGGCAAATCTCTGCGGTCGGTGGTGGCTGATCGAAGGCCTGTTAGCCAGAGGCTCTCTGTCCCTGCTCCGCAGGATTCTCGCCAGTCTCAGCCTTCTCGGAGTGACGCACCAGGGTGTAGCCTACACCCGGCACCGTCAGAATGTAACGTGGATTAGCCGGGTCCGGTTCGATTTTCTGCCGCAGATGATGGATATGTGCCTTGATCAGACTGGCATCGCCCTCGTTCCCGAAGCCCCAGATATGCGCTACAATTTGCCCTGCGGTACAGACATTATTGGCATTGACTCCTAAGAGATGCAAGAGTTTGCTTTCAGTCGGAGTGAGATGCACTGTTTTACCGAAGATACGCGCCTCATTGTGCAAAGAATCAATGGAAAGCGGACCAACAGTGATGACTGCGGGAGGGCGCAGAAGGAGGGTGGAGCGCCCGCGCCGGCTGACAGCTCGGATGCGCGCCAGAAGCTGAGCCGGGAAAAATGGCTTGCGCAGATAATCATCTGCGCCCTCCTCCAGGCAGCGAACTTCATCATGCACGTTGCGCTCCTGCGAGACGACAAGGACAAGGGCATCATGCCGTGCCCGCATCTCGCGGCACAGCGCGAGAGCATCTGTGTCTTTGAGAGCCGTATCCAGAATCACGAGATCGGGCTTGTGCTCTTCCCACTCACGGCGTGCCTGATCCCCAGAGTAGGCGCGCCGTACTTCATGTCCGAGCGTTCGTAGCCAGCTTGTCAGCATTTCAACAAGATCACGATCTTCATCAATAATGAGCAGTTTCATCAAGATACCTCGTTCTCATCGCTGCCGATAGTCTACTGGATTTCGTATAGTAGAAGATTTTGCCTTCCAGGAAACGCTCAACTCTTTAGTATTAAAACACAACGATCTGCTAATTTACAACTACTC
>NZ_JADGHT010000268.1 GCF_019683755.1 Thermogemmatispora sp. | reverse complement strand
CACTCACCGCTCCTGGAGGGCATCACTCTCGAGCGGCTCCAGCGCGAAGGATGGGTTCCATTGGCCATACCCGAAGAGCGCCGCATTCCCTTCGCTGATGGGCGCTTTGGCACCCCTTCCGGTAAGGTTGAATTCTACTCGCAGCAAGCGGCAGAGCTAGGCTATGATCCCCTGCCTGACTGGGTACCTGATAGCGAATCTCCCTTCACCGCGAGCACGGCTGACCAGCGTGAACGCCTGGTCCTCGTCTCGCCGGGAGCGCACCACTTCATCAGCTCCAGTTTTGGCAATGTGACCACTTTACGTCGGAAAGAGGGCCGACCTAGTGTGCGCCTCCACCCAGAAGATGCGCGCGCGCGTGGCATTCAAGATGGTCAACTGGTACGCCTCTGGAACGAGCGGGGAAGTTGTCTCCTCTTTGCCGAGATAAGCACCGAGGTACGTCCCGGCGTATTGGCGGCGAGCTCGGTCTGGTGGCCACGCTTCAGCCCTGATGGACGCAATATCAACTGGTTAACTTCCGATCGCCTGGCAGACTTCAACGGCGGTAGCACGTTTCACACCACGTTTGTCCAGATTGAGCCTGTGACTACGGAGCCTCAGCCTATCAGCGCGACGCAAGAGACCGTCAGGAACTAAATCCGCGCGGTGAGCGAAGCTGATAAAAGATCTCATAGAGCACCAGGGCCGTGGCGACCGCCAGGTTAAGCGAATCGCTCCGGCCCACCATTGCGATGCTCACCAGAGCGTCGCAGCTGGCCTGCTGTTCGGGGGAAAGGCCTTCTCGCTCGCTACCCATTAGTAAGACCAGCGGAGGCGAATAACGCAGCGAGCGGTAGTCAGTAGGTGCAGCTCCAGAGGTGCCGACAACAAAACAACCTGTTCGCTCCTTCCAGCGGCAAAAATCGGCAAAACTGGCGCGAATAAGGATTTGGGAGAAGAGAGCGCCCATGCTAGCGCGGGCAGCACTGGGATCATAGGGATCAGCGCACTGATCAAGGAGGATCAGCCCCCGGGCACCAGCCGCATCAGCCGTACGCAGGATTGTCCCGATATTGCCCGGGTCCTGGGCGGCATGCAAGGCCACCCAGTAGTCACCAGGAGCAAGATGAAGTCTCTCCAGGTGCTGCCAGCGCTGACGTACGACGGCGGCCAGCCCCTGGGGCCCCTCTTTCTGTGAGAGACTGGCGAAGGCCGCCTCGCTGACCTCCAGAACAGGGATACCCGCTGCTTGAGCCTCTGCCACCAGCGAGCGTGCGAAGTCACTCCGCAGCAACGAGGGCGCCACCACCAGGGTCTCAATAGAGGCTCCCGTCTGGAGTGCCTCAGCTACCAGGCGAATGCCCTCAATGAAAAAGCAGCCGCTGCGCTCCCGCGCATGGCGTTGGCGAAGAGCACGGATCGCTTTCAGACGTGGATTAGCAGGACTGGCGATCTGCATAGGCGAATCTCTACCGCAAGCTAGCACATCAGCTGTTAGGGGGCCTTCCCTTCGCTCTGAGAGCGTTACCTCTCGGCCCGCTTATCATACTGCCTCTGCTTTACAAAGGCAAGTCACTTCAGACACCTCTCACGCAACGGCCAGAGAAGCCATTGCCGGCGATGGAGACGTCTGCAGGGAGCCTCTCAACTGGAATGAGAGCTGTATTTGTCAAAGGCTGCTGAGACTGTGCTATAATGAGCTTGACTCGCGGGTCTCGACTCGTCTTCAGGCATGAAGAGGGGAAAGCAGCGTGTGAAACAGCGATCAGCCAGGCAGCAGGAGAGCAGTCTAGAGCAGCAACAGCGCGAGCTGCTCCGCCATATTATTGATATAGGTGCTTCATTACGTCTAGGGATGGACACCGATACGCTCCTCCAGCGCGTATCGGAAGCTGCCTGTAAGGCGCTCCGTTTTCGATATTCTGCACTCTATCTCAGCAACGGGGCTGGTTTTTTTGAGGCGAGAGCTTCGGCGGGCCTCTCGCCGGAGCAGCATCGCTACCTGATTGAGCACCCACTGCCCGAAGAGGCGGTCAACAAGCTAATCTGTGAGCGCTATCGCATAGGGAACTCCTACTTTATTCCCAAGGGCGACCCCATTTGGCGTGATGCGACCCTCGCCAGCTTCTTCATCATCGTGGATGATCGCGTAGAGGCGGTGCCTCTAGATTCCACGCCCTTAAGTGAGCCAGACCTTGGCCCCGAATGGCACGTCGAAGACCTGCTGATCGTCCCTCTACGAGGAGCTGACAACTCGCTTCTGGGCTTCCTTACACCTGATTCGCCCCTGAATGGTCTGCGCCCAACGCAAGAGATCCTAGAACTGTTTGAACTCTTCGCCAACCAGGCAGCGATTGTCATCGAAGGCACGCGGCTCTATGAAGAACTGAAGCGGCACAGTGAAGAGCGGGCGGCCCTGGTCAAGATCGGTAGAGCGCTCTCGGCCCCCGAAGATCCTGGAGATCTGCAGAGCATCTACCAGACCATCTATGAACAAGTTGCGCCCATGATGCCCGTCGATGCCTTTTATATTGCCCGCTATGTGCGCACTGCCGAAGGCGAAAAGCTGGTCATGGAGTTCTTAATCGATGACGGGGTGAAGTATCCAGCGGTTGAGTTCGGCCTGATCTTGCCGCAGACCCATAACATTCTCTTTCACGAGCCTGTTGGTCGCCTTATCACGACCAGCCGCGAGTTTCTTGAATTCGCTGGCCTCACCAACGGTGAAGAGGGGACGAATCTCCTAGGCAGTAACCGACCGGCGGAGTCGATCCTGTTTGTGCCGCTCCGTTACGGAGAAAAGGTTCTGGGACTGCTCTCCGTGCAATCCTATCGCCCTCATGCCTATACACAGCGGCACTTAGAGCTTTTGAAAGAGATTGGCATTCAGGCCGCTATTGCTATGAATAATGCACAGCTCTATACAGAATTGCGCGAGGCCCTCAAGCAAGCGCAAGAATCGGAGCGCCTCAAGAATCACTTCCTCATGACCGCCTCACACGAGCTGCGCACGCCACTGACAGCCATCCAGGGCTACCTGGAACTTCTGGGGGATTTTGGGGAATCCCTTGATGAAGAGGCCAAAGCGCGCTTTATCAGCAACGCACGCCGCGCTTGTGAAGAGCTAGTCTTGCTGCTTGGCAATGTTATGGATGCCAGCCGCATTGATCAGGATCGTGTTCTGCTCAAAATGGAGCCGGTGCAAGTCATTCGCCCCGTCATGCTCATTCTGGAGATCCTGGAGCCGATCCTGGTGCGGGAGGAGCGGCGCATGCACATAGAGGTACCTGAGGATCTGCAGGTGTGGGCTGATGATCTGCGGCTGCGTCAGATTCTGCTCAACATCGTTGGCAATGCTCTCAAATACACGCCGGCGGGGTCGCCCGTAGCTATCAGTGCGCGACGTCTCAGCTGGGAAGAACTCTGTTGCCTCCCCTCGTTAGCAGATCAGCATCGCCCGGCCAAGCCGCCATCGGGGTTCTTCGCCCTGATGGCCGTGCGGGACTGGGGACCAGGGATCTCGCGAGCGGATCAGGCGCGCCTCTTTACCAGGTTCATGCGCCTACCCAACGCTCTCAACAGTATGCAGCGCGGTGCAGGGTTAGGGCTCTATCTCTGTCGTCAGCTAACCGAGGCGATGGGTGGCTCGATCTGGCTGGAGAGCGAGGGCATCCCTGGCGAAGGCTCGACCTTCTACATCGCGCTGCCGCTTTATTCTGAGGAACAGCATAACAAGGAGTGAGTTGTAGGTGACGAAGGAACTCTCATTTGCGACAGCCAATGATCACAAGACGAGCCCAGCCAGCACTATGGCTTTGATGACCGCTGCTGGATACAGTCGTGCAGATATTCACATGCATACAAACCTTGGTGATGGCTGGGCCAGCCCGGCTCAGGTCATCAAGGAAGCGCGGCGTCGTGGCCTGCGCCTCATTGCGATCACTGACCATGACCATCTAGAAGGGGCCTGGCGTGTGGCTGAGTTATTGGCCAAGGAGCAGGCCCTTGGCTCAGATGACCAGGAGGAAACAACGCCTCTAGAGCTGGTGATTGGCGTCGAGGTCACGACGCGCGATGGCCACCTACTCGGCCTATTCGTCGACAAGGCGCCCCGCGCTCAGCGGCCAGTGGAGGAGGCTATTGACGAGATCAAGGCCCAGGGGGGACTAGTCGTTGTGCCTCATCCGTTTGGGCGCCTGGTGCCTAGCCTGAGCCGGGCTAGAATCGAGGAATTGCTAAGCAAAGGCTACTGTATTGATGCCCTGGAGATGTACAATCCTTCGCCCGCCAATGCCTCGCAGCGCCATATGGTACGCCTGGCTAACCAGGAGTGGCAGCTTGGTGAGGTAGGTGGCAGCGATGCCCATTTCTGGCAGCACATAGGCGTCGCCTATACGCTTTTTCCCGGACAGACGGCGGAGGAACTCCGTCAAGCCATTCTGCAGCGGCGGGCCACACCTGGTGGCCAAGAGGTGCCTACTCCACGCTTGCCGTTGGGAGTTTATGTGGCTCAATGTGCCTGGAGCTGGCTGGTTGATCCTCCTCGGCGTGCCTGGCGCACGCGTCGCAATCACCAGAATCACCGCGGCGCTGTGGTGCGCTAAATGGTAACCTGACTTGTTGCTATCAAGACAGGCGGGACGTTGGCGAGGTGCTCGTAGGCACGCTCCCAGCCCGCCAGGCGACGAGCGGCTCACTGTTGTGTCGCTCATAGCGCTCAAGGAAGAGCGGCTAGCGCCCACCCTCTCCTTACTTAACTCAAGTGGCACGCTCGCTAGCCTTTTTTTGGAAGGAAGATGCTCTCCCCTTTCCCTGTGGTGCTGGTCTGCTCAGACCCTTGGTTTGCTCTCGCCTCACGCTCTCAACCAGGTGAGAGCCGACGGAAGAGCGCTGGCAGTTGCTCCTCTGGGAAAGATGAGTCACTCCCCAACTCGTTCAAGTAACATATAATAGAGGTTGATAAACGGCAAGCGGTAGCCGCTACCCTAGAAAGAGAGTAGGCCTTCCATGAACTTATACGAACAATTGCAAGTCATTCATGAGCGCCTGAATAGCATTGGGGCCCATGAGGATAGCATCGCTCTGGTAGAGAAGCTGCTCAAGCGTGCCGAACCCACCAAGTATGATCGGACCCAGGTCTCACAGATGCAGGTTCTAAGGCATATGCTGCGTATGCCTGATGTGATCGATAATTACGAGATTTATAACGACCTGCAGGAGCTGATAGGAGATCACTCCGAGGTTGAGCTGATGGCGCGCGAGGAAGCGGCTCCGCCAGCGTATGAGGATACGACGCGCCGGCCAAAGCCACGCTCTTACTACAAAGCGCGCAAGGCCAAAGAGAAGAAAGGCAGCTAAACCGCAGCGAGAAAACCGGTTCCTGCCTTGACCTTTGCTCTCCTCTTACGGGAGAGCAAGGGCTACCAGCCGGTCCGCGCTGGCAGCGGGAGCGGAAGAGGGAGCCAGCAGAGGGCATCAAAGGCCGAGGAGGTCCCTCTCGTTCTCTCTGGAGAAGACCGGGTCTCTAGCGGGGCGACGAGCGGCATGGCTAAGTCCTCAGCCAAAGGCTGGCGATGAGCGCTTACGGTTCCACGAGGGGAAGCTGGTCTAGCCTTCTGAGTTTGATTTATCGAGTAAAAGGCGCTGTTTCAGTAATTGAAGCTGGTGTTCTACTTGTTCTTCCTGGTCGAGGCGTGCCAGCTCATGATCAAGAGCATCCCCAGCGCCGGCCAGGAGTGGGGGAGAGCTGTCCACTACTCCCTGTTCAAGGAGGGAGTGCAGGGCACTTGCGCGCGCCTCTAGCATCACAATCTTTTCATGGGCGCGCTCCAGAGCGAGGCGCATTTCCGTGGTTTCCGTATTTAGCCCGGCGAGTGTCTCTTCAAGGCAGGCCTGGGCCTGAGCAGCGTTGTAGCGAGCCTTCAGAACCTCCTTGTGAGTGCGGAATGCCTCAACACGCATCCTCAGTTCCTGCTCCAACTCGATCAATTGCTCCTTCTGGGCCTGTATCTGTCCAAGCTGCTGCTCATAACGATTGAGCTGAGCAAGCAACTGCTCCCGACGTTGCAGGGCCAGGCGAGCCAGATCCTCGCGATTCGCCCGCAGCGCATAGAGAGCTTGCTGCTCATAGCGCTCGGCGCGCTGTTGTAGCTCTGTCTGCTGCAGCGCCAAACGCCTTTCGCTAGTGGCCACATCGGCAACGGCGCGGCGAAGCTGCTGAAGTTGCTCCATCTGTTTCTGATAAGCGTAATCGAGCACCTGCAGCGGGTCCTCTGCTTGCTCAAGGACCGCCTTAGTGCGGATGCGAAGCAGCAAAGCCAAACGTGAAAGCAGGCCCATGATTGCCTCCTTTTATGCTGCTTACTGATGCATATCCCTGGTGGCCCTGCTCACCGACCTCTGGCGCTCACAGTTTCCCTTGCTGTTGCCTTTTCTACCACCTGCCCGCCTCGCGGAGCGCCGTCGGCTGCCAAAGGCTTCATTTGTTGACATGATACCACAGGCAGAGCCGTTTGCTTCTATCAATCGGAAAAAATACGGCATATTCCCCCCTTGACATTTCCAGGAGAGGGGGATATAATAATTGCCGTCAAGAGT
>NZ_JADGHT010000267.1 GCF_019683755.1 Thermogemmatispora sp. | reverse complement strand
CATCATGGTTGCCTCCAGGGGTAGGAGCCAGGGCACACACTTTATCTAATTTGTAAACGATTACAATAATTTTGTCAAGTGTCTCCCCCTTTTGCACAGCATGGCAAGCCCAAAAACTGGCTATTCTGGCCCTAAAATGGCAGAGATTTTTGTAAACGATTTCAAGATAGTTACCGAAACATCCTTATGGTGATATGCCGAGATACAAAATTGTGGTATAGTAAGATTCAAATCGACTGGAGTGGGTCAGCCGCAAGCCAATCACTGAGAGGCATTTGGAGAGCGTGCATGGCGAGCATCAAAGAGGTAGCCAGAGCCGCGGGGGTGTCGACCGCTACTGTCTCACGAGTACTGGCCAACAGTCCGCACGTGCGTCCGGCGCTACGCGAGCGCGTACTGAAAGCCATCAAAGAGCTAGAATATCGTCCCAATCTGATCGCCCGCAGTCTGCGGGCGCAGCAGACCACGACTATCGGCCTCATAGTCTCAGACATTCGCAACCCTTTTTTCACGGATATCAGCCGGGCTGTTGAAGACACGGCCTACGAGCAAGGGTACAGCCTGATTCTGTGCAACACAGACGAAGACCCTAAAAAAGAGAGCATCTATCTCAACGTGCTGCGCGATGCCAGCGTAGCGGGAGTGATTCTCTCGCCGACCGGGCCGACAGCGGCGGGGCTGCGTGAACTGGAGGCGGGTTTAGCGGTGGTAGTAATCGATCGTTCGATCCCCGACGCCGACGTAGACATGGTTTTGCTGGACAACGTTGATTCAGCCTATCGCCTGACCAGGCATCTGCTAGACAATGGCTACCGGCGGATTGCCGCAATCTGTGGCGAGCGCAGCACCACGGGGCGCGAGCGTTATGCAGGCTATGAGCAGGCACTGCGGGCTTATGGAGTGCAGCCGATGGCGGAGCTTGTGCGCTTCGTCCCCCCCCAGATTGAAGCTGGTTACGCGGCTGCCCTGCGCTTGCTGGAGCTGCCCGAGCCGCCAGAAGCCTTGCTGACAACCAATAGTTTGCTGGCGGCAGGGGCTTTAGAAGCGATTCGCGAGCGCGGGCTGTGTATCCCGGAGGATGTGGCTCTTGTCTCCTTTGATGCCACGACGTGGGCCTCACTGGTCCAGCCGCCCATCACGCTGATCGAGCAGCCGACCTATGAAATTGGGAAGACGGCTACTGAGCTACTGCTACAGCGGGTTGCTGAGCCAGAGCGCCCGACCCGGCGTGTTATCCTCAAAGGGCGCCTGATAGTTCGTGGTTCCAGCAGGCCACGGGCGCGCTGTAGTAGCTAAGCGCGCCGGCTGCAGTAGGCCGCTGGGTGGTTCAGGGGCAGATGCAGGCGTCAATGGTGCGTCGTTCAGTTAAGTAAGGAAGTGAGAAAGAACCAGCGAGGAGAGGGGGGCTATGCGTTATCTGTGGCCCGATTATGTCTACACGCCCCACGGCTGGCAGCGTGATATCCTGGTGGCTATTGATGAGCATGGTTGCATTGCAGAGCTGCTGTCGCGGGCCGAGGTGGAGGCTAGGGGCCTGCAAGCAGAGGCTGAGGCCGCGCGAGGATCGCTCAGTGGCAAAGCTCTACTGCCGGGCTTTGTCAACGCTCACAGCCATGTCTTCCAGCGTGCGCTCCGTGGTCAGGCTCAGCGGCCTATAGGCGGGCATGATACTTTTTGGAGCTGGCGGCAGGCAATGTACGCTGAGGCCCGGCGTCTTGATCCAGAACGTCTTTATCAGCTCGCCTGTGCTACCTATCGTGAAATGCTAGCCGCTGGCTATACTACGGTCGGTGAGTTCCACTATGTACATCATCAGCCTGATGGCCGGCCCTATGCTGCCCCCAATCTCATGGCGGAGGCTCTACTGCAGGCGGCTCGCACTGTCGGCATTCGCCTGGTGATCCTGCTGGCGGCCTACGCGCGCAATGACTTTGGCCAGCCAGCCTTAGAGGAACAGCGCCGCTTTTGCGATCCCTCAGTCGCTGCCTATCTCGAGCGCGTTGAGGCCCTGCGCGGGCTGGGGGTTCCCCTGGGGCTGGCACCCCACTCAGTGCGGGCCGTGCCCGAGGACTGGCTGCGTGCCATCGCCGCCTACAGCCGACAGCATCAGCTACCCTTGCATATTCACGCCAATGAACAACCGGCGGAGATCGCAAGCTGCCTGGCGGCTTGCGGCTGCCGTCCACTGGTGTTGCTGGCGCGCTGCGAGGTGCTAGGGCCGCAGACAACAGTCGTGCATGCCACTCACGCCGATCGCACAGAGTTAGACCTTTTGGCCAGCTCCGGCGCAAGGGTCTGCCTCTGTCCCACGACCGAAGGTGACCTCGGCGATGGCATCCCGCCCTATCGTGAGCTGCTGGCTCGACGGATTCCCCTCGCCATCGGCTCTGACAGCAATACGCGTCTTGATCCCTTTGAAGAACTGCGGTGGGCTGAGTACACAGCGCGCCTGCGCTATGGCGAGCGGCGGATACTTGTGACAGGTCCGGAGGCCTCGCCAGGGGCCTATCTACTGACCTGCGGCTGCGAGCATGGGGCGGCAGCCCTGGGGATCGAGAGTGGACGCCTTGAACCTGGGCGACTGGCCGACCTGGTCGCTGTTGATCTGGAGCATCCCATGCTCCAAGGCTGGACCATTGAAAGCCTGCTTGATTGTCTCTTCTTCGGCGCCACCGCTGAGGTCATTAGTGCCGTCTGGGTGTCGGGCCAGCAGGTCTATGCTCGCTAAGCGGCCTTCCCACTGGGAGAGAGGAGCTGGCGGCATGGCGCTCACCTGGGGTGAGGTCAGATCAGAGTCTGACTGGCGCACAGCCGCAGCGCAGGAGAAGCTCCCGCCTGCTCTCGCGCTGCGGAGAAGCGAGGAGGGAGCAGCTAACCCCTACGCTGCGCTGCCTGCTACTGCCGTTCTTCTACGGCCTCTTGCCTCATTCAGCAGCCGCTGCCCTACCACTATCGCTGGTAGGCTGGTCAGGAGCGCCGCCGGGGTCTGGTTTTGCTCCTGGCGAAGCGGCCAACAAGCGTGGACGAGAGCGACGTGGGCGTTCGCCTGGTTTTGGCTCCAACGCAGGGTAGCTCTCCAGTAGACGCAGCGCCTCAGCAACAGCGCGCTCTAGCTGCGGATCACGCTGCTGGGCATAGTCTTGAGGAGCAATATCCACCTCAATATCGGGATCGGTGCCATAATTCTCGACATTCCAACCGACATCTTTGAACCAGAAAGCAAACTCTGGCTGCGTCGTGCGCGTGCCATCGACCAGACGATGGCGGGGACTAATACCGATCACACCGCCCCAGGTTCGCTTTCCGATCAAGGGTCCCAGGCCCATCAGCTTAAAGCAATGGCTAAAGATATCGCCATCGGAGCCGGCCTGCTCGTTGGTCAAAGCGACCATTGGTCCACGGGGCGACTCCGGCGGATAAGGCACAGGCTGGCCCCAGCGCGGAAAATCGTAGCCGAGGCGACGGCGCGCTAGCTTCTCTAGCAACAGCGGCGAGACATGGCCACCACCATTCCAGCGCACATCGATCAGCAGTGCCGGGCGGTCATACTCGCTCAGATAGCTGCGATGAAACTCGGCATAGCCCTCAGCATGCATATCGGGGATGTGAATATAGCCGACCTTGCCCTCAGAAAGCTGATGCACCAGCCGTCGGTTGTGCTCAACCCAGTCGCGATAGCGAGCCTGGCGCTCACTGGCCAGGGCCTTCACCGTGATTGTACGCAACTCGCCGGTGGTCGCGCTCTCGATCAAAAGTTGCACCTCATTATTAGCCTGATTGACGAGCAGCTCCTCGGGACTGCGCTGGGGACCGACACGCTGGCCATTGATCGCCAGCACAGCATCACCCTCGGCTACATTCAGACCGGGGGCTGTCAGCGGAGAAGTCGCGCGGCTATCGGAGGGATCGCCGCGCACGATACGGGCAATGCGATAACGCTCATGTTCGGCGTCATAGAGCCAATCGACCCCCAGGAAGCCCTGACGATACTGAGGACCGTGACGATACTCACCGCCCATCTCATAGGCATGAGAAGTTCCCAGCTCGCCCTGCAGCTCCCAGAGCAAATCGGACAGCTCCGAGCGCGACGCCACACGCTCCAGCAGCGGCGCATACTGGTCATGGACTGCCTCCCAATCGATACCCGACATATCCTCATCCCAGAACTGCTCACGCTGCAAACGCCAGGCCTCGTCAAACATCTGGCGCCACTCAGCCGCCGGCTGCACCGACACTTTCACTCGGCTCAGGTCCAGCCAACCCGTCTCACGACTTGCGCGCTCGCCATTCTCCCCCTTGGGGGCCTTCTCGCCGGCCTTAATCACGCGCAAGCGATGACCACAGCGATAGATCAACATGCGCCCATCACGGGCCAGCTCAAAATCATCAACCCCGTCCACCAGCCACTCATACTTATGATTCTCCAAATCGTAGCACTCGATGTGACCGCGCACCGGCGGGGCCTGGCTATCGATTTGGCTAGGTAAGGCGCCCTCAACGGGGAAGCACAAAAACAGGGCCTTGCCTTTGATCCCTCGCACCTTGCGATAGCGTCCTTCCGGGACAGGAAACGGCAGCACACGCTCCGTGATGCCCTCGAGATCGATGACGATCGGCGCAGGCCGGCGCTGGCTCTCCTCACCGCTCTCTTCCTCTCCTTCCTCCTTGCGCTCCCCCTTCGGAGGAGCCTCGGCTCCAGCGGCACTGAGTCGCTTCTCTTCCTTCTCGCGTCCATTGGATTGTGGAACCCGTGGCTCAGGGAAGAACGGCGAACGCTGATCACGGCGTAGCATAACAGCATAAGGCTTCACGCCGCGTGGAAAATTTAAATCGAACTGGAGCGCATCATAGACGGGGTTAAAGATACGGTATCCCAGGAAATAAAGAAACTTGCCCTCGGGATCAAACGAGGGGGCCAGGTCGCGCAGAACCGGACGGGTGGCAAAGGCCAGCTCGCCGCTCTCCAGATTACAAAGCTTGATAGCCGTCTGCTGGGCACTGGAAGGAAAGCTGTAAGCCAACCAGCGCCCATCGGGTGACCAGGCCACATGTTCGATCTGACCAAAGGCACTGCGGTCTAGGAGACGTGCGCGACCTTCCTCCAAATCGACCACCAGCAGCTCATTGCGATGGTTGGTGATCGCCACTGTATCAGCCACGGGCGAGACCTCCAGGCTCAATGCTCGTCCAAACTCAATGTCGGGGTAGAGACGAGGCTCAGCGGTGCTCTCCGGCTCAAAGACAGCCAGAGTCTCGCGTCCGATGGCATCGCAGACCGCTACCAGGCGGCGCCCGTCATTGAGCCATTCCAGAAAGCGGTAGCGTACACCATCAGGCTCCCCATACTGAATGACTGGTCCTTCCCAGTTGCCAAAAGAGAACGCTTTCCCTCGTGTTGTCAAGGCCACCATATGCCCTTGAGGATGCAGCGCGTAGGTATCAAGGTAGTGAGCTGCCGAGACAAACTTGCGGTTGCGCTGAGTGCGCTGGCTGGGGAGCAGAACCTCCAGACGACGCGTCTGGTTGCTGACAGGGTCAAACAGATAGAGATCGGCACCGGCATGATAGACCAGGCGCTCGCCATCGCTGGAGAGATTACGCGCATAAAAATCCTCATGGTCAGTGTGACGGCGTAAGTCCTCTCCCTCTGGGGTGCATGAGTAGACATTTCCAATGCCTTCGTGATCGGAGAGAAAATAAATGCGCGCACCAACCCAACAGGGGGAGCTGATATTGCCATCGATACGTAGCAGGCGCTCGAAATGGCCACTACCATCACGGTCGCACCATAAGTGGCCGACGGTACCGCCACGGTAGCGCTTCCAGTAGGCTGCTTCGCGCACATTACGCCCGAGCACGATACCGCCGTTAGGGCCAAACGAGATCTCGTTAGCGGCCCCGTAAGGAAGCTGGCGCGGAAGGCCGCCAGCGGGATTGACGGCGTAGATCACTTCGTAGTGCGGACTCATCTGGCCAGCGCTGCTTGCATAGAGAATGGCGTCGCCTGTTGGCGTCCATCCCAGGACCTTGCAGGAGGAAGCTTGATAGGTCAGACGGCGTGCAGGACCACCAGCGGCGGGCATCAGAAAGACCTCACTCGGCCCTTCCTCATGCCCAACAAAGGCGAGTTGGGAACCATCAGGAGAAAAATGAGGGTGGCTGATGGCGCCTGTCCCCGCTGTCAGACGCTCAGCGCGTCCTCCCTCGCTTGAGACGAGCCATAAATCATCTTCCGCGACAAAGACAATCTGATCTCTGTAGATCGTAGGAAAGCGCACATATCCCTGGGAAGACATAATATCTCCTTTAATAGGGTAAGAAAGTCAAGAGCTGCTAAGCCCCCTGCGTGACAGGAAAATAGCATTTAGCGCCTTGGCCATATTATATGAGATGAACTATGCTGCTGTGTAGTAGTAGAGAAACTCTAGTGACGCTGCTAGGAGCATTCTAGCATAGATTGTTTCAATTGTCGAGTTTTAGCTGAGAGACAAAGCAAGCGACCAAATTTGAAGGCACCAGATGCTTCCGAGCTAGCTAGGGGGCAAGGGTGAGCTTGGGGCGGGGAGCGCTGGCGTGTGAGAAAGCGGTCGTGGTCTGAGC
>NZ_JADGHT010000266.1 GCF_019683755.1 Thermogemmatispora sp. | reverse complement strand
CCTCATGCATGTGACGACCGATGTCGCCTGCACCAGCTATCAGTTTGTAGCCCATCGCTATCAAAATCCCTACTGGCGTCTGTATGACTGGCTGCTACTGACGCTAGCGCTGCTGCATGGCATGAATGGTCTGCGCGTGGTGATCGATGACTATGTACGCAGTCGTAGCTGGCGCCTGTTCCTGGTCTCGCTGGTAGGGCTGGCGACTCTGGCTTTCTTCCTGCTGGGAACGATTACGATTGTGACTTTCCAGCCTGTGCCGGGTAGTTTGCAAGGCGCTTCCTGCGTGACCCACTAGAGAGGGGAATATCATGTACCAGAAGTTTGATGTCGTCATCGTCGGGGCTGGCGGCGCCGGGCTGATGGCAGCGATGCAGTTGCCCAACGCCAGCGTGGCCGTCCTCTCGAAGGTCTATCCCACTCGCTCCCATACGGGCGCGGCCCAGGGAGGAGTTGCGGCGGCGCTGGGCAATCTAGAGGAAGACCACTGGAAGTGGCATATGTATGATACCATCAAGGGCGGCGACTATCTGGTCGATCAGCCGGCGGCTGAGATCCTGGCCCGTGATGCCATCGACGCCATTTATGAGCTGGAGCATCGGGGGCTGCCGTTTAACCGCACGCCGGATGGACGCATCGATCAGCGCCGCTTTGGTGGCCACACGCGCAACTATGGCGAGGCGCCGGTCCGTCGTTCGTGTTACGCCGCCGATCGCACGGGGCATATGCTGCTCCAGACCATGTACCAGAACGCCATCAAGAATCAGGTGCGCTTCTTTAATGAGTTTCTGGCCCTTGACCTGCTGATCAATGAAGGGCGTGCCTGTGGGGTGGTGGCGCTGGAGATCCGCACGGGCGAGATCCATACCTTCCACGCCAAGGCCGTGCTCTTTGCTACCGGCGGCTATGGTCGCGCCTGGCGTGTAACCAGCAATGCGTTTGCTTGCATGGGCGATGGCATGGCGATCGCCTATCGCCGCGGCATCCCCCTGGAAGATATGGAGATGTACCAGTTCCATCCCACGGGTCTCTATAAGGTGGGGGTACTGCTGAGCGAGGGAGCGCGTGGCGAGGGGGCGCGCCTGCTCAATGGCAAGGGCGAGTACTTTATGGAGCGCTACATGCCCACACTCAAGGACCTGGCCCCGCGCGATATTGTCTCCCGCTGCATCATCAAGGAGATCAAGGAAGGGCGCGGCGTCAATGGGGAAGATTATGTCTACCTCGATCTGCGCCACTTAGGCGAGAAGGTCATTACGGAAAAGCTGCCGGACATCACGGAGTTCGCGCGCAATTATTTGGGCGTGGAGCCGATCCGCGAGCCGGTGCCGATCCAGCCGACGGCGCACTACGCGATGGGGGGCATTCCGACCGATAATGATGGGCGCGTGGTGATCGATTCGAGGTGGACGCCGCTGCCAGGTTTCTACGCTGCTGGCGAGGTGGCCTGTGTCTCAGTGCATGGGGCCAATCGCCTAGGCACCAATTCGCTGGTCGACCTCATCGTCTTCGGGCGCCGCGCGGGCAAGCATATGGCTAAGTTCATCACTGAGAACGATCACGTCCCTCTGCCGCCGCATCACGAGGACTTTGCTCGCGAGATGGTTGACCATCTGCTCTCCTCAAAAGGCGGCGAGTCAGCGGCGCGCATTCGCAATGAGCTGCAGGGCGAGATGCTGGAGAATGTCTTTGTCGAGCGCCATGAGAAGGGCCTGCAGCATGCTATGGAGACCATCGCCGGCCTGCAGGAGGCGTATAAGAAGGTTCAGCTTCAAGATAAAGGTAAGACCTTCAATACAGAGCTGGTCGAAGCCATTGAGCTGGGCTTCCTCCTGGATTGCGCGGCGGCCACGGTCCACGGCGCTCTCGCTCGCAAAGAGAGCCGCGGCGCTCATTATCGCCTGGATTATCCTGAGCGCGACGATGTGAACTGGCTCAAGCATACCTTGATCTATAAGGGCGATGGCGCCTGTGATGCTCGCCTCGATTATAAGGATGTCATCCTGATCGATGACCCGATCTTTAAGCCCAAGGAACGCAAATACTAGGCGCGTCCCAGCTCTGGGAAGACGCTCTAAGACAGGTGAGGTGCTATGAAAGTTACCCTGCGCATTAAGCGCTTCGATCCCGATAAGGATGCGAAGCCCTACTGGGCTGAGTATACGGTTGAGGCCAGCCCCGTCGACCGCTTGCTGGACGCGCTCAATACGATCAAGTGGACCATCGACGGCACCTTAACTTTTCGTCGTTCTTGTGCGCATGGTGTTTGCGGCTCGGATGCCATGCGCATCAATGGACGCAATCGCCTGGCCTGCAAGGTCCTGATCCGCGATGTGGGCGAGAAGGTGACGGTCGAGCCGATGCTTGGTTTCCCGGTGATCAAGGATCTGGTGGTCGATATGGACCCCTTCTTCCGCAAGTACGAGTCGATTAAGCCCTATTTGATCACCTACGATAATGAGCCGGGAACCGAGCGCTTGCAGAGTCCCGAAGAGCGCGCACGCTACGACGAGGGGACGAAGTGTATTCTGTGCGGAGCCTGTACTGGCTCCTGCCCATCGATCTGGGGTAATCCCGATTGGGTCGGGCCGGCGGCCATTGTCAACGCTCATCGCTTTATCTTCGATAGCCGCGATCAGGGCACGGCTGAGCGCCTGGCGATCCTTGGCCAGCGGAACGGCGTCTGGCGCTGCCGAACAATCTTCAATTGCTCGGATGCCTGCCCGCGCGGGATTCCGGTGACCGATCTGATCGAGCAGGTGAAGCGCGCCATCATCTACGGCGATCGCAATATTGACTGAGAGCCTGGCTGAGCCAACTACTGCAAGACCTTAAGTAGCCGGCCAGCTTATTCAATCTTGCTGGCGGTGCCGGGCGGTCTCCTGCCTGGAGGGAGGTGGCCTCAGGGCATCGCTGGCGCAGAGCAGGCGAGTACGCGCGTGCAGAGCGGCCCAGCGCCCAGCCCACCAGGCTCGGGAGTAGCTCGCGGGCTGGACCGGCTGGGCCGCTCTATTGTTGCTGTAAGCAGTGTCGCTGGCCTCTGCTCGATGGCAGGGCCGGCTAATGGCGAAATGAGCTGCCAGCAAGCTGCGCTGGCAAGGAGTGCTGACGCGATGTCCTCTGCGATAACAGGCACAGAAGAAGCGGCATGGGCCTCCTGGGAGCACCGCTTTATTGTGGCTAACGGTATTCGCTTCCATTATGTGACGCAGGGTCAGGGGTCGCTGGTCCTGTTGCTCCACGGTTTCCCCGAGTTCTGGTACTCCTGGCGTCATCAGATCCCCGTACTGGCCGAGGCTGGCTACTGTGTGGTGGCCCCCGACCTGCGCGGCTATAACGAGAGCGAGAAGCCGCGCCGTGGCTACGACCTGCGCACGTTAGCGCGCGATGTAGCGGCTCTGATTGTGACTTTGGGCTACGAGCGGGCCATTGTTGTGGGCCATGACTGGGGCGGGGTCATCGCCTGGCAAGTAGCGATGCGCTATCCCGAGCTAGTCGAACGCCTGGTGATTATGAACGCCCCGCATCCGGCTGCCATGTTGCGTGAACTGCGCTCCCCGAAGCAACTGCGCATGAGCTGGTATATTTTTGCCTTCCAGCTCCCCTGGCTGCCAGAGTATGTGCTGAGCCGTAACGGTGCCAACGAAATTGGCAGAATGCTGCGCGGGAGCGCCGTGCAAAAGGAAGCGTTTCCGCGCTCTGTGACGGCCCAGTACCAGGCCGCTATGAGGAAGCCTGGTGCTCTTCCTGCAGCCTTGGCCTACTATCGACAATTTGTCCGCGATCTGCCGCGAGCCTGTTGGCGGCGTCAGGTGCTCAATTTCCCTCGTATCCAGGCGCCAACATTGCTCATTTGGGGCCTGCAGGATATTGCCCTGAGTGTCGAGCTAACCCGCGGCCTGGAACCCTATGTCGAGCAGCTCCGCATCGTCTATCTGCCCGAAAGCGGACATTGGGTGCAGCAGGAACAGCCCGAGCAAGTCAATCGCTTGCTCCTGGACTTCCTGCAGAAAAAGGTTAATCTCTAGTGAGAATGTATAAAAAGACAATAGAGCAAGGATAGCATTAAGAGACGATGACCGTAATCGTATGGTAGCCCGAGGCTCCGTCGGGCAGAGGAGGCGCCGGGTGAGGGTCTTGAACATTGCCCTGCAGATCGATGGCGCGCGCCGTGATCGTATAGCTGCCAGCGCGAGTCGGCACGCGCCAGGGCAGTTCCCACAACACCCAGGTCAGCTTTGATAAAGGGCGCTTGAGCGTGGCGCGCTGCCAGCTCTGCCCCAGGTCGAAGCTCACATCGACCTCACTGATGCCACGATCTCCGGAAAAGGCCACGCCGGCGATATAAGTCAGGCTCCCGGCCTGAAGGCGACTGCCATCAAGGGGGGTATCGATGCGTGTGGTCATGCGAATCTGGGCCTCGTCGCTCCAGCCGCGCTGCTGCCAATAGCCCTGGTAGTCGTAGTTGACTACCTCAATGCGTGTGATCCACTTGGCATGCTTCATGCCGTAGATGCCGGGGACCAGCAAACGCACAGGAAAGCCGTGTCGCTCCGGCAAAGTGACGCCGTTCATGCGCACAGCGAGAAGCGTGGTCGGCTCCAGGGCCTTAGCGAGATGAAGACTATCGCTATAGTCATCGGCGCAGTAGAAGACCACCTTTGTGGCTCCCGGCTGAGGTCGTGCGCGCTGCAGAAGATCGGCCAGGGGGACGCCTTCCCAGAGGGCATTACTCATGTAGGGGCCACCAACCTCGTTGCTGATGCACATCATCGACTCGTACTGGCTCCGCATAGGAAGCGCCATCAGCTCGGCATAGGTGAGCGTGTAGGGCTGCTCAACTTGTCCACTGATGCTTAGGCGCCAGCTCGCAGGGTTCACAACTGGATCGGCCAATAGGTTCTTAGAGACCACGTAGTATTGATCGTTCGGGGTGATCTCAGAAGACAGATGGGGCACTGGCACCAGGGAGCCGTAGTTTGGTCGCGGCGGGGGAACAAGGCGGCTCTTAAAGCCGCGCAAAGTTATACTCGGAGCGTGGGCGCCTTGCGTAATGAAACGGAAAGCGAAGGCGGCCAGTAAGCCCACTCCACCCAGAATCAGGCCACGGCGCAGCAGCATCTGACGCCGCTCGCTTACCTCTGCGCGGTGCAGCTCTTCACGAATGCCACTGGCGCTCAACCAGCGATAGGCTGGCGAGAAGAGCAGAGCAAAGACCAGGCCGCTCGCGGCCAGGCTCCACATACTATTGAGCCAGCCGATACTGAGGGCGACCCCGAAGAGACCGGCGCCAGTCAGTGGTAGCACCACCAGGCCGGCAAAGAGCCAGAGCAGCGCCGCCAACACCAGACCATCGCCAAGATGCGGTCCTTGTGCGAGCCTTGGCCGTACCTGCCAGCGCCGGCGGACCAGCAAGTACAAACCGCCGCTCACGGCGAAGACCAGACACTGCCCGAGCAGAACGCAAATCAGCAGATAGCGTTTCGCCTCGTCGCCGAGCAATTGCTGCAGAAACTGAAAGAGGGAGAGGGGCATCAGGGCCGTAATGGTGGCCCCGACCTGTTCTGGCAGAGACACGCCGTGGGCAAAGGCATTCAGCAGGAGCATACAGCCCGAGGAGGCCAGCCCGGCTAGCAGACCAGCGCCGCAACCGGTGACAAAAGTTGCGCGAGCCGAAGGCGGAGTAGGCGATGAAATCTCAGGCGCAGCCATTCTAGAAGAAGCAGCCTTTCTAGGCGCGGGCATAGATCACCAGCGCGCCATCATGATGGTCCCTGGCCTTATTGTAAGGCGGGAGGCATCATCAATGCTACACGCTCAGAGCGGGTGCCATTAACAAGCGCAAGAAGAGCCTGGCCTCAAGCACGGGCTGAAGGAGCTGGTAACCAGGCGCAGAGGGAAAGCAAGCTCAGGAGAACGGTCACTTGTTGCTTGCCTGCAAATGGAGTATCATCTATGCCGAATAGCGCTCCCCCTGCCTGCCCAAGCCGCACCTGGGGGTATAGCGTGCGTCCCGCTCGGTGGCTGGTTGGAGGGATAGGAGCGCAGACAATCATCGGTCGCCCCTCTCTCTACGTCCCGCAAGAAGGGACACACATAGTAAAAGACCATCTGCGAGGAAGCCGAGACATATGCCAGAAGACCAAGTGATCACAGCTACGACGACAGCAGCGACGACAGAGACTGCGCATCTCCCCCTGGCCGTCGGCGTTGATCTGGGAGGAACGCAGCTACGGGTAGCGGTGTTGCGTGGGGCCACCCTGCTTTCGCGCGTGGGCCTGCTGACCGGCGAAGATGCGACCCCGGAGCGCCTGATCCCGCGCATCTGTGATGCCATCCGTCAGGCGCTGGCCGAGGCACGGGTTGAACTAGAGCAGGTAGCCGGCATTGGTTTAGGAGCGCCAGGTCCGCTTAACAGCAAGACAGGTGTCATCTACTCACCGCCCAATCTGCCAGGGTGGGAAAACGTTCCCATTCGCGACATTCTGCAGAAAGAATTTCCGGTTCCGGTTCTGATCGAGAACGATGCGCACTGCGCAGCCCTGGGAGAGTACATGTTTGGAGCGGGGCGAGGTAGCGAGGACATGGTCTACATGACCGTCAGCACAGGGA
>NZ_JADGHT010000265.1 GCF_019683755.1 Thermogemmatispora sp. | reverse complement strand
CGGGGTTGCTCAGCCTCTGCCATCTCTGGAGCCTTCTATGGCCGGGCGGCGGGCCAGGCCCTGGCCCACTGACTAACTGATCATATCCTCAGTGAACCAGATCCAGCCATTAGGGGCCACATAGACGCCGATGCCGATCTGGTGGAGCGTCGTGCTGAAGAGATGGATATGGTGCCAGCCCGTAGCCGGCTCGTTGGCCATGCCCGCCTGAATGCTATAGGCGCCGTCCCAAGGAGTTGGATAGGGGCCGGCCAGGCCGATATTTTCGCCGCAGTCGCTGAAGGTAAAGCCCTCATTGGCAATGCGCGTACACTGTGGCAGGCCATCGGGGCAGGTATGGCTAAAACCGCAGTGATACATATTCCAGCTATGCAGGCGAGCCCCGCCCGAGAGCGTCGTATTCCAGACAAAGGGCGGCAGGCCGCAGGCAGCGCGATCCTGATTGATCTGCTGAAAGAGCTTCTGAGTCAGCATAATCTCCTCAGAGGTCAGAGCTGGCGGCTGCCCGTAGGGGGCGCTGCCCTTGCCGCTGGCGGCAATCGCGGAGGCCGCGGGCGCTGCGCCGCCCGTAGCGGGGGCAGTGGCGCCACAGATATGAGTGTTACTGGTGGTATTCTGGCCAGCCGGGGCGGGAGTTGGCGTCGGCGTAGGAGTAGCGCGCTGACTGGGGATGACGATGCTCGTAGGCCTGGGATGCTGTTCCAGATTCCCAAAGGCATCACCCAGCCTGCGGGTCGCTGGTGATGTCCCCTGCTGTGCCCCCGGCGATCCGCCGGCGTTGCCACAGGCCACACAGAAGACCAGGAGAGAGAGGGCCAGGATGAGGCTGAGATTGGCGAGGTGCATCCGGCTCCGGCTCCGACTCATGGCTCTCGCTCCGCTCCTTTCTTCGCAGTGCGCTCGCATCGACGCTCTATGCGTACCCTTGCTTTGTCGCTTGACAGGGAACAGTGTAGCATGGTCAGCAACAGTCGAGCAGTAGAGCAAGCGAGAAGTGGTACTTTCGGGCGAGAGCCAGAGGAAAAGCGGTGAAGGATCAGATCATCGGTGTCGCTGTAGCTCACGCGGAACCAGCGCAGGCGTGGAGGCACGACGCGACGGGACCGGACGGAGAGGAAGGAGAGCAGCGACGGTGCAGGCAGAGAGTGACAGGGCCTGGGGTTGGCTCTCGTGGTGGGTCTCGTGGCTGGGGTCCCGCCTGGTCAACCAGGCAGGCTGCGCCCCCTGGCCCCAAGCGTGTCGGCAGAGAGGCGGCCCTTCCAGGAAGCGAGAAGCCACCTTCTCTGCGGACCCTGGGGGGGCACCTGGGGGTCTGACACCTAGCGCAGATAGCGATCGAGCCAGTTCAGCATACGCTCCTCGCGATCGCGCAGGTGGGGCAACTCGCGCAGGCCATGTCCCTCGCGTGGATAGATCACCAACTCGCTAGGGACGCCACGTTCGCGCAAAGCTCGATAGAAAGCGTAGGCCTGGCTGACCGGTACGCAGTCGTCCTCGGCGCCATGCAGGATGAGCGTCGGCGTCGTCACCTGAGCCGCGTAAGTCAAAGGCGAGCGTGTGCGATAGATCTCCGGTTGAGTCAGCGGATCGGCCTGCAGAAAGCGCACATCGAAGTCGGGAATATTGGTCTGGGCATGGAAGCCATGCCAGTCGCAGATGCCGGCCCCCATGACAGCCGCCCGAAAGCGCCGGGTCTGGGTCACGGCCCAGGCCGCCATAAAGCCGCCGTAGCTCCAGCCGACGATGGCCACGCGCTGGCCATCGACCAGCCCGCGTGCTACCAGCTCATCGATGCCCCGCAGCACATCCTGCAGATCCTTACCGCCCATATCACCGACCACGGCCTCCGCGAAGGCCCTGCCGCGTCCCAGGCTGCCGCGCACATTGGGGCGCAGCACCGCATAGCCGGCGGAAGCCAGCAGCAGGCTCCAGCCGTACTCAAAGCCAGCCAGAAAGGCCCCCGTTGGGCCACCGTGCACCCAGACCACCAGCGGCGGTGGTCCCTGATCGCGAGGCTCCAGCGGCGGCGTAAAGAGCGCCTCAATCTGCCAGTCATCAACGCTACGGTAGCTGATGGGCTGGCTGCGCGGCAAGAGCCAGGTCTCCTCGGCCAAAGGATTCAGGCGCGTCAGGCGTCGCCAGGTCAGGCCTCTCTCTCCCCCCGGGCCTGGCTGGTCCTCTGGCGCCAGTTCCGGCAGGTCGGCGCAGTAAAGGTCAGGTGGCTGCTCGGCTGAGCTACGCGTTGTCAGCAAACGGCGCAGGTCTGGGGTCGTCGCGAGTGCAGGCCAGCCCTCGCGCAGCACCACCCCAGTCTCCAGCACCTGACGTTTGCCGCTGGCCTCATCCAGAACACCGATCTGCTGATACAATCCACTCCAGGCCGTATAGAGCAAGCGCCGCCCAGCGGGGAACCAGCGGCACCAGGCCAGACTTATATCAGCCTCGGGAGTCAAGTTTCGGCATTCACCGCTCTCCAGGGAGAGCACAAAGAGATCGCCGGCCCCGCGGATCACATCGCTCCACTCACCGGAGACGAAGGCCAGGCGTGAGCCATCTGGCGACCAGGTCAAGCCGCTGGCCTGGTGGTCCAGATGAGAAAGCTCCCGCAGCGCACCGCCCGTGGCCTCGACCAGGCCGATCTGGCCGCGGTACCAGCTCGTCAACTCCGGTCCCTTAGAGAAATAGACGGCGAAGCGACGGCCATCCGGCGACCAGGCATATTCCCAGATCGCCAGGCCCTCGGGTGTTACCGGGCGAGGCACCCCCTCATCGAGGTAGACGGTCCACAGGCGCTGGCAGCGTTCGGTCTCGCGGCCAAAGACGAGCGGATCGGCGTTAGCGGTCGGCTCGGGCTGTTCATAGCCGAGGAAGGCCAGGCGTGAGCCATCCGGCGACCAGGCGAGGTCACTCATGCCGCCTGGCAGCGCACAGAGGTGGCGGGCCGTTCCCCCCTCTGCTGCCATCACAAAGAGGGCCAGCCGCTCCTTGTCGCCAGCCTGCCCCTCCTTCACCTTGGCCAGGAAGGCGAGCCAGCGCCCGTCGGGTGACCAGCGTGGACAATACTGCTCACTCGCCTCCAGGCCGGCGGAGAGCGGGCGAGGTTCGCACTCGGAGCCACTGCAGATCTCCTGCAGCCAGATCCGTCGTTGTGGGCGAGGCTGTCCGGGCGACGGCTCGCGCACCACAAAGGCCGCCCGCAGCCCATCGGGCGTCAGATCAAACTCCTCCAGCCAGCGCAGGCGAGCGCTCTCCCCTGGGCCGACCAGGCGCCGCGTGCGTAGCACCTCGTCAGCCGGCCTGGCCGAAGATGCGGATAGAGAGGCCTCAGTGCTCACAGCATCCTCCTTTCTTCCCTTCAGCGATGGAGCTAACGGTCTCGTCCCGCCTCATCCCACCTCATCGCTGACCTGGCGCGCGGCGTATCTATGCTATACGAAAGCAAGCAAGCTACCAGGCTGAGCAGATCGCTGGCAGTCATCGGGGGCCTCTGACGCGGCCAGGCAACAAACAAGCACAAGCAAGAGAGTGCCCCCTATCAGGAAAGGGACACTATTTGCTATTATACATGGTAAGGAAGGGAGCGTCTCCTGCGTTCTTATCGATGAACGCCGATTTATCTGAGCCATCGAGGTCTCTATGCTGTATGAACTACTGATCCTCTTCACCCTTATGCGCGGCCCGGCCCACGGCTACCTGATCGCCAAGATCATCAACGACATGATCGGCCCCTACGCCACCTTCAGTCATGGCCGACTCTACCCGCTGCTGGCCCGGCTAGAGCAGCAAGGACTCATCCAAGTTGAGCAAAGCGGGAGCCTCCAGCAGGGCGACCGGCAAACGCGCGTTTACCGCATCACCGAAGCGGGGCGAGAGCGCTTCCACCGGCTGATGATGGACACCACTTCCAACCTGGGCGAATACCGTGAGATCTTCGCCCACAAAGTGGCCGGCTTTGGATTCCTCACCCCTGCCGAGCGCCTGCAACTGATCGAGCACTACATCGGCTATTGCAAGGAGCATATCCAACACATCTATAGCGAAGCTGAAGATCTCCTTCGGAAAGCCAACGACAACGAAGCACTGCGAAGCCCCGAGCAACTGGAGCACATCCTCAACGTCATGCATCACTGGATCGAGCAGTGGAAACTCGAGCTATGCTGGGCCAAGCGACTGCGCGAGAGCGTCCTTCAGAGCCAGGCCAGGCAGGAAGAAGCCGTCGCAGCCGGCGGGCAGAACCAGGCCGTGGAAAGCAACTAGCGTCGCGTCCTAGCCTGCCAGCCAGCCGAAGCGCCGGCTTACCCTCCTCAAAGGCCGCCGCAGCCAGCGGGCAGAACGGCGGCGACAGTCAGCGCCATCCTCATCCCTGTCCTACCATCCTACCATAGTCGCAGACAGCCAGGCCAATCACGGCCCCCCAAAGAGCAGCCATGACAGCAGCCACCCCAACCAGTCCCCTAACCGCAGCGACTGCACCTCATTGACAGACGTGTCCACTGCGCGAGCGAGCTTACTTGAGCTGGTCACCCTGCCGACAGGCTGAAGCGAGCGAGCCAACAGCGCCTTTCGCCGGCCTGTCTTCCCACCTGACCCTGCCGCTCCCCCTAGGGAGCGGCCATCGTCTCCGTCAGCGCCACCTGAGCGCCGCTTCTCTCTTGCCCCTGGCGAGCGCGGCCCCCACCCAAGAGCAGCGCCAGCAGCGTCAACAGGCCACCCCCAGCAGCAAAGGCCGCAGAGGCCCACCAGGTCACAGCAAAGGCCGCCATAACCTCCGTGTGGAAGACATCCGTAAGCCGCGTGCCGAGCCAGAGCAGATGCTCGCGTAGCATCTCCCGCTGCGGGCCAGGAGGAGCCATCTGCGCCAGCGGAGTCAAATCGATCCTCATGGTGGCACCAGCCTGAGCCTGCTCCCCGGCCTGGGCACTCTTCGCCTGCTGCAGGCCAGCCACCAAGTGACTGCGCAAGGCTGGCGGCAATTGCTGATCGCTTGCCACGAGCTGCACACTGCTGCGCTGCGCCTGCCGGACATGCTGTTGCACCTGGGAAGTAAAGAGGGCAATCAGGACGGCCACCCCCAAGGCGAAGCCTAACTGACGACACGTATTAAGGACCCCGCTACCAACCCCCAACTGAGCCGGTGGCACCTCACTGAGAGCGAACGCCGGGAAACTCTGAAAACAGAGGCCCATGCCGACCCCAATCAAGGCCAGATGCCAACTCGTCGTCAGCACATCCGCCGAGGCATCAATGAGAGCCAGCAGCGCGAAGCCCAGCGCCACCAGCAGCAGGCCCGTCAAGCCCACGAGCGGGGGCGATAGGCGGCGTCCCACGGCCCCCATCAGCAGCGAGACCACCAGCGAAGCCAGCGGCAGCGGCACCAAAGCATAAGCCGCCTTCAACTGATCATAGCCGCGCAGCTCAATAAAGTAGAAGACAGCAATCACAAAGGCCCCCTGCATCGCCACCCCAAAGAGCAACATCGCCACATTGGACAGCAGGAAACTCCGCGCCCTAAAGAGGCGCAGATCAACCATCGGCTCCCGCACGCGGGTCTCCACCACGACAAAGCCCAACAGAGACACCAGCGCCAGCCCCAAGAGCGCCAGAGTCGGGGCAGAGAGCCAGCCCCAGCCATTGCCCTGCAGAATGGCCAGCACCAGCGAAAACAGAGCCACACTCAGTAACCCCAACCCCCACCAATCCAGGCGCCCGGCGCGCCCATCCCGAGGCACCTCGCGCGTCTCCGGCACCCAGAGCCAGACCAGGACCAGCCCCACCAGACAGAACGGCAGATTGACATAAAAAATCCAGCGCCAACTGAGAAAGCGCACAATCAACCCTCCCAAGACCGGCCCCAGAGCCGAAGCCAGGCCAGCCGCCGCCCCCCATAGACCGACCGCCGCCCCACGCTGCTCGCGTGGGAAAATCGCCATCAGAATCGCCAGACTGATCGGATTCAGCACCGCCGCCCCCATCGCCTGAAAAGCCCGGAAGCCGATCAGCCAGCCGATGGAAGGGGCCAGGCCACAGAGCAGCGACCCCACCATAAAAATGACCATGCCAGCCATAAAGATCCACTTGCGCCCGAACAGGTCGGCCAGCCGCCCAGCCGTCACCAATAGCACCGCAAACACCAGATTATAAGCATCCAGCACCCAGCCCGCCGTTGTCAGATCGCTATGCAACTGCTGCACAATAGCCGGCAAAGCGATCGTCACAATCGATAGATCCAACAAGGCCATGAAAAGGCCGAACATCATCGCCAGCAGGGCCAGCCAGGGATTGGCCCCCGTTGCCGGACTGGCCCCCGGCCTCGACTGTTGCACCATGCCCTTTACCCTCACTCTCTGCTTTCTCTCTAGAAAGATCTACCTCTCCCACAGGAGAGCCTCCCGCCACGGCTTTTTTCCCTGTCATGAGGAGCAGGAAGCCACGCCAGGCAGGTCCCAGAACGGTATATCTCACAGTGACCTACTGTATCACCAGTTCTGACGAAAGTCAATAGGTTAGATGGATTAATTCACCTATTAATATTGATATTTTTAAATCTGAGGAGGTCACAATGACCTTTGCCAGCGCGTGAGGGAGGCCAGAGGAGAGAGAGAGGGGAGAACTCCCCTCCTCAAAGCGGAGGAGACGTGCGATAC
>NZ_JADGHT010000264.1 GCF_019683755.1 Thermogemmatispora sp. | reverse complement strand
AGATAGGGGGTCAGGAGCGGGGGGACCTTCGCCGGGGAGTCCTCAGAGTTCTCTAGTGTGTCGGCAGGATTGCGCTATGACAAGTCCGGAGCAGTCAGATCCGAAATTCGACCCTGATCAGCCGCCATCTGCCCAGGTCCAACCGCCGTTGGAGGAGCAGGTTACGCAGCGTTTAGCAACAGAGCCAGGCAGGTCGACCTCAGCCTCAGAGGTTCCTACGCTGAAACTGACAGCCCCTAAGAAACGCCGCCCGCTGGGACGCGTGCTGCTGGTGGCGCTGCTGCTCGTGGTGCTTTTGCTTGGAGGAGGCATCGCCTATGGTTACTACTATGTACAGACGACAATTCAGGAACCGCTTTCCCACTTCGTCCATCCTGTAAGTCGCAGCAGCGAGGAGCCAAATAGCGCACCGCCTACGAGCGGTACGGATATTACCGGCCATGCCTGGAATATCCTGCTATTAGGGAGCGATAACGATGGCAAGTATACGTTTCCCGCTGTCCTTACTCAAGTCATGATGATCGTGCATATTGATCCACAGCAGAATCAAGTCTTCCTGGTTTCTATCCCGCGCGATTCGTGGGTCTACATTCCCCAGGTGGGAGGCATGCATAAGATCGATCAGGCTTTTTTCTTGGGAGCCATTCAGCACAATAGCTTTGACGATGGGGTGCGCTTGGCACGCTTAACGATCGAGAAGGATTACGGCATTACGATCGATCGCTATGCCTGGGTAGGCCTGGATGGCTTTGCTAAGGTGATTGACACTCTGGGCGGCGTCGATATCGACATTGCTCACCCAATCGTGGATGATACCTATCCCGATGATGTAGGAGCCGGCGCCACTGATCCCTACGGCTATCGGCGTCTCTACCTGCCGGCAGGGCCTCAGCACCTGACGGGTGAACAGGCTTTGGAGTATGTCCGCTCACGTCATGCTGACCTTGTCGGTGATATCGGACGCACACAACGTCAGCAGCAGGTACTGGAAGCGCTCAAAAAGAAGCTGGACGTGACTAATGTGATTGAGCATCTTTCGGCGATCATCTCCGATCTGCAGGGCAAGGTCTATACTGACATCAGTGAGGAAGAGATGATCGGCTTTGCTAATTATGGCCGGACGTTGCCGTCTAGCGCTATTCATCAGGTCACGCTCGGCCCCGGACCCGGTAACCAAAACTATGGGACCCTGAGCACCGTCTATGATCCCTCTACCGCTTCTGAGCAATCGGTAGTCTTGCCCGATTGCACGAATATTCAGCCGCTGATCAACCGTATTTTCGCGCTTGGCGACGTGGATAGCTGTCACGTTTCCGGCCCCTGAGCCGATCAGGGCAGACGGTAACAGACAAGTCGCTTAGTGCCCTGCGCGAGCGCTGCCCGCTGTCCTATGGCTTGCCTGTCTTCGCCCGCGACCCGGCGGAATGGCGCTCGCTTTTTGCCGCCTGCGATGTGCTACAATAGGCTTCAGAGAAACTCTCTGCGATAAGGAGCCTTCGTGATTGAGCAGCAAGCCGCACCCGCCCGCGGCGCTTCATCGAGTCCAGTCCGCTATTTACAGTTTGAGCACCTGATTCAGTTTCCAACGCTTGTACACGCTATCTTTACCCGGCATGGCGGCTATAGCCAGCCCCCTTGTGCTGGCCTGAATGTTTCCTTCAAGGAAGACAGGCCGGAAGCGGCTGCCGCCAATCGCTGGTTGGCACTGCAGGCCCTTGGTCTGGAGACCTGGCCCTGCGCGACGGTCTGGCAGATCCACAGTGCTGAGGTGGCCCTTTTTGCAAGCGAGCAGTGGGAGGACTGGTCGTCGGACTGGCCCTACCGTGCTCTGCAGGTGGCTGGTCATGAAGTGATTTGGACGCCCCGCCCCCGTCGTAGGGCGGACGCGATTATGACCGCAGAGCGCAAGGTGGTGCTGGCGCTCTCCTTCGCCGACTGTCTGCCGTTGCTCTTCTATGACCCGCAGCGGCAGGTGATTGCCCTGGCGCACGCTGGTTGGCGCGGTACGGCCCGCGGCATTGCGCTGACGACCGTCGAGGCCCTGCGGCGCCAGTTTGGCTGTGCTCCCGAGGAGTTGCTGGTCGGCATTGGGCCAGGCATCGGTGTCTGCTGCTATGCAGTGGATGAGCCGGTGCGCGAGCTTTTCTACGGACGGCGCGACTTCACAGAGTTGCCAGTCCGTCCAGATCTGCGTAACCTGGTGGCTGAGTCCGCCGTATTCTCTCTGGTACCTCCCTCAGGGGAGAGGCCTGCAGCTTCCTCTGAGCCTCAGCTCCATCTGGATCTGTGGGAGACGAACCGTCGACAGCTTTTGCTGGCAGGGGTGAAGGCTGAGCATATTGCGCTTGCTGGTCTCTGCACAGCCTGCCACCAGCAGGACTTTTTTTCATACCGCGCTGAGCAGGGGCGTACGGGCCGTTTCCCGGTGCTGATGGCTCTGCGCCCGGAAGAGGCCTAAGAGCCGGAGGCAGTCATCTGGCAGGCAGTAGACAAGTAGCGATAGACAGTCGGTAGCTGGCCTGGCCCCGTCCGGTCGGTCTGGCTGGCGACCGTCGCCGTGGCACGGGGCAGCCTGGACGAGAGGGCAGGAGGGTTGATCATGGCAGAGCCGTTGTATGCCTATGATGTGGAAGAGCAGCTACAGGAACGGTTAGCGGCCAATCTGGCACACGTGCGTCATAGGATCGCGGAGGCTGCGGCGCGCGTGGGTCGCCAGCCAGAGGAGATCACGCTGGTGGCTGTCTCGAAGACGTTCCCAGTTGAATTTGTGAAGGTAGCCTACAATCTTGGCGTGACTGACTTCGGCGAGAACCGGGTACAGGAGGCGCTCCCCAAAATTGCCGCTTTCCACCCGTCGGGGCTGCGCTGGCACATGGTTGGTCGCCTGCAGAGCAATAAGGCTAAAAAGGTGGCCGAGGCTTTCGACTGGATAGAAAGCCTCGAGAGCTGGCACAGTGCCCAGGCGCTCAGTCGTCATGCCGGTGCGTTGGGACGGCGTTTGCCCGTCTTGCTAGAGGTCAATGTGGCCGGTGAGGCCAGCAAGGGCGGAGTCAGTCCCGAGGCATTGCCTGACTTCGCGCGCCAGGTGGCTGCGCTTCCTCAGCTAGAGGTCCAGGGCTTGATGACTGTAGCTCCTTTGGTGAGCAATGCCGAGGAGGTACGTCCCGTCTTCCGTACTTTGCGTGAGCTGCTCGAACGCCTGCGTTCGCTGCTGCCACAGTGTCCCTGGCAACATCTTTCTATGGGTATGACCGATGATTATTGGGTCGCGATCGAGGAAGGCGCGACGATCGTGCGCCTTGGGCGAGCGATCTTCGGTGAGCGTTCGCGACAATAAAGGATAGAGCGAGCCATGAAACCAGGTGATTTTCTTTTCAGTCGCCGCATGCGGCAAAATCATGCGCTGGAGCATGCTACAGTCACTATTTTGAGCCAGATGGTCCCCGATCTGCGTGTCTCCGCCCGGGCCACAACCGACGGCTTTCTGATGTTTGGCAGTGATATCGATCTCGCAGTCCTGCGTCGCGCCGTTGATGAGGCCCTCCAGCGCTTGCAGTCCGGGGAGGCCGAGCTAGCGATTCATCCGAATTGCGGCACTAATCTGGCCGTGGGCATCTCACTGGTGACCATTGGAACCATGCTCGGTTTCGCCTCCTCGCGGACACGCACGCGCGTCACTTCAACGGTTCTGGCTTCTGTGGCCGGGCTGCTGGCTGCTCGCCCTTTGGGTGAGCTGGTCCAGAAGTATGTGACGACGTTGCCCGATCTGCGTGGGGTGCGCGTGACTGACATCCGGCGACGTAAGCTGCTTGGCTTCCAAGTCATTGAGGTTCGTACTGCGCAGGAGTGATGCCTATGTTCGGTCTGCCGATCCCGATCCTCCATTGGATTGTCCGCTATGGCATCGGTCTGGTGATCCTCACTCTGGTCATACGGGCAATCGCTTCGTGGTTTGGCATTGACGAGCGTTATAGCCTCATGCGCTTTCTCGCCAGCTATAGCGAACCGTTTGTTAAGCCTGTTCGTAATCTCGTGCCACCGGTGATGTTTATCAACTTCTCTTTGACAACGGCGATTTTCATTCTCTACACCCTGATGGTGCTTCTGCTTCAGGCACTGCCCTCAACATGGTAATGATCACCGCCCTGAGCGGAGACAGGGACGCCCGCAGGAAGGACGATGCTTAAGGTTCAGGTGCACGTGACGCCTGGTAGTCGCCGCGAAGCTCTGGAGAGCTTGACTCTGGAGGAGTTGCAGCGCCGCTTGCTGCGGGGCGAGTGAACAGGCTGGCAGGCTGCGGTTCTTAGCCGTATCGCGGGCAGCGAAGTGGTGAGTAGCATGCTTGAGGCTCCCCAGCTCAGCCGTTGGGGTAGGCTTGGCTGGTGGTGAGAAACGCTGCAGGGTCGCGTTTCTCACCACTGGACAAGGGGAGAGATGAGGACGCCGAGGCCGGGCGCAAGGCGTCTAGTTCTCAAGGCCACGCAAAAGCAGGTCGCCCTCTTCGGGGGAGAGCCGCCCCTCAGCAACCATGCGCAGGATAGCGGCGCGGGCTTCAGCACTCTCGCTGCTGCGCTCATGAGACCAGCCCCCGCGGGCCAGATCGATACGCCAGCCGCGCCGTCGCTTCAGCTCGCGAGCCATCTCAGCAGCTTCACGCCCTAACTCGCGGCCCAGACGCCCTAGCTCCTCACCAACAGAGGCAAATTCCCGTCCCAATTGCCGACCCAACTGATCCCAGGCGGGTCCCCAGTCCCAGGACCAGGAGGGACTTCTCAGTTCCCAGGTGGCTGGCGCACCCGCTCCCCGCAAACTGAGGTCGCCCCCGACCTGCAGCTCCATTGTAGCTGCCCCATCGCCATAGGTGAGACTAACGGCCCCCCCATCAGGGACGGGCACGTTGGCGCCGCTAATCGAACCTGAGACAACTGCCTCTATCTTGAGGTTGGCCTGCTCGGGTAGGATAATCCGCGCATCCCCACCCACGCGCAGGCGCGTATGGCTGCCCGGAGGAAATGCTCCAGCCAGGGAGAGATCGCCGCCAATGGCACCAGCTTCGACGGCCCCGCTCACCTCGCTCAGATCAAGATCGCCTCCTACATGGCCGAGGCGGATCAGACCAGCGAGCGCGACCCCACTCACATCGCCGCCTACGTTGCCCAGTCTCACATCGCTAGCTATGGTCTGTAAACGGACGTCGCCGCCCACATTACCAGCATGCAGGCGTCGCGCCTGTACGACCTGCAGATCACCGCCCACGGTACCTAGCAAGAGGTCTGCTTCGGCGCATCCCTCCAAGCGGCAATCGCCGCCCACGCTGCCACACTCACAGCGCCGCTGTATCTGATTGACCTCGACATCGCCGCCAATGTAGTCGATGTCGACTTCTTCTAGCTCGCTTAGACGAGCATTCTCCCCGATGCCCCGTCGTACCCGCAGTGACTTCAGACGCCGCGCTTGCAAGTCAGCACCACAGGCCATAATCTCGACCGGCTCTTGAATGGCTTCAAGAGCCAGATTCCCCTCGCAGTCGCTGAGACGCGCACCCCCATTGATGTCGCTGAGGATCACGTCGCGCGCTTTCTCAATGCTCACATGACCGCTCAGACGCCGTACATAGAGATCCGTTATGGCCCGCGGTCCTCCAAAGAGGCGGCTCCCCAGGGGAATATACAGGCTCAGATCGCCTACTCCACCCTGTATCTTCAGCCGGTCCTGCTCCTGGCTGATCTCCGGCAGCTCGCCAGCGGCTTCCACCGCTATGCTGCTCTCCTCCCAAGCCCTGACCTCAAGGCTCCCAGCGAGATCCTCAATGATGAGCCGCGGATGCCGACCAACCGAGAACAATTGTCTTTGTTGTACCATACCTCCGTCATCCTTTCTTTGCTTCTCTTGTCTACTGGCGCTAACACGAGCCGCCCGCTAACAGTCCTCCCGCTGATGGTCAGCTTCATGAGTCCAGGGCCGCCGGCATAGCCTTGCAGAGATCGACCTTCATGGACTAGGGCTGCTGAGGCTCTCATGTTGCGTCGCCATAATTCACCAGCAAGATGACTATCTGCTCTCTTTCTCTTAAGAGATTACCACACTAACTGGAGAAATTCAACATGTTCATGGGGAATAATATCAATTCCTTAAAATTTCTTAGCCCCGCGAGGTCGCCACGCAGGCGGTAACTGGGGAGGCGCGCAGCAAGCGCGACCTCCCTGCTCTCTGGCTGCTCCCTGGCCACGGGTCTCAGCGACTAGCCATCAGGGTCAGGGTAAGCCTGAACGGCGAGAGGCAAAGGAGGTCGCGCTACGCCGACGGATTTGGGGCTGGACTGCTTAGAGCCGCTGACCGCTACTTGAAGAACTTGCCCTCAATGGAGGCAATTTTGATGTGTCCCTGGGCATCCACGTTGAGGATGACCACCGCCTTATCAACGGGGTCACCGTTGCTGGCAAAGGAGATCTGGCCACTGATGCCCTGGATGGCCCTGCTACCGCTGATGGTGGTCAAGGCCTGGCGCAGCTTGTCGCCCGTCAGGGCTTGCTGATTGCCGCCTGAAGCCAGCGCCCGTCGGCAGCCCTCTAGCAGCGTTTCAGTGGCGTCATAGGCCAGGATGGTATTGAAGTCAGCCCGCGTATAGCCATAGCCACTGTGCTGACC
>NZ_JADGHT010000263.1 GCF_019683755.1 Thermogemmatispora sp. | reverse complement strand
GGGAATCCTGCATCTGATCGCCAGCCCGCCGCCAGCAGGGATCTCGATGAGAGTCAATCCCGTAGAGCTGCTATTGCTCCTTTATAGTTGTAATATTCCTTTAGTAGAGCATGCAGTTATTTCTCTTCTCATTCTCCATCCCGAGCTGGCTTCTGCCGTGCAAGAAGCCCTCCGACAAGTGTTGGCCAGAGAGAAATCGGGGCTCTCCTCTGAGTGCCTACGACAACGCCGCTGGGCCTTTCGCCCCCTGCTGCCAAGCGATTAGAACCATCGACCGAGCCACGGCTTCTCTTGTAGCGTCTTCTGCACCTCCTGAATATAATGGATGGCACCGCTATCGTACCACTGGCCACTGAACCAGGAACCGAGGCAGCCCCAGATATCGCCGGCGTGATAGCGCGGGTAGCCGGCGCTGGGCGTCGAGGCCTGCAATTGAGTCGCCAGGCCCTCATAGCACATGCGCATCATTCCGTAGACGTAATCGGCATTGAAGGCCGTATCATCGCGCATCATCGGCCACTCATGGCTGAAATAGCGATAGGTGATTTGCAGCAAACCATAAAAAGAAGGGCAAGATGAGCCATTCCAGGTGCCTGGGGGACAATAGCGGCTCGTGGTGGTCTTGCCTGCCGCCGTGCTCTGATGCCACCAGGACTCGACCGCTGCCTGAGCGCGCACCAGATCGGCGTTGACTCCCCACTTGCAAGCCACCCACTGGATAATCTCATCGGTGGTCCCGGTAAAGTTGCCGCTAATGCGTGCGCTATAGCGGTTGGCCAGGGGATTCTGCGTATAGGTAGGATAGAACTGGTCGATCGCAGCAAGCTGTTGAGCTGTGGGCACGCGATGATTGGCGGCGGTATTGTCTGGACGCGGCTCCCATGAGCTATAGTGGATACTGGCGGCGCACTGCCGATCAGTGGGGAGGCTGGCCCCTACCGCTGTGATCAGGCCCGTCACGGGAAGAGCCGTCGCCACAGGCGTAGGGGCAACCGCGCTGGGAAGGGACGAAGGCGATGGCAGCGCCTGCGGTTGAAAGGTCATCGCTCCTACCGTTGCCGTAACCGCCTGCCGGCCAGAACCGGCTGACGGACCGTTGGAGGGCAAAGGCTCAAGGCAAGCGCTCAAGGCCAGCAGCATCGCTAGCCAGGCTGTTATCCACGCAAACACTGGCCACTGCAAGGAGGGCAGTCCCAGGATTCTGCATGAAGCGCAGCGCTTTCTTAGCATCGGATCACGGCCCCTCTGTATCACTATATGTCAACTAATCTATCAGAACGAATCAGAGCCGTGATCTTCACCCGGATCTGGCGATCCTGGCAGGCTCCCTGGAGAAAGCTGACGGCGTTCGGGGACTTTTGTAAGGTGTGTGCAGGGCCAGGCCTGAGAGCTAGCCTGAGCGTACTGTCACTCGCAAGCCTGGAGGCCTGGCGCTGGCTCTCAATCAATCGACCCGTGGCACACGTGCCAGAATCTCCGACACCACCTCATAGTTAATCGTACCCAGGCGTTCAGCCACCTGCTCCGCCGTCAGCACAGCCTCGCCCTGGCGTCCAATCAGCACCACCTCATCGCCCACGCGCACCCCAGGAATGTCCGTGACATCGATCATGCACTGATCCATACAGACCCGTCCCACAATTGGGGCCTCTTGGCCGTGGATCAGAACCGAACCCCAGGTACGTGGGGCGCGTCGGAAGCCATCGGCGTAGCCGACCGGTAGGACTGCAATGCGCGTTGGGCGCGTTGTCACATAGGTACAGCCGTAGCCGATGCACTCACCCTCGGGGACCAGCTTCACTTGAGCCACCTGAGTCTTGAAGGAGAGCGCCGGACGAAAACCGGCGGGCAGCCGAACCTCTGGCGATGGATCGAGGCCATAGAGGGCAATGCCTGGTCGGACCATATCAAAGTGGGCCTCGGGCACCGTCAGCGTAGCCGCACTATTCGCCGCATGCGCCAGTGGGGGGCGCAGCCCCTCGGCCTCCAGCGCCTGCAGCACACGCTGAAAGCGTGCAAGCTGCTTGCGGGTATACGACTGATCGCGCGCATCGGCCATTGCAAAATGGGTAAAGATGCCCTCCAACTCCAGGCCCGGCAGACGTTTGACCTCCCGGGCCAGCGCCACAATGGCCTCAATCTCCTCGGCCCTGATACCTAGGCGCCCCATGCCTGTGTCGACCTTCAGATGGACCTTCGCCGTACGCTGCAAGGCTTGAGCAGCACGCGAGAGCGCTTGCGCAGCCTCGCTCGAATAAAGCGTAATCGTCAGGTCCAGACGTACCGCCTCGCGCATCTGCCAATGGGGCACATAGCCAAAGACCAGAATCGGGGCCGTGATCCCCGCCTCACGCAAAGGAATAGCCTCGCTAACCGTGGCCACACCCAACATGCTAGCTCCATTCAGCAGAACCGTACGCGCGACCTTCAAAGCCCCGTGTCCGTAGGCGTCAGCTTTCAGACTGGCCAGGACCCGCACCCGTGGCCCGACTAGCTCTTTGATAAGCCGCGTATTATTGGCGATGGCACTCAGATCGATCTCCAACCATGTCGGTCGCTCTGGGCGCATGCGCACAATCTGTTTCCAACCTGGTGTCTGGCGGACCAAACGTTCAGGGGCCTGAGCGGGTTCTGCCAGGAGGCGCTCTGTCACACGTTCCATGCGCGCCTCCTCGGAACCCTTAATAAGAACAACATCGCGCGGCTCTCCCTCCGCCGGCTCGGCCTCCGCCTCTAAAAGGGCCATCACGGCGCGCGCGGCATCCTCGTGGGTCGAAGTCTGGATGATCCGTTCAGAAGAGAGACCAGCCTCCCGCGCGGCCTCGGCAATCAGTGCTGCCCGCTCTCCACGTGTCACCAGATAGTCGACCTGGCCAGCCGCGACCTGACCGACGAGGGTGTGACCCTCCTCCTCAAAGCTTCCCAGATTGAGCATATCCCCCAGCACAGCAATTCGCCGTCTCGCGGGCAAACGTGCCAGGGTTTCCAGGCCCGCCAATGTTGAAGCCGGAGCCGCATTGTGTGTGTCATCGAGCAACCATGCGCGCCGCAGGCCGGGCAGCGGATTCAGACGGCCCGGCAGCGGAGCGAATTCCGCCAGCGCCTGCGCAATTTGCTCATCAGACAGACCACACAGCCGACCGACCATCCAGGCTGCCAGCATTGTCGTGACAAAGTGCGCACCGAGCAAACGCGTCCTGAGCACCCGCCCATGACCCGACCAATGTGCCTCTGTCCCTTCCCAGGAAACATGCACTGTTTCCAGGGGGGCAGCCGTAAAAACCTGCAAACGAGGATCATCGCTGCGGCGCAACAGGCGGCGAATCAGCTCATCATCCCCGTTGGCCACCAGTCTGCCGTCGGCAGGCAAATAGTCAGCGAGGCTTGTCAGCTCTGCTGCTAAGCGCTCCAAGCTACCGAAATACTGCAGGTGGGTCGGACTGATATTCGTTAACACCCCGATGTGGGGCTGAGCAATGCGACAGAGAGCGCCGATCTCGCCAGGGTGGTCGCAGCCCAACTCAACCACAGCATATTCGTGGTGCTCCTCCAGACGACCCAGGGAAAGAGGCAGACCCAGCAAATCATTGTAATTCTGCCAGCTCTTGAAAGTAGCAAAATGGCGCTCAAGGACGTGAGCGATCGCTTCCTTTGTGGTTGTTTTCCCTGTACTTCCCGTAACCGCGATCACCGTGGGCTTCCAACGAGCCAGAATCGCACGGGCATAGGCTTGCAGCGCCTGGCGAGTATCTGTGACCACAATGACAGCCGCCCCACTCGCCTCCAAAGCGGCGCGCTGCTCCTCAGAGAGTGTGCTCACGTAGCGCTCCTCAATTAAAAGGCCGCCGGCCCCCCGACGCAGGGCATCCTGCCAGTAATCATGGCCGTCGCCCCGCTCACCACGTACGGCCACGAAAAGCTCCCCGGGGAGCAATTGACGTGTGTCATGACTAAAAGCTGAGAACTGCTGCTGACGTCCAGGAAAAGCTAATCTCCCTCCAGTCGCCTCCAAAAGATGGCTCAGCAGAATCATACCGCCGACCTCTCACTCTCAGGCTTAGGAACCGAGCTACCCTAGTGGGCCAGCACATAATACATTGCGCCCACCTGCTTTATGATACCCTTTAGTTCCAGGGTCAGCAACGTAGCGGCTACGCTTTGAGCAGACAAGCCTGAAGAGCGGATCAATTCGTCAATGTGGCGTGGTTCGTGGCTCAGCAAGGGCAACAACTGACGTTCAAGTGGATCTTCCGGCAAAGCCTGCTGCAGTTCGAGACATTGAGCAACCGTGAAGAGATTGAGAGCATCGAGGATGTCCTGAACACCTGTGATCAAGTGGGCCCCATCCTGGATGAGACGATTGACCCCCTCGCTGCCGCGAGCAAACATGTTGCCAGGGACTGCGAAGACATCCCGGCCAGCCTCCAGCGCGTGCCGGGCCGTAATCAAGGCACCGCTCTTCAAAGGGGCCTCTGTCACCAGCACACCCAGCGCCAGACCGGCGATGATGCGATTGCGCGCTGGGAAATTGCCACTGTCGGGATAGACGCCCGGAGGATACTCACTTAATAAGGCCCCCTGGCCCGAGGTCACAATGCGTCGTGCCAGATTCACATTAGAGCCTGGATAGAGCACATCCAGGCCGCAGGCAAGCACAGCAATTGTGCGACCCCCAGCAGCTAGGGCGGCGGTGTGAGCCGCCGTATCGACGCCGAGCGCCAAACCACTGACAATCGTGATGCTGTGCCGAGCCAGCTCCGTGGCCAGATGCTCGGTCACCAACCTGCCATAGGAACTCATGCGGCGCGTTCCCACAATGGCCAGAGCACATTGATCATTGGCGCTGAGCTGACCGCGGAGGTAAAGCACAGGAGGAGCATCACTCAGGCGTCGCAAGGCTGGTGGATAGAGCTGGTCTCTGAGCGTTAGCGCTTCAATCTCCAGGCGCTGTAACTGCTTCAGCGCTCTTTCTGGGTCAATAGACGCTCGCTGCCGGAGCAGAGTCTCAACGAGACGGTTATTGAGGCCGGCATAAAGTAGCTCTGACCGTCCAGCTTTCCAGGCGGCAGCCAGCTCCCCGTGAAAGAAGGCTAGAAGCTTCTTAAAAGTGGCCGGTCCAATACCTCGGATGCGGCTGAAAGCCACCCAGTAAGCGCGCTCCTCCTCGGAGAGAGGAGCGTAGGGAAGCTCTACAGAAGAAACAGGCGCAGCAGGCTGCGTGCTCCCATCAGAGGGAGCAGCCGTGTTATCATCTGTCGTATCACTCATCATACACATCCTTTCCACTTGGCACACCTTCTATCCTATTGTTAGTGGAGGTAACGCCCGCTGATTTATGCAAAGGTAGGATTGACTCTCAAGAGAAAGTCTCAAGTGCAGCGAAAGAGAGCCAGAGCAGGTTAGCATACTAACCGATTCATCCTGACCAAGCACCAAGAGCCGGGCCAGAAGCACATTTCTGCTCTGCTTACCTCTGGCCCAGCTTCTCTAGCGTCCGGAGGAAGGAGGGCGCTGCTAATCATCATCAGGTTCTGACCCTTGAGAAGAGCGAGTCTGAGGCCCTTCTCCCGTCCCTGGGAGGCCGAAGGGCTGATCGATATTAAAGTAGGGCGAGCCACCGGAGGCACCCGTACCCGGAGTAGGCCTTCCAAGCCATCTGCCGAAGGGGCCTGAGGATGGAGAGCTATCCGAGGGTGGCGGAGCCTGCCAGTCTCTCCGGCTGATCGCCAGAATCTGCTCTGCAGCTTGCACAGCCTCCATGGCCTGGAGACGCTGGTGGCGAGCCGAAGTCAAGAGCAGCATAGTTCCCACTAACGCCGTGAGCATGAGCGCTGTCCCGAGCAGCAGCAAGAGCGTGTCATGACTATCGCTGGTAGCCGGTGTAGGCAAGCGGAGCTGGGTGGTTGACGCTGGTGGAACAGCGGGTGTTTGCATCTCAGCGGGAGAGAGCGTCGGTGGCTGATGCAGGGCCAGATGCCATTGATTCTCAAGATGGGCCTCATCCTCACTAATCGAGGCCTGCAATGCCTCATCGAAAGTCAGCTTCCCACTGCTAAGCAACTGAAACAGGTGCTCAAGATTAGTCTTCCCGAAGGTCTGGTACATATAAGTGACCAGGTTCCAGCTCTCAGCATAAGCCAACTCGGCGGCATCGCTAGAGCTGGGGAAACGCTCCGAGATCTGGCTCAGTGGAAGCAAAGAGTGAGTGCGCAAAGCCTCATTGAGACGGTCAGTCAGCTCGGGCTCCTGGAAGAGCTGGCAATAGACAGCCAGACCCTCATCGAACCAGCGAGGAATATCCACCCGATCTGGAACGGTCTGATGCAGTAACAGATGAGTCATCTCATGAGGCATATCGCGTATCAGTGTTTCGTCTGTAGGACTAGTTACCGTAAAGAAAGCCTCATTCAACGGAGGAAAAGCTACACCTCCTACCCATTCAAAGGTATCGGGCGGGAGCGCACTACGAAAAGCGCTCTGACTGCTATAGATCCAGAGATCAAAGGCGTGGTGATAGCTCAGGCCCGTCACTTGGGCCAGATGTTCCTGATCACTCTTAGCGCGGCTGAGCAGAGCCTGGCTAAAACCGGGCAACGTATTATACCAGTGGATGTGTATATACCCCTGAGTCGTGCTTTGCCAGGGAAAGCGCGTATCATAGACCTGTCTCGT
>NZ_JADGHT010000262.1 GCF_019683755.1 Thermogemmatispora sp. | reverse complement strand
TGAGCAAGCAAACCAGCAGATCCGCGATGAACGCCGGCGGCAGATTTTACACGTAGCCGCCGAGATCTTTGCCCGCCGCGGCCTGGCGGAAACACGCATTAGCGATATCGCCGAGGCCAGCGGCATTAGCCAGGGCCTGATTTATCGCTACTTCTCGAGCAAGGAAGAGCTGTTTAAGGTGCTGATCGAGACCTCCACCAGTGTCACCGCCACGGGGTTGGAGCAGGCTCTCAAGCTGGCTGGCAGTCCCTGGGAAAAGTTGACCTGGCTGACTACGTATATCTGGGAGGGCATCCGCGAGCATCCCGCTCATTTTCAGGTGGTGCTCTACGCCCTGATCAGCGAAGCCGTTCCCGCCGATATCCGTACGCTGGCTTTTGAGCGCGTGCAGGCAACATTGGCCACCTTGCGCCAGTTGATTAGTGAAGGTCAACAGGCCGGCCAGGTGGCCGCGGGCGATCCTGATGAGCTGGCTCTTCTCTATGGGGCCTTGATCCAGGGACTGGCGTCCAGCATCTGGTATATGCCTTACCAGGCCGAGCGCCCTTCTGTTGAGATGATTTTACGTATTCTGAAGCCGTAAGTAGTTCGCCTGTCAGCCAGCCGCCGTGGCACAGGGGATGCAATGGCTTACCGATGCGCACAGCCGAGGCTCAGCGATATCATCAGGCCCCGGCCTGGCACTCTGTCTTGAACCGGCTTATACGGATGTCCGCTCGGACGGACGTCATGTTATCCTTGCGAAGGATGGAAGGAAAGGAGCTACTGAATGCAGCCCTCGTCAAAGTCAGGAGCGCAGAGGCAGCATGAGCAAGTGAGCACATCGCTTCCCCGGTCAACAGAGCTTTTCTCTCCGCGCCAGACGCTGGCGACCATGAGTGGCTTACTACTGATCCTTTTTCTGGCCACACTGGATCAAACCATTGTGGCAACAGCGTTGCCGCGCATCGGTGCCGACTTAGGTGGCTTTGAGGTCCTCTCCTGGATCACTACCGGCTATCTACTGGCCTCAACCGTGACGATCCCTATTTACGGCAGGCTCTCTGACCTCGTGGGTCGCAAGCCCATTTTGCTGGCGAGCATCAGCCTCTTTCTGATCGGCTCCGCTCTGAGCGGACTGGCTCAGTCGCTCACGCAGCTGATCATCTTTCGGACGCTCCAGGGTCTGGGAGCAGGAGGCCTGCAACCAGTGGTCTCGGCAACGGTCGGCGACCTTTTTGCGCCGCGCGAGCGCGGGAAATGGATGGGGATCACAGGCGGGATGTATGCCCTGGGGTCAATCATTGGGCCACTCGCTGGAGGCTGGCTGACCGACCGCTTCTCGTGGCGCTGGATCTTCTCGCTAAACCTGCCCATTGGCCTGGCAGCACTGCTGGTGCTGATCATGATGATGCCAGAACTCAGACCAGGCAGACAGATGGTTTTTATCGACTACGCTGGCGTCCTGCTGCTCACCCTGGGGACGATTCCGTTGTTACTGGCTTTCTCCTGGGCTGGCAACCAGTACCCCTGGCTTTCGCCTCAGATCATGACCTTACTAGGCGCCAGCCTCGTCTTTCTCTGTTTGCTCGTCATCTATGAACGTCACCAGGAGCGGCGTGGTAGAGAGCCGGTCATTGAGCCAAGTCTCTTTGTTGCGAGCTGGGGGGTCTTCGGGATCGCCTCGCTGGTCACCTTCCTCCTCAATATGGCCCTTCTTGGAAGCGCCTATTTTATCCCCCTCTTCGCCCAGGGAGTGATCGGCACCTCGGCAACGAACAGCGGTTTGATCACCATTCCCCTGGCGCTGACGGCGATCGGAGGAGCGGTTCTCTCGGGCCTGCTGCTCTCATGGAGCGGGCGCTATCGCTGGCTGGCCATTGGTGGGGCGCTTTCTGCTGTGGCCGGCTCGCTGTGCCTTGTGCGCCTCAACGCCAGCTCTGGCTGGTCCGATCTGCTTATTGCGATGCTCGTGCTGGGCTTCGGCATGGGCACAGGCCAAGCCATCTACACTACGATTGTCCAGAATGCTCTCCCGCAAAAGATCGGCCAGGCAACCGCCGCTTTGGCCTTCTTCCGTCAGCTCGGTGGGACCTTGAGCATCGCTATCCTGGGAGGGGTACTGTCGGCCTCGTACACGCCAGCCTTTCAGGCGGCCTTACCAGCCGCACTGCGCGACAGGCTGCCCGCCTCTGTGAGCGTGCTCTTTGCCAATCCTCTGATCTTGCTCTCCTCTGGCCAGACGCTCACCAGACTCCGTGCGGGCTTCCTGGCCGCCGGTTCCCAGGGAGCTGCGGCCTACCAGGCCCTGGCCCAGGCGGTGCGCGAAGCGCTGGCGAGCAGCCTCCACCAGGCTTTCTTGATCAGCTTTTTACTCAGTGGACTGACCTTCATTGCCGTCTGGTTCCTCCAGGAGCTACCACTGAGGAGCAAGCGCGATCTGACGAGTATGGGAGCCTCCCAGTAAGGCCCCTTTTTTCTCCTCTGGCCTCTGCGGGAGGTCCGTCTGGTCCGCCTGTCTGCCCCAGCCTGCAGCGAGCCACTACAAAGGGCGTCCGCCGGCCAGCATAGCGGCTGTATCCGGCAGACGCCCGTCTCGTCGTAGAACAGGGCAGCTCACTGCCCATTATGGTTTATGGCTAGCTGCCCACCGCGTCGCGCTTCTCCTCGGGATAGGCTCCCAGGAAATCGCAGGCCGTTTGCACACGCTCGCGCGGCGCCACCCGCCAGAAAAAGCGCTGCATATGGTCCCACTCGGCCAGAATCTGGGCCGCGCGCCAGCTATGGGTCTTCTTGCGATGGAGGACGATCAGCTTGCGCAACGCTTCTGCCTCATCGGGATCGTTGATGCGCTGCAGCTCGACCAGTTCGGTATTACAGCGCGGCGGGAAGGCGCCCTCGGTATCGAGGACATAGGCCACACCGGCGGACATCCCGGCCCCGAAGTTGATACCCGTGCTGCCGAGGACCACCACCATGCCGCCCGTCATGTACTCACAGGCATGGGCCCCAACCCCTTCAACCACGGCCAGGGCACCGCTGTTGCGCACGGCGAAGCGCTCACCCGCACAGCCAGCGGCGAAGAGCTGGCCGCCTGTGGCCCCATAAAGGACCGCATTCCCCATGATGATATTCTTATGGGCAGGATAGCGCGCCGACGGCGGGGGCATGATCACAATCTGGCCGCCGGTCATGCCCTTGCCAACATAGTCGTTGGCTTCGCCATTGAGGATCAGGCGCATGCCTGGCACACAGAAGGCGCCAAAGCTCTGCCCCGCAGAGCCGTGGAAAGTACATGTGACGCTGACGCCCGGCAGCCCCTTGTTGCCATAGCGTCGAGCGATCTCTCCGGCCAGGCTAGCCCCAACCGTTCGATCGGCGTTTTGAATGCTATGCTGTGTGAAGACGCTGCGTTCACCGTTCAAGGCTTGCTCGGCCTCGCTGAGGATCTGGGCCGCTACCTGGGAGCCTGGCGGCGGAGAGACTGGAGCCACAAAGCCCCCCGCTGGTGTTGCCAGGATGGGAGCCAGCTCAATGCGCACATCCTCGGGACATTGCAGCAAGTCGGCTCGCCCGATAATCTCATCGAGGCGCCGTACGCCCAATTGAGCCAGAATCTCACGCACCTCCTGAGCCAGCAGGGTCAGATAGTTGACCACCATCTGCGGTCGACCTGTGTACTTAGCGCGCAGATCCTCACGCTGGGTGGCTATGCCTGCCGGACAAGTATTGAGGTGACATTGACGCGCCATGTCACAGCCAAGCGAGACCATGATGGCCGTGCCAAAGCCAAACTCATCGGCCCCCAGCATCGCCGCGATGACCACATCGCGCCCCGTCTTGAGTCCCCCATCGACCCGCACCTTGACTCGGCTGCGCAGACCGTTGCGTACTAGCGTCTGCTGCGTCTCCGCCAGACCCAGCTCCCAAGGAATGCCAGCGTGCTTGATGGATTGGAACGGCGATGCGCCCGTGCCACCGTCGTGTCCAGCAATGTGAATGTAGTTAGCATGAGCCTTGGCCACGCCTGCCGCAATGGTGCCAACTCCTTTGCTCGATACCAGTTTGACGCCAATGCGCGCCCTCGGATTGACCTGGCGTAAATCGTAGATCAACTGGGCGAGATCCTCTATACTATAGATATCGTGATGGGGCGGCGGTGAGATCAAAGGCACTCCTGGCGCCGTATGGCGCAGACGCGCGATGAAGGGCGTCACCTTGTTGGGCGGCAACTGACCACCCTCGCCTGGCTTCGACCCCTGGGCCATCTTAATCTCCAGCTCCTCGGCACGTACCAAATACTCAGTAGTTACGCCGAAGCGCGCCGATGCCACCTGCTTAATCTTGCTGCTCACTGGATGGCCCTCAAGTAGCTCGTAGTACCAGTCGGGATCTTCGCCCCCCTCACCAGTGTTGTTGCGCCCGCCAATACTGTTCATAGCGGCAGCAATAGTACGATGGGCTTCGGGACTGAGAGCCCCCAGCGACATCGCCGAGACGACAAAGCGGGACCGAATGGCCTCGACCGGCTCAACCTCGTCGATGGGAATGGGTTCACGCGGCACAAAGCTGAGTAGATCGCGGATATTGGTCGGCGGGCGCCCATAGACCAGCTCTGTAAAGCGACGATAGTCCTCAGGATCACCTGTCTGCGCTACCTTCTGCAGAGCACGCACAACCAGCGGGTTAAAGGCGTGATACTCAGCGTCACGGCGATAGCGATAGTAGCCAGCTTCGGGCAGCTTGCGCCGCTGGTGAGCCCCAGCAGCCCCAGCAGCCGCACGCCCAGTCGCCGCCGGCTGCTCCGCCGACTGGGCCAGCTTTTGATGATGCTCGATTAACTGGCGCGCAATCTGTTCGAGTCCGATCTTACCCGGATGAGCTGGCGAGCCAGCAAAGCAGCGCTCCACCAGAGCCGGTTCCAGCGCCACGATCTCGAACTGGCCGCCGCCAATAATGTTGCGCACAGTGGAAATGCCCATGCGCGCCATTACCTTGCGCAGGCCCTCTTCGACACCGTGGAAGTAGCGCTCAACAGCCTCCTCAGGCGTGACCGACTCTAGATGGCGCTCACCGGCCAGCGCGCGCACAGTCGCCAGCGCTACTGCTGGCATCACAGCCTCCGCACCATAGCCAAGCAACAAAGCGATTTGGTGAATATCCCAGGCAGCGCCGGTCTCACAAATCAGCGACACAGAGGTCCGCAGCCCTTGACGGATCAGCTCTTGATGGACAGCCCCTACGGCCAGTAGCATCGGAACAGGGACATGCTCCAGATCGGCCCCCAGGTCGCTCAGAATCAACAGGTCAATCCCCTCATGAACAGCCGCAACCGCCTCGCGTTCCAAACGCGCTAAAGCCGCCTCCAGCCCCGTCGGACCATCGGCCAGCGCGAAAGTGGCTTGCAGCGTACGCGCCCGAAACCCCTGTTCCTCCAGATGACGCAGTGTTTCTAGCTGCGCTTCGGTAAGCAGCGGCGTCTCGAGGTGAATGAGATGGGCATGGCGTGGGGATTCGGTGAGCAGGCTCTCTCGCTTCCCCAAATAGCAGTCTAGTGACATGACCACCTGCTCACGCAAAGGATCAATGGGCGGATTGGTCACTTGAGCAAAACGCTGATGGAAGTAGTCAGCCAGAGAACGGGAGCGCAGCGAGAGGGAAGCAAGCGGGGTATCATCGCCCATACTCCAGATCGGCTCTTTGGCGCTTTGAACCATCGCACGCAGAATCAGCTCAACATCCTCATTGGTCACACCAAAGAGCATTTGACGCTGGAAAAGGGCATCGGCATCGGACTCTTGCCCATCACTACAGCGTTCCGAGGACACCACTTGTGTCAGACGCGTCAAACGCACGAGATGAGCATCTAGCCACTGCTCGTATGGCTGGCGCTGCGCCAACAGCGCCTTGATGTCGTCATCGCGTAGGACAGTATGACGCTCTAGGTCCACAGCAATCATCTGCCCTGGCCCCAGGCGTCCTTTCTCAACTACCTCATGTGGCTCGCAAGGGATGACCCCAACCTCAGAGGCCAGAATCAGCAGCCCGTTCGAGGTGAGAGTATAGCGCGCCGGACGCAGACCATTGCGGTCAAGAGCAGCTCCCACAAAGCGCCCGTCGCTAAAGACCAAAGCCGCCGGTCCATCCCATGGCTCAATCTGACCCGCATGGTACTCGCACCAGGCCCGCCATGCACGATCCAGCTCAGGCATCTGCTCCCATGCCGGTGGAATCAGCATTTGCATACTATGCAGCAGGTCCCGGCCAGAACAGGTCAAGAACTCCAGCACGTTATCAAGCTGGGCCGAGTCGCTGCCACCCTCCTGAATAACGGGCAGCAGATCAACCAGCTTCTCCCCCCAGCGGGCGGCAGTCAAGGCCTTCTCACGCGCCCGCATCCAGTTACGGTTGCCGAGCAGGGTATTGATCTCGCCATTATGGGCCAGCATACGGAAAGGCTGGGCCAACTGCCAAGATGGGAACGTATTAGTGCTATAACGCTGATGGAAAATGGCAAAAGCGCTGCTATAGAGAGGGTTAGCCAGGTCACGGTAGAAACGCGCCAGGGTATCGGGGGCCATCAGGCCCTTATAGACCAGGGTATGGCGAGAGAGAGAAACGACATAAGCTCCGGCGAGGTTGGCCTCCAGCCAGCGGCGCTCGATCAGGCGGCGCGCATAATAGAGCGTGGCATCGAACTCTTCAGGGG
>NZ_JADGHT010000261.1 GCF_019683755.1 Thermogemmatispora sp. | reverse complement strand
CCACTGGCTTGATCACTTGCAAGATGTCAAGGTCAGTGAGCCGGAGCCACCTGCTCCGCCTGCGCGCTCCCGCTCCCCACAGGGACCGGCGGCGCGCTTCCCTGTGGATACACGCCATTCAGGGCGAGAAGGCCCACGGCCCCCCGTGGAGCGCCCGCCGCGCATGGAACGAGAGCGAGAACGAGATCGTGAGCGGCCAGGGCCGCGCGGACCCGCTCAGTATTGGGAAGCTGAACGTCGAGGCCCTCTTTTCCGTAGCAGCTTCTCGGCCTTGGGTCAGCGCCCCCGCCCTTCTGTAGAGAGCGGTCCTGCTCGCGGTCCTCGTCAGGTCGGCTCTTTCTCTCGACCTGGGGCTGCCGGAGTAGGCCCCGGCCTCAGTCCCACAGGGAAAGGGGGAGCACGTCCGGGATCAGTTCAGGCTACTCATCATCATCATCTTCACAGACAGGCAAAGGAGCCCGCCAAAGCAGCGAAGCCTCTCCCACAGCCGGCTAAGCCCAAGCGCGAAAAAACTCCTCCCCCGGCTCCCTTTGTGCCTACTCCAGAGCAGGTGGCTCTGGTCGAAGCACGCTATAAGGAGCTGGCACAACCCGTTGAGTTTGATGGCATCCGTACCCGGATCGCCCATGAGCTGAATATTCCTAAATCGGCGGTGAAAAAGATCGTCAAGGCCCTGCGCGAGCGCGAGGGGCTGCCAAGCTGGTGGGAGGTTCAGCCTTACCGAGGGAACAGTGAAGAACTGGCGAAGATCCGAGCCTTGTATGAGCCGTTTCTCCCTGTGCCTCCGATCGGTATCCATCGCACTATCGCGCAGCAGCTCTCGCTCAAACCTGCCGTGGTCTATCAGGCGATCCGCCTCATCCGCCAGGAGCTGAAGCTGCCGCAGTACAATGATCCTAGCCTGCATGCTCAGGAATTGACAACGAGCACACTGGCTGGAGACAATAAACAAACGGTGCCAGCCTTGCCGGCAGGTACTATGGTCACCTCGTCTTCTTCAGAGGCCGTCTCTCTCCCTCAGGAGAGCACTGGCTCTGGAAGTGTCGAGCCTGCGGCTCACGCTGCCGAGAGCCAGCCAGCCTCGGAGGAGTAATCGGCAAGAGTCGGGTTGGCCCCGGGCTCTGGCTGATAGACTCTTTGAGTCGAGCCAGACCACTCCGGCCCGCTCTTGGCTTGAGGAAGGCAACTATGCAAGACTGCTTGTTCTGCAAGATCGCTAAGGGCGAGATCCCGAGTAAGATCCTTTATCAGGATGCCGAGGTCGTTGCATTCGCGGACATCAATCCACAGGCACCGCATCATGTGCTGCTGATTCCGCGGCGCCATCTGGCTTCGATGAAGGAGGTAACGGAGCAGGATGGGACCTTGCTGGCCCATCTCTTCGTTGTGGCTAATAAGCTCGCTCAGGATCTCGGCCTCTCCGAGCGCGGATTTCGCTTCGTGACGAATGTCGGATCCGACGCCGGACAATCGGTCTTCCATCTGCATTTCCATCTCTTGGGCGGACGCCGCTTCGGCTGGCCGCCTGGCTAGTCGCCGCGCGTCAACCCGGTTTGTCTGCTTAACTTGCTTGCCTGCTTGGCTTGGGGCGAGAAGCACCCGCACTTTCCTGCTTGCCCCGTATGATTATGGCTTCTCGCCCCCTCTGCCGTTTCGGCACGGCTTGATTGAACCAGTCCGAGTCGTTGCTGTTCCGCGAGCTGGTGGGAACGGTTGGGTTGCTTCGGGTTGGGTCTCTGTGGCCCCGCGGTGATGATCGGCCTTTGGTAAGCTTGCCTCGCTTCTTGGGCTTCTTCTCGCCTGGCTCTCCGCTTTGTCTTCATCGGCAGACAGGCCAACAAGAGGAGAAGCCCACCACAAGGTGAGAAGGGCGCAAGCATAGCGTCTCTATCAGCGCTTCTGAGAGCGACTGCTACCAATTGGCCGAGCAGCGCTGAATCCATCAGGAAGATTTTCTATAAAGGCCAGGGATGTCTTTATGCGCATTGCCATTGATTACACAACGGCTATCCGCCAGGGCGCGGGCATCGGGACCTACATCCGCTGCCTGGTCGATGCCCTGCTTGCTCAAGATCAGGTAAACCGCTATGTCCTGTTGAGCAGCCAGCCCCCTCAGGAGGGACGTACTTTCCCTCAAGCAGAGCATGCGACGATTCGACGCATCCCGATTCCTGAGCGCTACCTCAATATTATCTGGTATCGCTGGCAGCTCCCGCCCTACGTGAATTGGTTCACTGGCCCTGTCGATCTCTACCACGGCCCCGATTTCGTTTTGCCTCCCTTTAGCCCCTTTCACCGTCGCCCGCGTACAGTGGTGACCATCCATGATCTGGCATTTCTGGAGTACCCTCAGTATGCCGTCCCCTCGCTGGCCGCTTATTTGCGGGAGGTGGTCCCACGAGCGGCACGCACCGCTGATGTGGTCGCCACGGTTTCTCAGGCTTCGGCTCGTACCCTCACTAAGTATTTGGGCACGCCTCCCGAGAAGATGGTGATTATCTCTCCTGGCGTGGCTCGCGCTTTCCGCCGCATCACTGATCCCGTGCTCTTGGAGGCTACACGCTATAAGTATGGCCTGAAACATCCCTTTGTGCTAACCGTGGGCACCAAGGAGCCACGGAAGAATCACCTTGGCTTGATCCGCGCTTTCCACCAGACTCAGAGCCGCAAACCGCGCCCGAAAATGCTTGTCATCGTCGGTGGCCCTGGCTGGCTCTATGAGGAGACTGAGCAGGAGGTAACGCGTCTGGGCCTGACAGAGAAGGTGCGTTTTCTAGGACGGGTGAGCACCCTCGACCTGGTCATGCTCTATAGTATGGCCGATGTCTTTGCTTACCCCTCCTTCTATGAGGGCTTCGGTATGCCTGCACTGGAGGCCTTGGCCTGCGGCGCTCCCGTGGTCACCTCAAATACTTCTTCCTTGCCCGAGGTGGTTGGCGAGGCCGCCCTCAAGGTCGATCCTTACGATGTGGAGGCCCTGGCTTCCGCTATTACACGCCTGCTGGAGGATCGCCAGCTCTGCGAGGAGCTGCGCCAGAGAGGCTATGAGCAGGTGAAACGCTATACATGGGAAGCCTCGGCGCGTAAAATGCTTCTTGTCTATCAGAAGCTCTATGAGGGTCTCTCGGATTTCACTACGCTGGAGGCTTCCTATGCGGATCGGCATTAATGCGCTCTTTTTTCGCTATCCCGCTAGTGGGAGCGGACAGTACTTGTTGCATCTGCTCAAAGCTCTGGCAACGCTCGATCAGAGCCATGAGTATGTTTTGCTTAGCCCGCGGCCCGACATGTTGCCCTTTACTCCTCCTCCCCAGATGCGTTATGTCGCGGCCCCCGCTCCTTCTTGGCTGACCCGCAATGAAAATATTGAAAAACTGGTTTGGGAGCAGATCACATCTCCGCGCGCAGCTCGCCACCATGATGTTGATCTGCTCCACATCCCCTATTTCGCACCTCCTTTGCGCGCGGCTATGCCTGTCGTTGTCACCGTGCACGATGTCATTCCCTGGCATATTCCTATTTATCGGGCAGGGGCCAAGATCGAGGCTTATATGCGTCTCATTGAATATGCTGTCAGGCGTGCTACTTTGATCATCACGGTCTCCGAGCATGCCAAGCGTGATATTATCGACACCTTGAAACTGCCTGCCGAGCGCATCCGCGTCATTTATGAGGCTGCCGGTGAGGAATATCAGCCAGTGCGCGACCCCGAGCAACTGGCCAGAGCGCGGGCACGCTACGGTCTGGCTGAAGACCAGCGTTATGTTTTCTACCTAGGCGGCTTAGATGTTCGCAAGAATGTTCCACAGTTGGTGCGCGCCTTTGCGCGCGTCTATCAGCGCCTCGGTGAACCAGATCTTCGCCTCTTGATCTCGGGCGATCCCGACCGGCAGCGCGGTCCGCGCTTCTCTGACCCGCGCCCTCTGGCTGCTGAATTGGGTATTGCCGATAAAGTCATTGTCCGCTTTGTGCATGATGAGGACAAAGCTGCGCTCTATAGTGGCGCTGGTCTCTTTGTCTTCCCTTCGCTCTATGAAGGCTTCGGCCTTGATCCTCTGGAGGCTATGGCCTGCGGCGCTCCCGTGGTTTGTTCTAATCGAACTTCACTACCGGAGGTCGTGGGCGATGCTGCTCTATGCGTTGATCCTACCGATCTGGACGCTCTCACGGATGCAATGTATGCTGTTCTCAGTGATATGAAACTTGAGGCAGACCTGCGCGCCCGCTCGCTGCGCCGCGCCACCCAGTTTAGCTGGCAACGCACTGCGAGCGAGACGCTGGCTGCCTATGAAGCAGCTTTATCTCTGGAGTGAGCTGAGTCCAATGCGCGTGCTGACGATCTCTAAGGCCTATGTTGCCGGCACTGCTCACCGTAAGCTGGAGGAGCTGGCTAAATGCCCCGGCGTTGAGCTGATCGCTGTCACCCCTCCTTACTGGTTGGCCGATGATGGTAGTAAGCAGGATCTGGAGCGGGTCTATCTGGAGGGCTATGAGCTGATCGTGACTCCTATGGCTCTCAATGGCCATTTCCATATCCACTACTATCCTCAGCTCAATAGCATTATGCGCCGTGTCCGCCCTGACATCGTGCATATCGATGAGGAGCCCTATAATTTCGCCACCTACCAGGCGATCCGTCTGGCTCGCCGCTATGGGGCCTTGCCAATCTTCTCGACCTTCCAAAATCTCTACCGCCGCTATCCTCCCCCGTTCCGGCAGTTTGAGCTATATTGTTACCACCACGCCCGACATGCTCAGGCTTGCAACAAGGCAGCGGGTGAGGTCCTGCGCCGCAAGGGCTATAAGGGGAAGATCCACTTGATCGCCCAGTTCGGAGCGGAGCCAAGCCTCCACTATCCTGATCCGCAACGCCGGCCCTACCAGCCGGGTGAGCCTTTCATTCTAGGCTACGTTGGACGCCTGAAGGAAGAAAAGGGAGTTCCCTTGATCATCGAGGCCCTGGCTATGCTACCAGAGTGTTGCCGTGTGGTCTTTATCGGCTATGGCCCCTTGCGCGATGAGTTGGAGCGTATGGCCCAACGCCTGGGGGTGGCCGAGCGCGTGACCTTTTTGGGCAGCCTGCCAAGCTATAAGGTGCCTGATGAGATGCGTAAGATGCATGTGCTACTCCAGCCCTCACTGACACGCCCTAATTGGATGGAGCAGTTTGGGCGTTCGATGGCCGAAGCAATGTGCTGTGGGGTGCCAGTGGTTGGCTCCGATTCGGGCGAGATTCCGGTGACGGTCGGTAACGGCGGTCTGATCTTCCCCGAGGGAGATGCGCGGGCAATGGCTGAGTGCGTGCGACGCCTGCTCGAGGACCAAGAGCTATACCAGCGCTTGGCTCGCCAGGCCCGTGAGCATATCCTGAAAAATTATACGCAGGAGGCCATTGCTCGCAAAACCTATGAGGTCTTCTTAGAGATGCTGGCCGAACGCGATGCCGCCGCACCGGCGCCAAGCCCAGCCCCCTGAGCAACTTTAGAGCTATGCGACCTTCTGCACTTCTCCGAATCGGTGACCTGCGCCGGTGGCCTTCCTGCTGGTTGCTTACGCTGCTCGGCTCCGTGCTCTTTGTTGAGAGCACCTGGCAGGTTTTCTTGGCACCCACTGATCTGCTCCGCTATCAGTGCTACGCCGTGGCCTTCTGGTTCGGCAGCGCTGCCCTCGGCTGGCTTCCGGCGCACCAGTGCGCGTTTCTCTCGTTCTATGGCACACAACCCCCTTTTCACATCCTGCCACTTGAGTACCCCCCCCTGGCGCTCCTCCCTTTCTCTGTGCCGCTGCTGGTCCCCCTTCCTTACTACACTCTGACCTTTGCTCTGCTCATGCTCGCCGCCGCTATCTTGCTGCTCTGGCTCCTATATCGCCAGGTCTCGTCTCAGGCAGCGCTAGCTGGTGCATTGCTCCTGATCGTGGGAGGCGGCCCGCTTTTGCAGGTGCGTTATGATCTGTGGCCCTCGCTGTGTGTACTGCTCTGCCTTGTGGCAGCACAACGCGAGCGATGGACGTTAGCCTACCTGGCCCTGGCGGGCGGTACCCTGCTGAAGCTTTACCCACTGCTGGGCCTTCCAGCGCTCTTCCTGGCCGAGCAGCAGCGCTTGAGTGCTGGTCAGTGGCCACTGACCAAGGTTTCCGCCTGGCGTTGGCGCCACTTACTGCTCTTTGTCGCCACTGTGACGCTCGTCAGTGGCCTCTTTGCCTTGCTCAACCCCCAAGGTGCGCTGTTGGAGCCACTGCGCTACCTTGGCCAGCGCCCCCCTCAAATTGAATCGCTAGCAGCAAGTCTACTCTGGCTCGGTAGTTTGATTGGCTTTGGACAGCCGCTGCGGCTGCTTTTCAGCTATGGCTCGCTCAACATCCTCAGCCCTCTGGCAGCTCCAGTCACTCTGCTCCTGGCAGGTCTACTTGGGGGCGGCCTCCTGTTGACGCTCTGGCTGCAGTACAAAGGCGCCTTCGACTTCAGCGATAGCCTGCTTGCACTCTTGCTGCTGCTCATTACGACCGGCAAGGTCCTCAGTCCGCAATATTTGCTCTGGGTCATCCCTCTGGTAGCCAGCTCAGGTCTAGGTCGCGCCACCCAGCTCCGTACCCGTTGCTGGTTGTTGCTCTGGCTCGCCATTAGTCTGACGACGAGCTTCATTTATATCTTTTATTATTCTCATCTATTTAATTCATCTATAGCTCCTCAAGT
>NZ_JADGHT010000017.1 GCF_019683755.1 Thermogemmatispora sp. | reverse complement strand
GCTCAGTGCCCATTTTGAGCATACTATTGCCCTCACCGAAGATGGCCCCCAGGTACTTACCACTGGCAGTGGCGGCCTCATCTGGGGTTGATCTGTTGGGGTGGTCATGGGGGTCCGACACTCAATCTCGTTCAAGCGACAATGGGGGCAAGCAATACCTTGTTAGAGCAGTCAATAGGCCATGATGGACCTACCGCCCGTTGGTCGGCAAGCGACAGCAGTATATGGTTATGCTCACCAGCACCTCCTGCAGAGGGGCCGGCTTTCTCTGCAGTGGCTGGCGCTCGCTGCCTTGTTCCTCCTGGTACTTGGCAGCGGCTGCGGCCCGCTGGGAAATGCGCCTCCGCCATCTCCGACCTCACCTGCTCTCAGTGCAGCGGCGCAGCAGATGCAGGCCCTCTGGATGTATGATGAGCAACATGGCTGGGCCTCGACACAGCGCTCTGTCTTGCGTACTACCGATGGCGGCGCTCACTGGCGCGATGTCACACCCCAGCCCGAAACCGGCTCAGCCTCGCAGGGACCCGTCGAGCGCATTGTAACAGCCTATCTCGATGCCCAGACTGCCTGGGTGGCGCTGATCTTCCAGAATGCCCGGACGACCCCCATTTACCATACGAGCGATGGGGGGCAGAGCTGGCAGCGAACAAATATCCCTGCGCCCAGCATCGGCGTCGTGCAATTGATCTTTGTCGATGCTCTCCACGGCTGGTTGTTGGTCAATCTTGGCATGGCTACCAATGCCGAGGCTGTAGCTATCTGGCGTACCAGCGATGGTGGCGGCCATTGGCAGCGCATCATGCAGGTCTCTGCGGCGCAGGCTCGCACGGCACAGGGCCAAAGAACTTTGCCCTACACTGGCAGTAAATCCGGCCTGGCTTTTATCGATACAACAACGGGCTGGGCCACTGGCAGCGAACCAGGCCTTAATCAGGCCTGGCTCTATGTGACTCATGACGGTGGCCAGAGCTGGCAATTTCAGTCTCTACCGCTACCCACTGGCAGCGAGAAGGCCCAGATTGCTACCTTGCCGCCGCGCTTCTTCTCTAGTCGTGATGGCCTCCTGCCTGTCAATCTCTATACGGCTGGCAAGGCAAGCCTCTATTTTTATATCACCCACGATGGTGGCCAGACCTGGCGCTACGGAGCAGCTCTCCCGGCTTCCGTGATTGCCTGGTCCTTTGTATCGGCCAGCATAGGCTATGCTACCGATCGCACGACGCTCTATGTGACACGCGATGGGGGACAGCATTGGAGCCAACAGTTACCCACTGGCCCCTTTAGCGACGTCATCCAACTAGATTTTCTGACTGCCACTCGTGGCTGGGCCTTGTGTCTGGCGCCACCAGCGAAGACCCATATTCTCAAGACCAGCGACGGTGGTCGCAGCTGGCAGCAGCTCAGTTAGAGCTGACAGCGGTCGGCCAGGCAGCCAGATCGGGCGGGCGAGCCAGCGAACAAGCAAGTAAGTAAGAGAAATACCCTCCTCGTCGGTGGCGTGTCTGGAAAAAGGAGCGGCCCATCGCCTACTGCGATGAGCCGCTCCCTGCCTGTGCGCGCGAAAAAGGAGGAACATGGGAAAGCTACTCTGCTCTGTCCTCCGAAGAAGGGTTTTGCGCTTAGCTGCTGAGAGCCGCGCGCCGCTCACGCAGCTTAGTTAACCGCTCCTCTTGCTCGCTGAGGCGCTCGCGCTCGCGCGCCACCACCTCGGGCTTGGCACGCTTCACAAACTCCTCGTTCGCCAGGCGCGCCTGAAAACGAGCGATCTCCTGCTCCGTGCGAGAGATCTCCTTATCGAGGCGTGCCAGTTCCTTCTCCACATCGAACATCCCGGCCAGCGGCAGATAGATCTCCACCGGTCCGGCCAGCAAGCCCATTGCACCCTGCGGCTTCGGCTCTAGACGCTCGTAGAAGCGTGGTGCCTCGGTGCGCGCTAGAAACTCAATCAAAGGAGCCTGCTCGCTGAGCAAAGCCAGTTTTGGACCAGCGGCCAGCAGGACCTGGATGCGGCGCGCCGGCTCCACACCAAGCTGATTGCGCGCGTCGCGGATGCGCGTGATCAGCTCCTGCAGGAGGGCGAAATCCTCCTCGGCCTCCGCATCTCTGGCCGTTGGCACTGGCTGCGGCCAGGGTGCCACAATCAGAGCTGGTGCAGGCCAGCGCTCCACCTCTGGCTCACTAAAGCGATAGAGGTGCTGCCAGACTTCTTCTGTCACGAATGGCATGAAGGGATGGAGAAGGCGCAGCGAGGCATCGAGCACCGAGCGGAGAATAGCCGCCGTTGTTGCACGGACCGCGGCCTCCCCCTGGAGCTGCACCTTAGCGATCTCCACATACCAATCGCAGTATTCGGTCCAGAAGAACTCATGAATGCGACGACCAGCTTCCCCAAGCTGGAACTCCTCCAGGAGCTGCGTCACCTCGGCAATCAGCTGGGAGATGCGGCTCACAATCCAGCGGTCGGCCAACGTGCGAGGGCGCAAAGCCGCCAGGGGGGGCACGCCGCCCCCGATCTCGGCAGTGGCCGTCAGCACAAAGCGCGAAGCGTTCCAGATCTTGTTCGCAAAATTGCGATTGCCGACGATGCGCTCAGGGACCAGCTTCATATCATTGCCCGGCGTACTGCTGGTCGCCAGCGTGAAGCGCAGGGCATCGGTGCCGTACTGATCCATAACCTCGATGGGATCGACAACATTGTTTTTCGACTTGCTCATCTTCTCGCCCTTGGCGTCACGCACCAGGCCGTGGAGATAGATGGTGTGGAACGGAATGGTTCCCATGAAATGGATACCGGCCATCACCATGCGTGCCACCCAGAAGAAGATGATGTCGTAGCCTGTCTCCATCACCGAGGTCGGATAGTAGCGGCGCAGATCCGGCGTATCGTCGGGCCAACCGAGCGTACTGAAAGGCCACAGCCAGGATGAGAACCAGGTATCAAGCACGTCCTCATCCTGATGCAGACGCTCGCTCTCGCAATGAGGACAGCGCGTCACATCCTCGCGACTGACGATCATCTCACCGCAATCGTCACAGTACCAGACGGGGATACGGTGGCCCCACCAAAGTTGACGCGAGATGGTCCAATCGTGGATATTCTCCAGCCAATCGCAGTAGATTTTTGTGAAGCGCTCGGGCACGATGCGGATCTGGCCGTACTTGACCGCATTGAGGGCGGGCGTTGCCAGCGGCTTCATGCGCACGAACCACTGTTTCGAGACCAACGGCTCAATGACGGTGTTGCAACGCTGGCAGTGACCCAGGGGGACCGTATAATCCTCGATCTTGACGATGAGGCCCTCCTGCTGAAGCTGCTCGACCAGCTTCTTGCGAGCCTCAAAGCGATCCAGACCGGCGTAGGGGCCGGCCTCCGGGGTCATCTTGCCATCGAAGCCAATCACCTGCACGCGCGGCAGGCCGTGGCGCTGGCCGATTTCAAAGTCAGTTGGATCATGGAAAGGCGTCACCTTGACTGCGCCCGTACCAAAGCCCATCTCCACGGCCTCATCAGCAATGATCGGAATCTCCCGACCAATAACCGGCAGAATGGCCGTGCGTCCCACCAGGGAACGATAGCGCTCGTCACGCGGGTTGACCGCCACCGCCGTATCGCCCAGAATCGTCTCCGGGCGCGTCGTAGCCACACTGATATATTCAGTTGCCTCGGCGCTGCGGCCAGCCTCCGGCTTGAGCGGATAACGCACATAGGTCAGCTTGCCAGGCGTATCCTCATGCTCCACTTCCAGATCAGAGATGGCGCTCATGCAGCGCGGGCACCAGTTAATGATGCGCTCGCCACGGTAGATCAGGCCCTCCTCGTAGAGACGCACAAACACCTCGCGCACGGCGCGTGAGAGGCCCTCATCCAGGGTAAAGCGTTCGCGCGACCAATCACAGGAGGCACCAAGGCGGCGATGCTGATCCTGAATGCGCTTCTTGTAATGGCTGACCCACTGCCAGACCCGTTCGAGAAAGGCAGCACGGCCCAGGCGATGACGATCAGTACCCTCCTTGGCTAGCTCACGCTCCACCACGGCCTGGGTTGCAATGCCGGCATGGTCTTCCCCCGGCACCCAGAGTGTTTCATCGCCGCGCATGCGATGATAGCGAATCAGAATATCCTCGATAGTAGCCGTGATGGCATGGCCTAGATGCAGCGCACCGGTCACGTTCGGGGGCGGCATGCTAATCACAAAGGGAGGCCGCTGCGGATTCGGGCGCGGCTTGAAGTAGCCCCCTTCCTCCCAGAAGCGATACCATTTTCCTTCAACCGCCTGCGGATCATAGGCCTTGGGTAGCGCCGCTAACAATTGCTTCTTTTCCTCACTGCTGGCTATCTTATCCTGCTCAATCATGTTCCCTCCCTGCGGTAGTGGGTGGACTGCTCTGTCACCGCCTGACTGGCGCTGCTCCTGCAGACCTCAGTGATGAACGCTGACAACGATGATGGCGATAAGACCGGACGAAAGTGTAGAACGAACAAGCCTGAACCGGGGGCAAGCTGGACTGAGCCGGAGCAGGTCCGGTCAGGTCAGGCATGCACTACTGCAAACGTGGTGCTGCCTGGCTGGCCATCTTCCAGCTTGGGCCTTCCTGTCTTCCTACCTGCCGACCAGAGCTGAGTCAACAGACTCCCCCCAAGCTGAGAGCCAGGCGGATAACGGTTTTAACAGAAAACCCTTCCCGCCGTCAAGGACGAGAAGGGTTCATACTCGTGGTACCACCTTGCTTCAGCCAACCGTCCTGCTCTCATCCTGCCTGCGTCGACTGCCAGACAGAGCTAGCTAGCGCTCCGCACGATCAAAGAACAGCTTCGGCCCATTCTTCCCCATCTTGGAGGACGGTTGACCCTCATTAGTGCGCTAACGGGCACACCGCAACAGCTCGCGCCTCCGACAGCCACCCTCACAGGGCTTCTGCCCGCGTACTGGCCAGCCCAGGCTGACCAGATCACCAGCGAGGTAAAGGCCTCGCTCTCGGTGGCCAAGCGCGAAACTGTCTCTTTCAGACTCCCAGGCGACCTTCAGCGCTCGCCATCCGGGGAAGACTTGCAGCCGGTGATCTTCCCTCTCTGTCGGGGCCAGAGCGCCTACTCCTCCTGTTCAGCGTCTGCATCGCTATAATGGCGCATCACGTGCGCCTCTGTTCGGATTACTTTTAGTGTAGCGGATCGCGTAGCAAATGTCAAGCAGGGGGAGAGGAACCAGGCATCTGGGCAGTCAGCTGCATCGGGCAGGGAGGCTAATGCCGCCGGTGCAGGAGAAAGCGAACGCTGGCTAAGCGAGCGACCTGGCTTGTAAAGAAGCGCTCCAGAGCCAGCCTCACGGCTGCGACTGAGAAGCCTGGGAAGTTTGAGTCGCCTGGGGAGCGAAGGCCTGGGCGATCTGCTGCATAAGGCGGGCCTCTGGCACTGCTCCCAGCACCTCAAGGCGATCATTGATGACTGTCTTAGGTACCCCCTGAACGCGATAGCGCTGCGCCAGGTCGACAAATTCCGAAATCTCAACGACATCCGCCGTCACACGTTCGCTGGCCATAGCTAGCTGATGAGCCAGCAAGGCCATACGTGGGCAGTAAGGGCACGTTGGTGTCACAAACACCTGAATATGGAGGTTCTGCTGCAGCGTCTGCAATTGTTGCAACGTCTGCGGGCTAAGTGACAGATCGCCCCGCGAGAGCGCGCGAATATCCTCGATCAAGGTACTAAACTCGTAGCCTGCCGGAATACCGAAAAAGCGCAGGCGTCCCCTAGCCTTGCCCTCCAGAATGAAAGCCGGAATACGCTCAATCTGAAGCTGCTTGGCCTGGACCTCATCGCGATAAAAATCCTTGATCTGCAAATGGATCTTATCCGAGAGGCTAGCCACCTCCTCCAGAAGCTCACGCGTCTCCTTACAGAATTGGCATTCGTGTCCAGGAATCAGCAGCGGCGACTCACGCTGTGTGAAGTAGGTGATCGTCACCTCCCCATCCAGATCCTTGAATAGCTCGCGGATCTTTTCGCGATCGCTGGCTCCAATCAAAGCCATAGTCTCACCTTCGTTTTCTGTTTTACAGCTTCGTGTTCCACTTCTCCTCTACTAACAAGCTGCAGAGCGGTCCTCCTAAGGGCGGGCCCTGTCTCCACAAGGGAGCCAAACGAAGGACCCGCCACATTCTACCGCGTACCGAGGCACGTTGCAGGCTCAGCGATAGTGACCACCAGGTCAAAGGTTAACCAACGCGCGAGCAAGGTGCCAGCAACGCCAGCAACAGATGGGCGCCTTGCTGAGCGTAGCCCTGGGCCTCACGGATGAGCATGCGTCGCCAGATCCTCTGCAGTTGTCAAGGCAGGTTCCTCAGCCTGCTCGCTCACCAGTGGCAGACCACGCGCCTCCCAATCGGGCACACCACCATCAACTGCCACAACCTCACGCCCCGTAGCCGCAAGCATGCTGGCAGCGATCGAGGCGCGATGGCCGCTATGGCAGATGACTGCCAAAGGTGTATGGCGCGGCAAACTCTCCAAGTGCTGCGGTAAATCGCCGATATGCACATGGAGGGCGCCCGGAATATGGCCCTGTCGCCACTCGTCATCACGGCGCACATCCAGCACGGTCAGCGAAGGTTGATCCTTCCAGCGCCGATAGAGGGTATCAATGTTGATGCGTTCAAAGCTACCCGTAGGCAGCGCCGCTGCCTTCCAGGCGGCAATGCCGCCCGCCAGATAGCCCTGAGCCTGCTCATAACCGATGCGGATCAGTTGAACCACTGCTTCGCGCCGACCCTCTTCGTCCTCAATCAGCAGCAGCAGCGGTGTATTGAAAGGCAGCAGCCATCCGACGTAAGTCGCAAAGGAGCTATCTAGCTCGATGTTCAGCGAGCCGGGGATATACTCGCGGGCGAACTCGCCGCGCGGACGTCCGTCGATCAGCGGCAGGCCCTGCTGCAACCAGCGCTGCACCTCCTGCGGAGAACGTGGCGGCAGCTCCGGGAGCTGACCCAGGATGCGCGGTCCTTGCTGGTTAATATCATGCATATAGCGATAATAGTGCGGATAGGCAGTATAGCTGGCGAGTTGGTGACGCACAAAGTCGGCCTCGTCGCGCGCCCGCACGACGGGATTGGCCAGGCGCTCTTGACCAATGGTAGTACTGCGCTTAGCACCAACGGCGCTCGCTACACAGAAGGAACCAGCGCCGTGGGTCGGGTACACCAGCACGCTATCGGGCAAGGTCTGCAAGAGACGCATGAGCGAATGGTATTGCTGGCGTGTGAGGGTCAGCGTCAACTCGGGACCCAGCAGATCGGTGCGGCCGGCGCTGCCAACGAGCATGCTGCCACCGCTGAAGAGGGCATAGGGCTGGTCGCTCCCCGGCTCATAGACCAGGTAGCTCGTATGCTCGGGCGTGTGGCCTGGCGTCGCCAGCGCTTGAAAAGTCAGCTCTCCCACACGGAAACGCTCGCCGTCACGCACCGGCTGATGTGGATAGCGCAGGTGAGCATCGGCGCTAGCGACGATGGTCGCCCCGGTACGGGCTGCCAGCTCGCGCCCGCCAGTCACATAGTCATTGTGAATGTGAGTCTCTAGAATGTGAGTAATACGTGCCTGAGCTTGCGCGGCAGCCTCGAGGTAAACGTCGACGTCACGGCGCGGGTCGACTACCGCTGCCTGTCCACTGCGCCCATCACTGACAAAGTAGGATTGATGCCCCAGACCTTCGATGTAGAATTGCTCGATTTGCATGGCTCTCACCTCGCTGCCACCCGCCTGCTGCCAGCCTCGGGAGGGGTGGCACTCGCCCGAAGCCGGGCCGCTCTCTCTGCTACCAGAGCGGCTGGTCTCCTCTATCAGTATATCATCTTGATACGTTATGTCGATATGACAACTTTGCCGAACAAAGAAGGAACGCCACTAGTTCGACATCTGCCCCTGGAGGGAACTGGGCCATCCTGCTCCTCCCTGCGCTGGTAGCACAGGGCGATGGGCATAGGGGTGGCGAACCGGTGCTCCTGATCTCTGATGACCGGTTGCGCTATTCAACCGGCAGCCTGTGCAGTCGCCAATGGGCCATACCACCTTTGACATTGACTACGCGTGAGAAGCCCAGATGTTGTAGCTGCCTAGCTGCCTGAGCGCTGCGGTGTCCGCTGAGGCAGATCAGCAGGACCTCACGATCGCGTGGCACTTCTCTCGCGCGGCTGCTTAACTGCCCAAGGGGAATGTTGAGCGCGCGTGGCGCATGACCGCTGCGATATTCCCACGGCTCACGCACATCGATCAGTATCGCCTGACTCTCTTCACTGGAGAGCCGCTCCCAAGCTTCTCGCACATCGATCGTCGGGATCGTCTGCTCTCCGGCTTCTGAACGTCTGAGAAAGCTTTCAAACATCAGCCTTGCTCCCTTTCGCTGATCGTACATTTGCATTGTGGCCTGGGCAGCCTCGCTGGCTAGCAGGCTGCTGCCTCCTTGACTTTCCTCTTTAATTATATTACTATATAGTCATGAAGTCAAGGGCAAGGGTAACAACCTACAGCCCATAGTCATCACTCGCAGTGAGAAAGGGGAGTATCTTGACAGAGAAGAGACTCTCTGTGGCTCAGGAAACGGAGGAGCGGCGACCGCAAGATCTCAGCGCTGCAGCGCGCTGGAAGCAGATGAGCAGCGAGGGAGGCTTTCCTGATCCGCTATTGGAGCTGATTGCGGCGCGCTTTCGCCTCTTGGGAGAGCCGCTGCGTCTCAAGCTCCTGGCGGCTCTGACGGGCGGTGAGCGCAGCGTTAGCGAGCTGGTGGCCGTGACAGGAGCCAGCCAGCCGAACGTTTCCAAGCACCTGGCGGCTCTCATGCAAGGGGGACTTGTCAAGCGGCGCAAAGTGGGCACGAGCATCTACTATGCGCTTGCCGATCCCAGTGTTCTGACGCTCTGTGACATTGTCTGCGCTGGCGTCCAAGAGCGCTTTACCACACTGGCTCAGAGCCTCCAGTAACTGCCCGTAGTAGAAGGCGGTTCACCCGCTTGTCCAGGCTGGCGGCGGCTCCGTCGTAACTTCCGTTTGAGGTCCAGCTTTCGCTTGCGTTCGCCGGCGAGCCTGGCCATTGCTGGTTGTGTGAACCACAATCAGGCTTACTCAGCCAGCGAACCTGGTTCTGCAAGAGAGAACATCTCTCAGTGACCAACATGCCATACCGAGGAAGGAGGAAGAAGGCCGATGGCAAGTTACGGTTTTGGGGCAACCTTGGCCCTACCCTATGAGCAAGCGATTGAGCGTGTCAAAGAGGCTCTCAAGGCGGAAGGGTTCGGCGTTCTGACTGAGATCGACGTGAGGCGGACCCTACGCGAAAAGCTGGGGCTAGAGACGGCGCCCTATGTGATTCTGGGAGCCTGCAATCCGCACCTGGCTCATCGCGCCCTGGAGATCGAGCCAGAGCTTGGTCTCCTGCTTCCCTGCAACGTTGTGGTGCGTGCCGTTGAGAATGGCAGCCGCGTTGAAATCGCTGATCCACAGGCCATGCTGGCGCTCAGTGGCAATGCGCAGCTTGACCAGCTCGCCCAGGAGGCGCGGGCACGGCTACAGCGTGTGCTCGCTGCCCTTGCTCCACTGAGCACCTCCTCCGCATGAAGGCTTGCCGCATGTGTCCTGGTGTCCTATAATGAGGGGCAGTGTTCCGCAGTGAACATATCGTCATAACCATAGCCGCACAAGCGGACGCAAGCGAACTGGGCCAGGCTGAGGAGGAGTATGCCAACACCGCAACAATTGACGCCTGGACCGACGCCGCTCTATCATCAACTCAAGCAGATCCTGCGTGGTGAGATCGAGCGTGGTGTCTATCGTCCTGGCGACCGCCTGCCGACCGAGCAGGAGCTAATGCAGACCTATGGAGTCAGCCGCATTACGGTGCGCCAGGCCCTTAACGAACTGGAAGATGAGGGCCTGGTCGTCCGGCGTCATGGTAAAGGCACCTACGTAGCCGAGAGGCGCATCGAGCAGAGCCTTGTCCGCCTGACCGATTTTGTCGAAGATATGGAGCTGGCCGGCCTCGAGCCATCCTCTCGGGTGCTCGCGTTTCAACGTGAGGCTGCCAGTCGCGCCGTTGCCGTGGCCCTGGGCCTGCGCGAGGGCGAGGAGGTGATGCGTCTTGATCGCCTGCGTCTGGCCAATGGCCGCCCCATCGCCTTCGATATCACCTGGCTGCCAATGCGCTTCGGCGTGCTCCTGCCTGAAGAGGAGCTGAGCCGCGAGACAATTTATCATTTACTGGAGTCTCGCTATGGCATTCCCATTGAGGCCGGCACTTTTGAGATTACGGCGGTCAACGCGACGTCCGAGCAGGCGCGCCTGCTAGAGGTGTCGGTGGGGACTGCCCTACTGCTGATTCGCCGTCTCTCCTGTACCGGGGGCAATGCACCTGTTTATATACAAGAACGCTATTATCGGCCCGACCGTGTGAGCTATCGGCTGTGCCTGCAGCGCCGCAGCAGTACGGGGGGCCGTCCGCCGACAATCAGCGAGCTGCGCCCAATTTTCGCCGAAGCCGGGAGCGCCAGCCCTGTAGAAACCCACGACCTAACAGAGAGTACCCAGACAGAGCCTGGGGGGGACTAGTGCTGGCTCCGCTAGACAAAGAGAAAGTTCATCTTCTTAATGAGGCAACCCGACCCGACCAGTAGGCACAAAAAAACAGAGCCACAGAAGCACACTTCTGTGGCTCTTGTCTTGTGAGGCTCCTCGAGCAGGATTCGAACCTGCAACCCACCGGTTAACAGCCGGTTGCTCTACCGTTGAGCTATCGAGGAACGGGGTCTCACAATGGCTTGCGAGATTATTATAACGTGGACGGCTGAATTAGTCAACACCCTTTTTCTGAGATGACCGGGTCTGATGAGAGCCGCTCGATGCTGCCTCTGGGCGGTGGCAGGCGTCTGAGGGAAAGGACCCGTCGCGAAGGCAGGCGAGGGCACAGCTTGGCTCTGGCTAGACCTGTCGCAGTGAACGTTGTCTGAGCGCGAGACGACCATTGAGTGACCAGCATACCTGGCAGGAGGGCGCGCCCGCCTTGTTAGCCAACGGTGTATCTGGTCAAGGGTTGCTCATAGGAAGCCGGCGCCAGGTGCACGCCGGGGCGGCGGATCACGAGCCAGAAGAGAAGGGCGCCGAGGAGCAGGGCAAGGGCAATGGTGCCCAGCGTGCCGGCTAAACAGGGGTGATCTTTCCTTATGTGGATTCTCCTCTGATTGCCAGTTCAACGAGGATCACTCTCAAGAACCCTTCCGTCAGTACTTCTGGGGAAAACGCCTGTTGAATCACAGGAACCCTTTCATAAAAGCTCCGCTAAGCTTTTCACACTGTTGAGATGATCGCTCCAGCTCAGGCTCTTGCTTTCCGCAATGGTTCGCTGCTTGGCTGGTCTTACGAACTGATCACAAAAGGGCTTAGGTCCAGGCTCGACGGCCTGGCGACGTTGCAACTTCGCTACTCAGGTGTTCTACTATTTCTCAGGAGCTGGCGGATACGGTATTCGCCGCAAAAAAGTTCAGGTTCTCTCCTGATGGCAGCGGCCTGCTCTTACGCTAGAGTAAAGAGTGTCGAGAGCGCATCTGAGAGACCTGAGAAGGCGGAGAGCAGATTTTGCCCAGAGGAGTGCAATGGAAAAGCAGATATTGCGTGAGTGCAGAGCGGTGCGCTGGCCGTTAGCGCTAAGTGTGCTGGCTGGCCTGCTGGCGCTGCTAGCGACCGTGGGGCAGATGGCCTTACTAAGCTGGATCGTCGCACAGGTCTTTCTTGGGCGCGCTGGCCTGCGGCAGGTCGCAGCAGCCCTGGTGGCTCTACTAGTAACCATCTGTTTACGGGCGGGGCTGGTCTGGTTGCGCGAGTTCTGGGCGCGGCGGGCTGGCAGCCGAGTCAAAAGCGAAATGCGCCAGCGCCTCTTTGCTCATCTGCTACGGCTCGGACCGCTCTTTGTACGCGATGAGCGCAGCGGTGAACTGGTCGCTACGTTGAATGAGGGCTGCGAGCGCTTGGAGACCTATGTCGCTCGCTATCTGCCACAGACCGTTTGGAGCCTGGTCATTCCGCTCCTCTTGCTGGCCATTATGTGGCCGCTCGATCATCTCAGCGTTCTGCTCCTGCTGATCACCGGGCCGGTCATTCCTATCCTGATGATCGCCGTCGGCAGCTATTCCCAGAAGCATATTCAGCGCCAGTGGACGACTCTCGCTCGCCTGAGCGCCCATTTCCTAGATACGATTCAGGGCCTTGTTACCCTCCACCTCTTTGGGCGCAGCGGGGCTCAGGAGGCGCGCGTGGCTCGCTTGAGCGAGGAGTATCGTCGCCGCACGCTGAAAGTGCTGCGCTACGCCTTCCTCTCTGGCGCGGTCCTGGAGTTCATGACTATGCTGGCCATCGGCCTGATTGCTGTCTTCCTGGGCGTCCGTCTGATCAATAGAGAAATACCTTTTGTGCAGGCTTTTCTTGTTCTACTTCTCGTACCAGAATTTTATCGCCCGCTGCGTGAGTTAGGCACCCACTATCATGCCGGCATGGAGGGGCGTGTCGCGGCCAAGCGCATCTTTGAAATCCTGGCCACCGAGCCGGCGGTCAACGAGCCAGCAACGACCCCGTCGCCGCTGCCTGTTGCACCGTTGACAATCACCTGCGAGCACGTGACCTGTCGCTACGCCGGCAGCGAGCGTCCAGCGCTGCAGAATCTGACCTTTACCCTGCCAGCGGGTTCTTGCACTGCTCTGGTTGGGCGCAGCGGAGCGGGCAAAAGTACACTTGTCAATCTCCTGCTGCGCTTCATAGAGATCGAAAGTGGGGCCATCCTGGTCAATGGGCTGCCGCTCGATCGCCTGCCGGCAGACCTGTGGAGGGAGTATGTGGCCTTGGTACCGCAGCGTCCCTATCTCTTCAGTGGCAGCATACGCGACAATTTGCGTCTGGCGCGACCGGAGGCCAGTGACGACGAGATCGAGAGCGCCGCTGAGCTGGCGGGAGCGGCGTCTTTCATCCGCGAGCTGCCCCGGGGGTATGATACCGAAGTTGGCGAACAGGGCCTGCGACTGAGTGCTGGGCAGCTTCAGCGCCTGGCTGTAGCGCGAGCTTTCCTCAAGCAGGCGCCGCTGCTCATCCTGGATGAGCCGACCTCTAGCCTTGATCCCGAGAGCGAGACCCTGTTACGCGAGGCGCTGACTCGTTTACGTCGCGAACGTACCGTACTGGTCATTGCCCATCGTATCAACACCGTGGCCGCTGCCGATCAGGTGCTGGTTCTTGATGGCGGGCGCCTGGTCGAGGTGGGCGAACCGGCAGCGCTGCTGGAGCAGCCTACCAGTGCCTACGCGCAATTGATGACGGCTCGTATGCGTGGGGCTGGGGCCTTACCCGGAAAGGAGGCCGAGGCGCTATGACTCGCAAACGATCAGTTGCGCTAAGAACAGCCTGGCGTCTGCTGGCCTTTTTACGTCCTTTCATTCCTCAGATTGTGGTGACGGTGCTGCTGGGAGGCATCATGATTGTGGCCAATATGCTCTTGCTGAGTATGGCCTCCTATCTGATCGCCGGGGCGGCCATCGTGACCATGATAGTCCTGCTAAGCATCCCAATCACGATCGTGCGCCTGATGGGCCTGGTGCGGGCGTCGGCCCGTTATGGGGAGCGTCTGCTCTCGCATAACGTTACTTTCCGCCTGCTGGCTCACATCCGCGTCGCTGTCTATCGGCGGCTGGCGCCACTGGCCCCGGCTCGCCTGCTCCAGTTGCGTAGTGGCGACCTGTTGGCGCGCCTGGTCTCGGATGTGGACGAGCTGCAGAATCTCTATCTGCGGGTAGTGGCGCCGGTACTAGTGGCAGTCCTCGTCACCATCGTGACCTACTGGCTCTTTGCAGTCTTTGACCCTGCCCTGGCCTTGATAGCAGTGGCCTTCCTGGTGATCAGCGGTCTGGCGCTGCCGCTGCTGGCTTTGCGCCTGACGCGCGGGCTGGGCCGTGAGCAGCTTGCCTTACGTGGCCGAGTCAATGTGCACATCGTCGAGAGCCTGCAGGGCATGAGCGATCTGTTAGCCTACGGGCAGGCGACCCGCCGTCGCGAGGAGCTGGCTGCCTGGGAGAAGCGACTTGATCGCCTTCAGAGGCGTCTGGCCGTAGCGGGTGGCTTACAAGAAGGGCTACAGGAGCTACTGACGGGCCTGGCCGTTTGGAGCATTCTGGTACTTGCTATTCCCCTGGCGGTGAGCGCCCAGATCAATCGCGTCTATCTTGGTTTCCTGGCTATGCTCATGTTGGCCGCTTTCGAGGCCATTACGCCGCTAGCTCAAGCTTTTGGCCAGCTTGGTCACTCTCTGGCGGCTGGTGAGCGCCTCTTTCGCATCATTGATATGCCTCCCACCGTCAGCGATCCGCCGCAGCCCAGAGCGTTGCCGGCCAGCTCCTCGCTGGAACTGGCCTTTGAAGGAGTGCAGTTCCGCTACGAAGAGCAAGGCCAGCAAAGAACGCTCACCGATATCTCTTTTCGTGTTCCAGCAGGGGCACGCGTAGCGATCGTCGGCCCTAGCGGTGCCGGCAAAAGTACCCTGCTCCGGCTCGTCCTGCGCTTCTGGGATCCACAGGCGGGGCGTATTCTCCTGGATGGCCAAGACCTTCGCTCCTTTGCCCTGGCCGATCTGCGCCGCCTGATGGGAGTCGTTACCCAGGATACCTATCTCTTCAACGACACTATCCGCGGCAATCTGCTCCTGGCGGCGCCTTCGGCCACAGAAGAGCAGCTCTGGCGCGCACTGGCGCTAGCTCAGCTTGACGACTTTGTTCGCCAGCTACCTGCCGGCCTCGACACCTGGGTCGGAGAGCAAGGCCTGAAGCTGTCGGGCGGCGAGCGTCAGCGTCTGGCCATAGCTCGCGCTCTGCTCAAAGATGCACCGATTCTCTTGCTTGATGAAGTGACTGCCCATCTAGACCGGCTAACTGAGCAGGCTCTGCTTGAGGCACTGAATACCTTGATGGAAGGTCGTACGACGCTGCTCGTGACCCATCGTCTCCTGAACATGGAACGCATGGATGAGATCCTTGTACTGGATGAAGGGCGCATTGTTGAGCGAGGCAGGCACGAGCAGCTCCTTGCCCGTGATGGTCTCTATCGACGCTTGTGGGAAGTGCAAAACGCCCTGCTGCCGCTAGCCTGATCGCCTGCAGGAGAGAAAACAGCCGGCATGTCCGGCCAGCGGTCTAGCCGGCTTTGGACTTATGGACTGGAGTAACAATAGCAGAGGCGTTTCGGTCAGTCTGTGGGAGGTTTTGCCTGCATATGGATCTATCAACCATCTTATCGCGTGTCCAATTCGCCTTTACCGTAGGCTATCACTATATCTTTCCCCAAATCACAATGGGGTTAGCCTTCTTGATCGTCCTCTTAAAGACGCTCTACCTGATCAAGAAGGACGAGCGCTACAACATCAGCGCCCGTTTCTGGGCCAAAATCTTCGCCACCAGCTTTGTGCTAGGCGTTGTCACCGGCATTCCGATGGAATTCCAGTTTGGCACCAACTGGGCGCGCTTCTCGGCCTATGCCGGCGACATCATTGCCCAGACACTGGCAATGGAGGGCGCCTTTGCCTTCTTCCTGGAGTCGGCTTTTCTCGGTGTCTTCCTCTTCGGTGAAAAAGTCTTTGGGCAGAAAGTGCACTGGTTTGCTGCCGTCATGGTCTGGCTCGGCACCTGGGCCTCTGGCGCCTTCATTGTGGCCTCGAATGCCTGGATGCAGCACCCTGTCGGCTACACCATCGTTGGCAACCGCTTGCACATCTCCAACTACTGGGAGGTCTTGCTCAACCCCTGGATCTTCCCGCAGTACCTGCACACCATGAGCGGAGCGGTTGTCACCGGGGCCTTCATCATGGCTGGGCTAGGGGCCTACTACTTGCTGGCCAAGAGCCACATTGACTATGGGCGTATCTTTGTGACCCTGGGTGTCATCGTCGGCCTCATTGCCAGCATCATCCAACTCTATCCCAGCGGCGACCTTGAGGGCCAGCAGGTCGCTAAATACCAGCCGGCCAAGTTGGCGGCCTTCGAAGGCCTCTTTCACACTGAACAGGGAGCAGGCATCGTCATTCTGGGCCAGCCCAATACGGCCACTGGCCAACTTGATAACCCGCTGATTGTGCCCAAGGTTCTCAGTTTTCTGACCTATCGCCGTTGGGAGGCTGTCGTCAAGGGCCTGGACGCCTTTCCACCGAATCAGCGGCCCGACTCAATCGAGCTGCTCTACTATAGCTATCACATCATGGTCGGTCTGGGCACCTTCTTTATTCCGATCATGGGGGTGGCCTGCCTGCTCTGGTTCTGGAAACGGCGTCTCTTCACAACGCGCTGGATGCTGTGGATCTTGATGCTGGCCACGCCTTTCCCAGTCATTGCCAATACCGCGGGCTGGTTCACAACCGAGCTGGGGCGCCAGCCCTGGATCATCTACGGCTTGCTGCCCACGGCACAAGGCTCGTCGGCTAACTTATCGGCCGGTAATGTCCTCTTTACCCTCATCGGCTTTGCCGGTATGTACCTGCTGCTTGGGCTGCTCTACGTGGTACTCTCCGTTACTGAGGCCCTCAAAGGACCGGAGAGCGGCGAGGGCGAGGAGGCCGGGATCGAAACAGAGGGCGGTTTGCCCGGACTGGCTACCGGTACGGTAGCCGAAGGCTAGCGCACTGGCTGAGGGAGGTTAAGGCTGATGGCAACCCTTTGGTTTATTCTTGTCGCCTTCATGCTAACGATGTACGTTCTGCTGGATGGCTTCGATCTGGGAGCCGGCATCATTCACCTGATCGCTGCCCGCACCGACCAGGAACGACGCCTGATCCTGCGCGCCATTGGGCCGGTATGGGATGGAAATGAGGTCTGGATTATCGCCGCCGGTGGTACCCTCTTCTTCACTTTCCCAGTTCTCTATGCCTCCAGCTTCAGCGGCTTCTACCTGCCGCTCTGTATTGTGCTCTGGCTGCTGATGTGGCGGGGCGTCTCTATCGAGTTGCGCTCACGCGTGCCTAGTCCCGTCTGGGCCTCCTTCTGGGACGGCATGTTCTTTATTGGCAGCACACTGCTGGCCATTTTCTATGGTGCTGCCCTGGCCAATGTCATCCGCGGCGTGCCGCTTGATGAACATGGCGTTTTCTTTGAGCCGCTATGGACCGATTTCAACCCCTTTAGCAAGACGCCCGGCATTCTGGACTGGTATACCATCCTGATCGGGCTGATGGCCGCCAGCACCCTGACCATGCACGGAGCAGCCTATATAGCGCGTAAGACCGATGGCGCCCTCAATGCGCGTGCACGCCGCATCCTGCGCATTAGCTGGCCGATAACCATCGTGCTGACTGTGATGAGTACGATTGCGACCTTTGCTGTGCAACCGCAGATCTATGCCAGTTTCAATGCGCGTCCCTGGGGAGCCATCTTCCCTCTGATTGCTTTCCTCGGTCTGCTCGGTGTGGGACACTTTGCTTTCCGCAATCGCGACCTGGCGGCCTTCTTCTCCTCCTGCGCCTTCATTGCCGGGATGCTGGCTAGCTCGGCGTTTGGCCTCTATCCCGATGTACTGCCCGCTGTCGAACCTGCCCATAGCCTGACCATCTACAATGCCTCGGGCAGTCCCTACGGTCTGACTGTAGGCTTGATCTGGTGGATCATTGGCATCGTGCTGGCGGCGATCTACTTCGTCTTTACCTATCGCCTCTTCTGGGGCAAGGTAACGGCCAAGGAAGAATACGGCGGCTACTAGCGCCGAGAGAAAGCACAGACCTATCATAACGCTGCCGAATGTGAAGCGCTGGCCTCGCCGAGCAGCCCTGGCGGGGCCAGCACTGTGCTATACTGTACTATCCAGGCCAGTCGAAGCAGTCCGCTGCTCTACCTGTTGCACCTTTCTTCCTTGCTCGTCTAGCGATCGATCTGCCAGAATGGAGGACGAAGAGGAGGAAAAGGGGCAAGAGCAAAGCACTAGCCAGAGACGGAGGGAACATGCTCAGCAGCGCCCAAGATTACCGCGCTATCTGGGAACAATTTGTACTGCGGGGCCGTCTGCAAGACGACCTGCTGCCGCCGGCTCTCGCCCAAGCATGGCGGCGCTGCGCGGCGCTGGGCCTTGATCCCTATAGCCAACCGCCTGACCCTGATCCCCCCGGCTTCTCGGCCACGCAGCCGCTCTCGCGGCGTCTGTTGGCCCTCATTCGACCGGCGATGGAGGACCTCTATCAGTTCATCGAAGGGTCCGATTGCCTGGTAGCCTTCGCCAACGCTGAGGGGCGCATCATTGATCTGATCGGTGATCGCGAAACGCGAAGCCGGCTTGAACCCCTGGGGATGCGGGTCGGGGCGTTGTGGACTGAGGAACTGCAAGGAGCAAACGCCTTAGCCCTGGCGCTTCAGGAATCCTTCCCTATGCAGCTAGAGGGTGCGATGCACTACCGCGCTGCCTTGCATAACCTCTACACCGCTGCCGCGCCGGTGCATGATCCCCTTGGGCAGGCCGTCGGCGTGCTGGCAGTTGTAGGCCCCCGTGACCAGGCTCATGTGCACACCTTAGGAATGGTGGCCGCGGCTGCCCAGGTGATCAGTGGTCAGCTCCAAATGCAAGTCTGGCTTGGCAACGCCAACGAGCTGCTTGCCGAACTCAAAATCATTCTCCAAAGCCTGCCAGAAGGCATTCTCCTGCTGCGGCGCGATGGCGTCATCTCCCAGATGAATGGGCCTGCTGGCGCCCTGCTAGGCCTTGTGCCGGCGCGCGTCATGGGGAGACGACTGCGCGACGTCCTGCCACTCCCCTCGCTGCTTCAACAGGCGCTGACCTGTCAGCAGCCCCTGAACGAAGAAGAGCTAGTCTTTGAGACGACACGCGGGCGCGTCACTTGCCTCTGCTCACTCAAACCCATCGCTCTCACGGCTAGCGCGGCTGGCGAACCTGAACCCATCTTCGGACGCCTGACTGCGGGAGCAGGTACCATCTCTGGCGGCCCGCTGATCTCCGATGGCTTTGTACTGATCCTGCGCAGCATTGAACGCGTGCAGAAATTGGTCAATAGGATGACCGGTACGCGGGCGCGCCTGACCTTTGCCAACGTGGTGGGAAACAGCGCTCCTCTACAAGAAGCCTTGCGTCTGGCCCGCCTGGCCTCGCATAGCAATTCTACTGTGCTCTTACACGGCGAAACCGGCGTCGGCAAGGAAATCTTTGCCCAGAGCATTCACAATAACAGCCCGCGGGCCGATGGGCCTTTTGTGGCTATCAACTGCGCTGCCATTCCGCGTGAGCTGATCAATACCGAGCTGTTCGGCTACGAGGGTGGCTCTTTCACTGGAGCCGACCGCCAGGGACGCTCGGGCAAGTTTGAGCAGGCTCATGGCGGTACGCTCTTCCTTGATGAGATCGGTGATATGCCTCTTGACCTGCAGACCACCCTCCTGCGAGCGATCGAAACGCGTACCATCATGCGCATCGGAGGCCAGCGTCTCATTCCCGTCGACGTGCGGATCATCGCAGCCACTCATAAGGACCTGCGCGAGGAGGTCCGGCGGGGGACCTTCCGCTCCGATCTCTTTTATCGCCTCAATGTCCTATCCATTCATATTCCGCCTCTACGCGCACGCCTGGAAGATCTTCCTCTGCTTGTAGAACATTTTCTACAGCGTCAGAGCCAGACATTGGGACGCTCCTTTCGCATTACACCGGAGGCACTGAGCCTGATGGAGCGCTATAGCTGGCCAGGCAATGTGCGCGAGCTGGCAAACCTCCTGGAGCGCCTCACCTATCTGGCGCGCTCCGATACCATTACCATCCAGGATCTGCCACCGGAGATCCGCCAGCCAGCGGAGAGTGACACGACCAATGCGACCTTAGCGCCGTCTTCAGCGACGTCGCTGCCTAAGCCACAGAACCAAGCGGCTGACGCTATCTGGCAAGCGGAGCCATCCCTGTCCACACCAACTTTGCACCCACTCAAAGAGCGCAGTCGCTCGACGGAAGCCAGCGCCATTCTCCAGGCATTGGAACACTGCCAGGGCCGTCCGAGTGCGGCGGCGCGCCTGCTGGGCATCAGTCGAACGACTCTCTGGCGCAAGATGGTCCGCTATGGTCTGCGCCCCGCTCCAGTCACATCGGTATCCTCAACTGTTGACCAGGGCGAAGTGTTTCCGCCATGAAACACTTAACGTTTCAATAATGAAACTGGAGCTGGCAATCGTTGCAACAATGTAACATGGAGCCAGACAATAGTGAGGCGCTGCGTGAGCGTGCAGCGCCCGCTGGCGGTTGTCCCTCGTTGCTATTGGGGAAGTGGCACGAATCTTGCATGTCTTCTGAAGAAGAGACAGGCAAAGCCAGAGGCTCTCATCTGTAGAGGGTGGGTGGTGGGCAGGCGTCCGCTTAGCCAAGCTGGAGCGGCCAGCGATGGTGGCGAAAAACCTGCTGGGGCGGTAGCGAAGCGGCAACCGGCAGACGGGCGGGCGGCTCTGAAAGCAAAGCGGCAAGCAGACGAGCAAGGCAGCAGAGCCGCTGTTCCATGAACAGGGGAGGGCAAAGGAGCGGCCCTCGACTTCTGGGAAAAGGAGGCAGCATGAAAAAGCTCATCAACAGTCCAGAGACAGTCGTCAAAGAAGCGCTAGAAGGCATGGCAGCCATGCATCCCGAGCTAATCCGCGTCGATCTAGAGAATCAGATCATTGTACGGGCGGACGCGCCGGTACGCGGCAAAGTAGGCGTTGTCTCGGGGGGAGGCAGCGGTCATGAGCCGATGCATGGAGGGTTTGTCGGGCGGGGCATGCTCGACGCAGCCTGTCCAGGTGCCATCTTTACATCACCAGTACCCGATCAGATCCTGGCGGCCATGCGAGCAGTCAACGGTGGGGCGGGCGTCTTTCAGATCATCAAAAACTACACGGGCGACGTCCTCAACTTTGAAATGGCGGCGGAGCTGGCCCAGGCTGAGGGAATTGAAGTCGCCAGTGTCATCACCAACGATGACGTTGCCGTGCAGGACAGTCTCTACACTGCCGGTCGGCGCGGTGTCGGGGTTACAGTCCTGCTGGAGAAAATCGTTGGGGGGCTCGCTGAGAGTGGCGCCCCGCTAGAACAAGTTGCGGCTCTTGCCAAGCGTGTCAACGAGCAGGGTCGCAGCATGGGTATGGCCCTGACCTCCTGCACTGTCCCCGCTAAAGGCACGCCCACCTTTGAGCTGGGGGAGGACGAAATGGAGATCGGCATCGGCATTCATGGCGAGCCAGGTCGGCGGCGCGTCAAACTGGCGCCGGCTGCCGACATTGTCGAGATGCTGGCCAACCCCATTATCGAGGACCTCGGCCTTAAGGCTGGTGAGCGCGTCCTCGCCTTTGTCAATGGCATGGGGGGCACGCCCTTGATCGAGCTATATGTAGTCGCCCGTGAACTGGCGCGCATCCTCAAGGGGCGCAATATTACGATCGCTCGCTCCCTGGTAGGCAGCTACATCACCTCCCTAGAGATGGCCGGCTGCTCTATTACGCTGCTGCGTGTCGATGATGAGATGCTGCGCTACTGGGATGCTCCCGTTTTGACTCCAGCGCTACGCTGGGGCGTCTGAAGCTAGTCAGAGTGATCGCAACGGCCTCGCTCGCTCGCTCGCTGGTTGTACTGGTCGTGACAGAGAGGCCGCGCTGAGCGACAAGCTGCCAACAAGAGCAGGGCAAGGGCCTACCTATTCCCTAGCGCCCACCCCTTGCCTTGCTCCGCACCCTGTGCTGCCTAGGCGGTCGGTCCCTCTCGGGCCGTGCGTTGATCTGGGACTAAGCCGGAGAGCAAACGGAAGCCCAGGCCAGACAGGCGAGCGGAACGCGAGGTCCCATCATCTCCCGATTTGGCTGGGAGCAGACCTGTGCTGCCAGGGCGGCCCGCCCGCACCCGCTCGTACCGCAACACTACGGAGGAGAGCAGGCTATGCCAATCACAACAGAGGATGTCTTACGCTGGATAACGCAAACGGCCCAGGTGTTTCACGAGCAGCGTGATTATCTGACCCAGCTTGATGCCCCGATCGGCGACGCTGATCACGGGGTCAACATGGATCGCGGTTTCCGAGCCGTTCTTGACAAGCTACCCTCGCTGAGCGGCATGGATATCGGTTCAATTCTGAAGACTGTAGGAACGACCCTGGTCTCCACTGTGGGTGGCGCCAGCGGTCCACTCTACGGGACGGCTTTTCTGCGTGCAGGCGTGGTGACCGCCGGCAAACATGAGCTGGACGAGGCGGACATCGTTGAAATGCTGCAGGCTGCCCTAGATGGCATTAAGGCCCGCGGCAAGGCCCACACCGGAGAAAAGACAATGGTGGATGCCCTGGAGCCGGCTCTGGCGGCGGCGCGTAAAGCGCAAGAAGAGCATGAGGGCTTGTCTATGCTCCTGCGCCGCGCCGCTGAAGCCGCTGAGGAGGGCATGAAGGCCACGATCTCCATGCAGGCCACTAAGGGCCGGGCCAGTTACCTGGGCGAGCGCAGCATCGGTCATCAGGACCCGGGTGCTACCTCTAGCTGGCTGCTATTGAAAACGCTTGCCGAGATTGCTGGCTAAGCTGCCTGAACTGTACCAAAACAAGGCCTAGGCTCTACGGCCCAACGCAGGCCCTCACTATCTTTTTGTGTGTCTCTTGGCTTGGCTAAAAGCTTGCCCTTTCGAGTTAAAGAGGGCTGTTCGTGCTTGCAAGCTGAGGGGGACAACAGAGACATAGCCTCTCGCAGAGCCTCAGTCGGCCTTAACAGTAGGATCAGCCCAGCCGCTGGAAGGGGATAAGTGTGCAGGTTAGGCTGAGCAGGCGATCATGCGGAACCGCGGCAGGAGGCCCGGAGCCGGCCCTCCTCTGTTGCTCATGGCGAGGAGAGTATCTGATGACGGTTGGCTTAGTGATTGTCTCGCATAGCGCGCGTCTGGCTGAAGGTGTAGCAGAGCTAGCAGGCCAGATGGCGCAGGGAAAGGTCGTGATTGTGCCGGCGGGGGGCACTGCCGAAGGAAGGCTTGGGACCTCGGTGGACAAGATCCTGCAGGCCCTACGCCAGGCGGCCAACCCCTCGGGGGTCCTGATCTTGCTTGATCTTGGCAGTGCCGGCATTGCGGCTGAGATGGCCCTAGAACTCTTCAGGCAAGATCAGGAGTGCCCGGTGATGATTAGTAGTGCCCCTTTGGTCGAAGGAGCAGTAGTAGCCGCTGTCGAGGCTTCGATCGGCAGCCCGTTACAGGCCGTGGCCGAGGCGGCAGCGGCGGCTACCAGTCTGCCGAAGCTGCCTTCTTCAGCAGGAGGACCAGCAGCCGAGGAGATGCCTCCTGCTGATCAGCAAACGTAAGGGCCGGCCGCTGTGCCTGTCGAGAAGAGAGGCCCGGCCAGGGCGCCTACAGGCGCCCCCTGGCCAGGGGCCAACTCCAAGCAGAGTGGAGAGGAGAGACTCCCTTGCCGGCAGCGGCGAGGGAAGGAAGGGAGAAAGAGACACTCATGCCCGTGGTAGAACGCAGCCTGATCATTACCAATAAAGTTGGTTTGCATGCCCGTCCGGCCCGCTTATTGGTGCAAACGGCGGCCCTCTTTCAGTCGCAGATCTTGCTCCAGTGTGGGACCCAGACGGTAAATGCCAAGAGCATCGTGGGCGTGCTGCGCCTGGGGGCGCGCTGTGGAAGCACTATTCGTTTACGCGCCGAGGGAGAAGACGCCGAGGAGGCGGTACGCTCGATTGCCGACTTAGTCCTGCGCAATTTCGATGAGGACGCAGAAGACGAGGAAAGTCCAACCAGGCCACAGGGCGGACACACGGGGACAGAGGGGGCCTCTGGTGGAACCTCGGCCTAGGCGGCCTCTTGCCAGAGCTGGCGTGCGCTGCTACTGACCAGTACACAGCCGGTCGCCAGGAGCTTGGCCACCTCCTGAGGCGTGCGGATGAAGCCGCCTGCGATGAAGGGACCAGGAAGAAGAGCACGGACGGTGCGGGCGAAGTCGGGAAAGATGATCCCGGGAAGCACTTCGATCAGGTCGGGCTGGGCCCGCGCGATCTGGCGCATGCAGCTCACCACTGCCGACTCTTCAGTTAAAAGAAGCGGTTGAATGGTGAGCAATCCCTCAGCTCTGGCCGCGCTCACCAGGAGGGGGCGACTGGTAATCACGGCGTCAAGGCCGATCTGGCGCAGATAAGCGAGGCCAGCGCGATCCTTGCCAATCCCGGCCAGCAGGTCGAGATGGGCTACGATCCCCTTTCCTCGCGCATGGGCCTGCTCGATCAGCGGCGCGAGGGCAAAAGCATCGCCGTGGAGCGCAAAGAGCAGGCAGGCCCGGCTCTCTAGCGCCGGGAACCAGTCTTGCTCTGCTTTGAGAGCCGCGGCCACCGGATGGAGGCGCGCTAACCTGAGAAACTCGTCTCTGGTCATTACGCTCTCATTGTAGCAAAGAAAGCGTGGCGCCTACCAGGGTACGGCTGCCACTTGACAGAAAGTACCTGGGACAGGTATGATTACTTTTGTAAAGGCTGTCCTAACCAGCAGGTACAGCGCAGCGGGGAGGAGGGTCCTTCTCCCCGGTGTGATTGATCATCGCGAATATCGTCCGGACAGAGACTTGAGAAGTCCTGGCGCTGCCACAGATGTGGCAGGCTCAGGACTTTATTGTTTTTCAGGCGTTTGTCCCAGGCACGTGCGAGATGGGTGATGCGTATGCAGTCCGGTGTATCACTGCTCAACCTACCGGCCTCCAGCGTGCTGGTGCCCGTTGTGGAAACCCGCCCGCGCTTTGTGCAAGCGCTGGAGACGCCGGCGGTGCGGGCTATTCTGCTCAGACACTGCAACCTGTTTGAATTCAAGGCACTGGTTGAGCGCGCCCATCGCAACGGCTATGCCCTCTATGTGAATATGGATCACATTGATGGCGTCAATGCCGATTACGCGGGCCTGCGCCACCTTGCGACTCACTTTCACATCCGGGGCGTCATTTCCAGTCACCCCAGAGTGATGGTGCTGGCTCATGAGCTGGGGCTGGAGGCCATCCAGCGTATCTTCGCCGTCGATTCGACTGGGCTGGAGATGGCCCTGGAGTCGGTGGACCGTGGCGTGGTGGATATGCTGGACTTCACTCCGGCGCATGTGGTGCCTTACATTATGCCTGCACTCAGACCAACCCTTGATCTGCCGTATATGGCATCGGGCTTGCTCTATGGGGCGAATCAGTTGCGCGCCGTACTGGCCAGCGGGGTCCGGGCGGTGGCAGTGACTCGCCTCGATCAATGGTTGCCCGTGCTCAGCGCCTGTAGCTCATCGGCAGAAACGCACTGAGGTGGGTTGGTCGAGCGAGATAGACGCTTGCTCGGCCCATCTCTTCCTCCTCGCTCGCTGATTCGCTTGCGCCACCTGCTGGCTGGATACCTGACCCTAGACAGAGATCGGATCGATCGGATCGACTCAGCGTTGAAGGGTGCTCGCTGCCGTCGCCGGAGCCATTGGGGAAGTGCGCTTGTTCCACTCCGCTCCGCCGGCATATACCGGCCAGAGAGGAGAGCTGCGCGGCGTCCGCGATCGAAGGGTGTTCCGGCAAGGCGGGGTAGGGCTGGCGTGGCCTGGCCCACCAGGTAAGCCGGGAATGGCATCATGATGAGCAGTCTACTCTACATCCTGAAGACCCTGCCAGCCGCTGGTCGGCTGAGCGAGCGGCTCGCTTGCCTGCTGGATGAAGAAGACAGAGGTCTCTCTATGGTGGTGGGTGAGCCGAAGGGGCCTTACTCAGGGCAGCGTGCCTGGCTCATGGCAGCGAAGGCGACGGCGGAAATGGCGCAGAGTGGAGTCGCCTGAAGTCGGTCGGTCCATCTTTGACGGCCCCCACTGGCTCGCTTGCAAGCGGGCTGGTGGGGCAATGTGCGTACGCTGGCTGGCGCTGGGGGCTGATCCTGTTCAGGTGGCGTGGTGGCCATCTGAGCAAGCGCCGCCAGCAGCGGACGTGGCTCGGCCCCAGGCCGGCGCTGGCCAGATCTCTACAGATGGGAGCCATGCAATTGCTATCAGCAACCACACGCCGTCAAAACCTCAACGCACTGCAGCAGGAGCGTTTCGACGTCCTGGTCATTGGGGGCGGAGTGACTGGGGCCGGTGTCGCTCTCGAGGCCGCCGTACGCGGCTACCGTGTTGCTTTAGTCGAAAAGGCTGACTTTGCTGGCGGCACCAGTAGCAAGTCGACCAAGCTTGTTCATGGAGGAATACGCTATCTACCCAATTTTGATTTCCCGCTAGTGCATGAGAGCCTGGTTGAGCGTGGCCTGCTGTTGCACAATGCCCCTTTCCTGGTGCAGCCGCTGGCTTTTGTTCTCCCGCTCTATCGCGGTGATCGCCATCCGGTTGGCATCCCCTTCACGACACCCGGGGGAGTAGGCTTAAGCGCTGTGCTGGATATTGGCTTAACGCTCTACGACCTGATGGCGGGCCGCTATGGCATTGCGCGTCACCGACGCTTGAGCCGTCAGGAGGTGCTGCGCTATGCACCTGATCTGGTGAGTACCAGCCTCAAGGGCGGTTTCCTCTACTATGATGCGCAGACCAACGATGCGCGCCTGACCATGACCCTCATTCGTACGGCGGCCCGCTACGGTGCTGTCATCGCTAACTACTGCGAGGCGGTGGCGCTTCTACTTGATAAAAAAGGGCGTGTCTGTGGGGCGCGCCTGCGCGATAGCCTGGATGGGGCTGAGCTAACGGTCCAGGCGCGTCACGTCGTCAATGCGACCGGCGTCTTCGCGGAGCGGGTCGAGGCCCTCTGTGGACTGCAGCCACGCGTGAGCATCGAACCAAGCAAGGGTGTCCATCTGGTCTTTTCGCGCGAGGATCTCCATGTGGGAGAAGCCGCCGTTGTGCTGCCCGAGACTGAGGACCGTCGCATTCTCTTCATTGTCCCCTGGCAGTCGCGCGTCATTGTCGGTACCACCGATACCGGCTCGGGCGATCTCGATCATCCCCTGCCTGACACTGCAGATATTGCCTACCTGCTGAAGCACCTCAATCGCTACCTCTCGCTCAGGTTGACTCCCGAGCAGATTATCAGCAGCTACGCTGGCTATCGTCCTCTCTTCAAGCCAAGCGAGCAGAGCGGCGCCGATACGGCCCGCCTTTCGCGCACTCACGCTGTGCTGGAGAACGAAGCGGGCCTGGTGACGATTGTGGGGGGAAAGCTCACCACCTATCGGCGTATGGCTCAGGACACGCTTGATCGAATCGACGAGCGCGATGGGCGTCAGCCACGCCATCCGACATTGCGACTACGCTTAGCTGGTAGTGAGGATTGGTCACGCGCGCGATCTGAGCTTGAGCAGCAGGCGACCACTGCTGGTCTGGCGAGCGATATTACTGCCCATCTGTTGCAGAGCTATGGCACCGAGACGCGCACGATCCTGCAACTGATCGCAGATGATCCGATGCTTGCCCAGCGCCTTGTCGCCGATCTGCCTTATATTCGGGCCGAGGTGATCTATGCCTGCCGCTATGAGATGGCCATGACGCCTGCCGATGTTCTAGCCCGTCGGACCTCGCTGATCCTGGAGGACCGGCGACGTGGCTTAGAAGCGCTGGAGACAGTGGCCGCCCTCATGGCGCCCGAGCAAGGTTGGTCGCCCGAGCAAGTGCAGCGTCTCACAGCGGCTTATCGCCAGGAGGTCGAACGTCAGCTTGCCGCCGAGGAAGCACGCCTGAGCGCTTGACAGGTCGCGGGGTCTGGCTGGCGACAGCTTCCCCGCGACTACGCCCTTGTCCGGCCCTCCAGATAGAAGGGCGGCTTACTGGTTGGTGTGCTGCTTCTCTTCTCCTTTCGCCATTTCTCTACTCCCTAACCCAGGCTGGGCTAGAGCGCGGCGCCAGGCCAGAAGCGCTCTTCTCTGCTCTCGCAGCATTGCTGTTACGATTGATTCTCATCTGTCCTCCGTCCTGGCCGAACCCCGTTTGACGTTTTCCTGCTGGCGCACTATCCTTAATTATGAGGATGAGATGAAGAGCAAAGCACCTCTCTGCTTCGCTCCCCGTCAAGGACCTCCGTCCGTCTATGGTGCTGCTCAGCTAGCCAGTTGTCTTGCTCTCGGGGTAGAGCTGGGAGAGTCATGGGTCAAAGGTGGTGTGGTGAGGTGGGGGCCAAGGGAAGCAGGCTGTAGCGGGGTGGCCTGGCAGAGAGTTACAGAAGGGGGAAACGACAACGTGCCAGCCT
>NZ_JADGHT010000260.1 GCF_019683755.1 Thermogemmatispora sp. | reverse complement strand
TCCTGATCCTTGGTATAGACACTGAAATCTTCGCGGATGACCACATCAACGTAGAGATCCACGTAGATGAGCCGCTGGGAGGTACTGGTATAGGGATCAGTTGGCAGCACGACATCGCAGTAGCCGCTCACAAAGTGGCCATCCTGGTGATCATAGCCAATGTGGATGGTATACCAGGCATGAGGCCAGAAGTAGGTGAGCGAATGTCGCTCTAAAATCCAGGTGCCTGGCCGCCAATGCATTGGTGTGCCGACTGGCGTCCAGATCGAGACATACTCATCGCTTAACGGTAGCTGATAGCCCTTCCACGCTCCCCACTTGCTCCCATCTACAAGCATCTTCTGTATTTCGACCTCAAGTAACATATCTGGTGAGCATCCTACAGAAAGAATCGATCCGTGCTTTGTCGCCCTCAGACTACATTATAGCGAAGGGCGATCTAGCACGCCAGATGGCAGAGACATCCTCGGCTTGCTGACTGCTCTCCAGCCTAAAGATGGCTGCCGCGTTCCAGAGCAGTGATATAATGGGGCAGACAGCAGCCAGCGGCTATGTCGGCCTGAGTTCGAGAACGAACCACGGTCAGCGAGTGCACACCCACACCTTGCACCGCCCCTGCACTGTCGGCCCTGGCTAGCCTCTCAAGGAGAAAGACCAGGATACCATCGAGGAGGATGCTGTGAGCAGCCTGGCAGAAGAAACGCGCATTGAACGCGACTCCATGGGCGAGATGCGCGTCCCAGCAAACGCCTACTACGGAGCCAGTACGCAGCGCGCCGTTCTCAACTTTCCCATTAGCAATCTCCGCTTTCCGCGTGCTTTTATCCGTGCCCTTGGCCAGATCAAGCAGGCAGCAGCACAGACCAATGCAGAGCTAGGCCTGCTTGACGAGCGCATCGCCACGGCCATTGTGCAGGCCGCTCAAGAGGTGATCGAGGGCAAGCTTGACGAGCACTTTGTTGTCGATATCTTCCAGACTGGCTCGGGTACCTCGACCAACATGAACGCCAACGAGGTCATTGCTAACCGGGCCAGCGAGCTACTCGGTGGAGCCCGTGGCTCACGGCTGGTTCATCCCAATGACCACGTGAACTTTGGCCAGTCCTCCAACGACGTCATCCCCACCGCGATTCATCTCTCAGCCCTGGTGAGCATTGACAAGGAGTTGATCCCCGCCCTGGAGGAGATGCAGCGCGTTCTGCAGGAGAAAGCTGAAGCCTTCTGGCCTATTATCAAGACTGGACGCACTCATCTGCAGGACGCCACGCCTATCCGACTGGGACAGGAATTTCTTGGTTATGCTGGTCAGATCGAACGCGGCATCGCCCGCCTGCGCCACGCAGAAAACGAGCTCTCGGAGGTCGCGCTTGGCGGTACCGCAGTTGGTACTGGTGTCAACACTCATCCTGAGTTTGCCGCTCGTGTCTGTCGGCGCCTCTCAGAGATGAATGGCGTAGTCGTACGCGAGACCAGCAACCACTTTCAGGCCCAGAGCACATTAGACAACGCTGTCGAGGCCAGTGGTGCCCTCAATACTCTGGCGGTCAGCCTGATGAAGATTGCCAATGATATTCGCTGGATGGGGTCGGGTCCCCGCGCTGGTTTCGGCGAAATTGAGCTGCCTGCCGTCCAGCCCGGCAGCTCAATCATGCCCGGCAAAGTCAACCCGGTCATTGCCGAGTCGCTGTGTATGGTCTGTGCCCAGGTTATGGGCAACCACACCACGATCACTGTCGCCGGCCAGTCGGGCAACTTCGAGATCAATGTGATGATGCCCGTGACGGCCTATAATCTCTTGCAGTCGATCTCACTCCTCAGCGCTGCCGTACGCAACTTTACCGAGCAGTGTCTGCGTGGCATCAAAGCCACAGAGAAAGGGCCGGAAATGGTTGAGCGTGGTCTAGCGATTTGTACGGCCCTGGCGCCGATCATTGGTTATGATGCCGCAGCGGAGATCGCCAAGGAGGCCCATCGCACCGGACGCACCGTGCGCGAGGTAGCCCGCGAGCGTACGCAACTGAGCGAAGAAGAACTAGCCCGCATTCTCGATCCCGAGCGCATGACCCAGCCAGGTCTAGAGGCTGGGCCTGCTGCCGGCTAAACCTGGGTGGGTGCCTAGTTGACAAGACGCGCGAAGCAGAACCAGAGAGTTGCAACCATCAGTTCTACAGTCTTTCTGGTTCGCCTCGCGCGTCTACATACCTGCAAGCCTAACGCTCATGATAGGCTAAGCGTTGAGGAGCTAGACCAGGTCTAGAGCAAAAAGCCCCCACAGTAGTGCAAGCGATAGACAAGCGTTCCGGCAGCGACAATTTCTTCGACTCCTTGAAAAACTTCCAGATTCCCTTCTACACGATTTACATAGCATAAATCCTGCTCCTTCCAAGAAGCGGGGCCGCGAAATGGTAGCTCCCTTGACCCCCGATGCAGCGCTTGACGTAAAAATGCGTAGATACGAGAGACCTGATCTTCCTGGTGCGCCCACTCGGCAGTCACTCCCCCGGCATAAGCCATTGACCATACTGGTTGCCCCTGCCAGGAAACCACCTCTTGACCAACAAAGAAGACCATGCCAAAGTAGATATCACGATAGTCCCAGTTTCCTACATGCCACTCCAACTGTCGGGAACCGGGCAGTAACGGCCTCACCGAAGCCGCATCACCCAGCGCGGCGTAGGTATGACGCTTTGCCTCTAGGAGAAAAGCCAGAAAGTCTTCTTGCGTAAACCGTGCCATCAAGTGGTCCTCCTCTTGCCCAAGTCAGGAGCTAGTAGCATAGCAGTACCAACTGTGACAGTCAAACTGTAACAGTATCCTGACAGCCTCAATAGGAGCTCAGCGTGAGGGTCAAGAGACTAACCGACCGACAAAGCGGATTGGAGAATAAAAATCTCCTCTCTGCTCCTGACGCCTGATCAGCCAGGAGACAGGAGCAGAGAGGAGCACCCCCTTGTCGTCGGCAGTCAGGCCCAGAGGAAGTTAGCTCTCCGGGGACTGCCCAGGGAGCTTTAGGCCTGCTTCAGCACCTCGATGCTCTTGCGCACAATTTCCACAAAATCGGTCTTCAGGCTGGCGCCCCCGACCAGGGCCCCATCGATATCGGCCTGAGCCACATACTCAGCGATATTAGCAGAGGTGACACTCCCACCGTAGAGAATGCGCACAGCGCTGGCGGTCTCACTGCCGTACATATCGGCATACAGCTCGCGAATCAAACGGATCGTACGTTGAGCATCCTCACCGGGGCAGGCCTTGCCTGTGCCAATTGCCCACACTGGTTCATAGGCGATCACCACATCGCAGGCGCGTTCTCCGCGGAAATTTGCCAGGCTGCCCTGTACTTGAGAGCGGATCACTGCCTCCGTTTTACCTGCCTCATGCTCCTCCAGTCGTTCGCCTACGCAGACAATCGGACGCAAGCCATGACTGAGAGCCGCCTGAGCCTTGCGATTCACGAGTTCATCGCTTTCGCCGAAATAGGTGCGTCGCTCCGAGTGTCCCAGAATAACCGTCGTACACAGCTCGCGGACCATCAGCGGGGAAATTTCGCCGGTGAAGGCCCCTTTTTCCTCGAAATGCATATTCTGAGCGCCCAACTCAATGCGCTCGAAGAGCAGAGCATCGAGCACCTCGCGAACAGCCGAGAGCGAGATCGCGGGGGGGCAAAGAATGCAGAGCAAATACGGATACTCGTTCAGCAACTTGCCCAAAGCCGGCGTGATCTCCAAAGCAAAACTAGAGGCCATGCGCGGGCCATAGTGCATTTTCCAATTACCGGCGATAATCGCGGTGCGCGCCGGGGTAGTAGCCATCACTGATCACCTCACCCTCAGCGATCCTGCAGAGCCGCGACACCAGGCAGTACGCGTCCTTCGAGGAACTCCAACGAAGCGCCGCCGCCGGTCGACACATGGGTCATCTTGTCAGCAGCGCCGGCCTGCTCCACTGCTGCAGCCGAGTCGCCGCCGCCGACGACAGTGGTTGCACCGCGGGCAGTACAAGCCGCCAGGATCTCAATGACCGCATTGGTACCACGAGCAAAGGCAGGCATCTCGGCTACGCCAAGAGTACCATTCCAGACGACCGTCTGAGCCTTCTCCAAGACCTGGCGAAAAGCCGCCACTGTCTCTGGCCCAATATCTAAAATGCGCCAATCTGGAGGCACCTGATCACGCGGCACCACGCGCCATTGAGCATCGGGGGCAAAGCGATCGGCAATCACCACATCCACCGGGAGCACCAGCTCCAACCGGCGTTCACGCGCGCGCGCCAGCAGAGAGCGCGCCACATCGAGCTTACCATCTTCAACCAGAGATGCACCGACCTCATAGCCTTCGGCCTTGAGGAAGGTATTGGCCATACCGCCGCCGATCAGCAAGGCGTCAGCCAATGTCAGCAAACGTTCCAGGACAGCGATCTTATCAGAGACCTTCGCCCCACCGATTACCGCCACAAAAGGACGGCGGGGATTCTCCAGAGCCGCGCCGAGGAAATTCAGCTCCTTCTCCATCAGGAAGCCAGCGACAGCAGGCAGATAGTGGGCCACACCCTCTGTGGAAGCATGAGCGCGGTGAGCCGTGCCGAAGGCATCATTGACATAGAGATCGCCGAGGGCAGCCAGACGGCCCGCGAACCCAGCATCATTCTGCTCCTCCTCGGCATGGAAGCGCAGATTCTCCAGCAGCAGTACCTGACCTGGCTTCAGCCCATGCGCCAGCGCTTCGACTTGAGGACCAACACAATCAGGAGCCAGTTGGACAGGACGCTGCAGTAGCTCGCTTAGGCGAACAGCAACCGGGGCCAGGCGCAGTTTCTCCACTACCTTCCCCTTGGGCCGGCCCAGATGGGACATCAAGATGACCGCCGCGCCGTGGTCGAGCAAATATTGAATCGTTGGCAGAGAGGCCCGAATGCGCGTATCATCCATAATGTGACCTTCCTCGTTGAGAGGCACATTGAAATCTACGCGCACCAGGACCCGCTTCCCCTCCACCTCGATATCACGAACCGTTTTTTTCTGCATGCCAATACACCCTCCGTCCAATGGGCGGGGTTGTTCCCCGCCCTTGCCATGAGCGCTTGTGACAGAGCGCTTCCTGTGACTTACCAGCCCTTCTCGGCCACAAAGTGGGTGAGATCGGCCACGCGCGTCGAGTAGCCCCATTCGTTATCGTACCAGGCAATCACCTTGACCATCTGGCCGCCCCCAGTCACCATTGTCGAGAGGCCATCGATAATGGCGGAATGGGTATCTCCGCGGAAATCGGACGAGACTAGCGGCTCTTCGGTGTAATCCAGAATGCCTTTCAAGGAGCCAGCAGCGGCCTCCTTATAGGCCTCATTGACTTCTTCACGTGTCGCGGGTTTGCGCAGAGTCGCTACAAAGTCGACGACTGAGACGGTGGCAGTCGGTACCCGGAGGGACATGCCATCGAAGCGGCCCTTCAGCTCGGGAATTACCAGCGCTACGGCACGAGCGGCGCCAGTCGTCGTCGGAATAATATTGAGGGCCGCGGCGCGAGCACGGCGCAGGTCCTTATGGACCAGATCCTGAATCCGTTGATCATTGGTATAGGAGTGGATGGTATTCATCAGGCCATGCTCGATGCCAAAGCGATCGTTGAGGACCTTAGCCGCGGGAGCTAGACAGTTCGTCGTACAGGAGGCATTAGAGATAATGTGATGTTTGGCCGGATCATACATGTGCTCATTGACTCCGAGCACAATCGTGATGTCCTCGCCTTTGGCGGGAGCAGAGATAATGACCTTTTTTGCCCCTCCCTGGAGGTGAGCCTTCGCCTTATCGGCATCGGTGAAAAGACCGGTGGACTCAATCACGATATCAACACCTAGGTCACCCCAGGGAATCTGAGCGGGATCACGCTGAGCAAGGACCTTAATGGTGTGGCCATTGACAATGAGCGCTTCGGGCGTCGCCTCAACCTGGCCGGGAAAGCGGCCATAGGTGGAGTCGTACTTGAGCAAGTGGGCATTGGTGTAGGTATCGGTGAGATCGTTAATGGCGACGACCTCTAATTCGTGGGGATAGCGTTCAAGCATCGCTTTGAAGGATTGCCGTCCAATACGGCCAAAACCGTTGATGCCTACTCGTGTTACCATGCGGATGTTTCTCCTTCTTGCTACTTGCTGCTACTCGTCAGTCATAGCCTGACTGCGAAGCGCTGGAGCGGGAGGATAAAGCGCCTCCACAATCCTGAGACAAGATGCTCTCCCCAGGTGTTCCTGTTTCACGTGAAACACAGGGAAGCGCTGGACAGAATCTTGTCTGCCCCCTCACACCTCTCCGTCGAGGAACGACCGCCGCATCTTACCGACTGGCCACAGCGCGGCTCACGCCAGGTGGCCATTTGCTTGATTGATCACCCCACCTGGCGTCTTGTTACTCCATCCTTGTCAGCCCACTTGCCGCATCTTGTATGCCAGCACCAGTTTCCACGCGGCCACTGCTCCGGCGCCGCGGAGGCGTCCCGCGGGCGCCCACACTCAGCTAAAAGAGTATCACCAGTTCCAGTGAGGGTCAAGCAGCAACCGCAGCAGTGCTCGCTCACTCGCTCCATCCGTCAGCCCAGGTATAAAGCAAGCCCGCCGTCTTGCCCCAAGAGGCTGCTCCCTACTCTCCACTAGAAAAAAGGAGAGGTCCGTGCACTTGGAAGGCCTACCGGCCATACGGATGCCCCGGGGGGGGGGGGGGGGGGGGGGGGGGGGGGGGGGGGGGGGGGGGGGGG
>NZ_JADGHT010000259.1 GCF_019683755.1 Thermogemmatispora sp. | reverse complement strand
TCCATGAACACTGGCCGCATCCCGGACCCCACCCAGTTATTACTATGCGTCATTGACTGGCAAAACGCATCAGCAGATGTACCTAGTTGTCTTGATGGAGGAAAGTGGGGGAGCGGCCCGTTGGCGACGCGCGGAACGAGCTGGGCCTAGGTTGCTGTTGGAGGGGGAGAAAAAGGCTTGCTGAAGCTGTGAGAGAAGGAGAGAGAGAGAATGGCCGGGTGCTCGGCGCGGTCTACCTGGCCTGCTGGCTGGCTTCCCAGGGTTGATCAGCTCTCCCATGCTCAGGCTGGAGAGGGAGCGACAGGCGCACAACGCACCCCTGACCCGGAGCTGACTCGATTGACAAAGTTGCACCGATCAAAGCGGCCCGCTCGCGCATCCCGAGCAAGCCCAGTCCTCCCTGAGAGCCGTGCTCGCGTCCTGTCCCCACCTGTTCGGGAGCAAAGCCCCGGCCATTATCGCTGACCGTGACCGTCAGGCAGTCGGGCAGATAGGCCACATGCAGCCAGGCCTGCGTTGCCTGCGAGTGGCGCCAGACATTCGACAGGGCTTCTTGTACAATGCGGAAGACGGCGATCTCGGCCTCCGAAGAGGTCGGGCGAGGCTCGCCTGAGCAACTAAACGTACAAGGTACACCGCGCTCGGCGGAGCTATCGCTGAGCCATTCAAGGGCTGCATGTAGACCCAGATCATCCAGGACAGACGGACGCAGATCACGGCAAGCGCGGCGCACACCCTCCAAAGTGCGATCAGCCAGGTTCTGCAGGCTGGCATGCCATTCCAGATCTTTCTCGGGGAGCTGGAGCTGACGCATTGCACGGCCCAGGCCATCCAATCCCAGTGAGAGCGCAATCAAGGCTTGAGCTGTATCATCGTGTAGCTCACGCGCCAGACGCCGGCGCTCTTCCTCCTGCACACGTGTGATCAAGGAAGCATAGTCGCGTAACTCATCCTGGCGTCGCCGTGCGCTGCGTAAATCTTCAAGAGCGCGTTGCAGCTCGTTGGTCTGAATACTCAGACGTGTACTGACCAGGGCCAGATAATAGATCGCAAAGAGGGGCACTAAAAAGAAGAGCCAGGCCAGCTCGGCGGCGGCGTCATCGAAAATATCAACGACCGGCAGCAGCGGACCCACACTGAGCACGAGAGCTTGAAAGCGCAGAAAAGGCGAAGTCAAGTAAGCGCGCCAGGAAGATCTGGCCGAATCGCCCGACCAGCGGATCAGCATCGGGAGTGCTGTCAGGGCGATGAGCACCATCATGACAACAGCGGCCAGCACGCTGCCGAGCAGCTCATTGGTCTCCGCCAGGCGGCCGTTGTGCTGAATGGGCAGATGAGTGCTGCCCGCCACCCACATGTAGACCGAGCCGGCGATAAAGACGATCAGAGCTGTACTGGCCAGACGATAGCAGGCCTCGCTCCAAGAGATAAAGCCCCGAGCCAGCGTATAGCCCTGAAGCACCATTTGAGTAATCACGGCTGTCAGCACCGCGGCAGGTACGCTAATCAGCACGCTGGCGGCTAAATAGAAAGGGGCAGTGATATCGAAGAGGAAGAGAGGGCGCCAGGTATCGAGCACCTTCTGACGGGTATTTTGAGGATTAGCGAGTTCTGAACGGAGAAGGCGCAGCAAAGAAACGCGTCCTAACAGTGCCAGCAAGGAAGTCAGCGCGACCAGACTATAGATGGCTCGTGGGCCGTAAAAATTAGGGGCTGGTCGATAATTGTGGATAGACCAGAGCAACAGGGGTAAAGCAATGGCCAGGGAGAGCGCAATTACGAGCAGCCGAAGGGACGAGAACGGTGCCTGCTTAAGCATGGTTCTCATTGAGTATCATAGGTATCCTGGAGTGAGATCATGCCCTGACGCAGGGCTTGGAGCACGGCCTCGGTACGCGAGCCGACCTGCATCTTTTGGAAAATGTTCGCCAGGTGGCTATGGACGGTGCGGATACTCAGGCCGAGGCGGCGAGCGATCTCCTTATTAGGCAAGCCACGGGCAGCCAGGCGCAAGACGTCAAACTCGCGCTCGCTCAGCAGATCCGAGGAGCGCTGCGCCGGGTGGCTGCGATTCGTCAGACGACGCATCATTTTCTCTGTCAGCGACGGCTGCAGCACCGACTCACCGCGTGCCACCGCGCGGATCGCGTTCACCAGCTCCTGGCCATGCACATTTTTCAACAGGAAGCCAGCCGCGCCCGCTTCGAGCAGAGCGATCAAGTACTGCTCATCATCGTAGGCTGAGAGGACCAGCACGGCTGTTTTGGGGCAATGAGCCTTGATCTGGCGTGTGGCCTCGATCCCTCCCATGCCGGGCATAGCGATATCCATGATCGCGATATCAGGATTCAAGCGGCGGGCGGCCTCCACCGCCTCCTCGCCGCTGGCGGCCTCGGCCACCACCTCCACATCGCTCTCTGCCTCAAGCAAGCGCCGTGTTCCTTCGCGGACTAGGGCGTGGTCGTCGGCGAGCAGTACGCGAATCACTTGCTGCTCCTCATGGTCGCCGTTGACAGCGCTGGTGGAGGCCTGTAGTGTCATCTTACTATCATCCTGCTCTCGTAGCTCACTGAACACGGTAAGAAACCCTCCTGCGGAGCAACTTCCTCGCAGCCAAGCCAGGCCAGGCCAGGCTGAGCCGAACCACATCGAGCCAGACCAGGCCGAACCAAGCACCAGCCATTACAGGGTTTTGCCTTTACTATAGAGGATCTCCGCAGGTGACGGCTACAGCAAATCTGCTGAGATCTTTTTCATTATGACACGGCCTGAGACAGAAGGCAAGTACCCCAGGGAGGGGGAGGGAGAGGCGAAAATGGCCGCTGGGCAGCGCTTAGACCGCACTTTGTGGTATCATGAGAAAAGCATGCTGGAACGTTCTCTTGACAGAGCAGGACCCTTTCGTTAGAGTAGGTCGCGGGTCCCTATATGCTTGCATGCTGCTTTTTCACCGTTTCTGCGATGTCTACGTGTTTGTATGTATGAGGGAACGTTATTAAAACGATGTGCTGAGCAGGGAGGAGGCCCATGGGGGGCTGTTTGGACGCCGAAGGCTGTGGTTATCAGAATCCCGATAAAGTGCGTTTTTGCGCCCGATGTGGAATTCCAACCAGAGGCTCATTCCTGCTGGGGCGCTATGAAATTATGGATCTTCTTTCACGCGACCGCCAGACGGTCACCCTGCAGGCCCTGGATCATCATCGCGGGCTGCCGGTGACGGTCCGTGTGCTGCGCCCACGTGAGACGACAGAGCAGGAGCGGGAAGAGTTCCTGCAAGATGCGGAGCTGGCCATGTCGCTCTCTAGTCGGGTGCATGAGCCAGGGAGCATTCGCGTGACCGATTATGGCCAGGATGGGCCGGTAGCTTTTTTGGTCAAGACAGAGTTCGATCCGGCGCGCCAACCCGCGCGCCAGTTCCGCCCTCATATGACGGTGCGTGTGGGAAGTGATCTCTTCTGGCCGGAGGCGGAGGCTACGGTGCAGGCCACGGCTGAGGTGGGAGAAGCTGAGGAGGGGGTGGCAGAGGAGGAGGTCAGTACCGAACGGCATCCGGCGCTGACACGCGGGGCCGTAGCTCAGCGTCAGACTACTCCAACGGGCGTGCGTGATTGGCTGGCTGAGGCCAATATGCTCTATGAACAGCAGCGCTATGAGGAGGCCCTGGCTGCTTATGAAGTGGCTATTCGCTCACAGGGCAGCCCGGTGGAAGCCTGGGTCGGTAAGGGAGCAACCTTGATGTTGCTCGGGCGCCCCGAAGAGGCTCTGGCAGCCTACGACTATGCCTTGCGCCTACGCCCGGATGATCCTGAGCTGTGGAACTCACGCGCCAGTGTGCTGCACGAGCTGGGCCGCTACGATGAGGAGATGTATTGTTACGATCAGGCCCTGGCCCTCGATCCGAATTCCGCCTTCGCCTGGAGTGGCCGCGGCATGGCCCTGGCCGAGCAGAATCGCCCAGAGGAGGCGCTGCTCGCTTTCGATCGCGCCTTGGTGCTCGACCCGAATCAGAGTGTGATCTGGCAGGCCATGAGCGATACGCTCTATAGCCTGCAGCGCTATGAGGAGGCCCTCATTGCGGTCGACCGGGCCCTGGAGCTAGATAGCCAGCGCGCATCATTGTGGGATATCAAGGGCAATATTTTGCGTCGCCTCAAACAACCTGATCAGGCGCTTCCGCTGCATGAGCGCGCTCTGCAACTGGAACCGCATAATGCCCTCTATCATTTTGATAAGGCCAACGATCTGCGCGATTTGCGTCGCTATGCGGAGGCGCTTGCCGCCTACGATGAGGCCTTGGAGCTTGATCCTACCCTGGCCGGCGCATGGTATAATCGAGGAAACGTCTTGGCTGCGCTGCACATGTATGAGGATGCCCTCGAATCCTATGACCAGGCCCTGCGCTATGACGATGGCCTGATCTCCGCCTGGTACAATAAGGGGAGCCTCCTCCACGAGCTGGGACGCTATCAGGAAGCTCTGGAGGCTTTTGATCGTGCCCTGGCCCTCGATGCTCACTATATCGCGGCCTGGAACAACAAGGGCTTGTCGCTCTTCGCGCTGGGGCGCCTGGAGGAGGCTCTGGCAGCTCTCGATCAGGCAACAGCTTTCGCTCCCGAGGAACCTGATGCCTGGCATAATAAGGCGGTTGTGCTGGAACGCCTCGGACGCAGCGAGGAGGCCCGCTCTTGCCAGGAGTGGGTACGCTCTCTGGAGCAACAGGCGGCGTTGCGCAAGACGTGATGAAAAGAAAGGCACGCTGGGAGCAGAGAGTAGACGAGGTGCCAGCTCCCCTGGCTAGCAATAGCTCCGCCTGGGGTTATGCACGGAGAGACTGTGAGAGATTCCAAAGAGGAGGAGGGCATGCGACGCTGCGCCGACCTGGATGACTGCGGATATGAGAATCGCGAGTCTGATCTGTTCTGCCGAGCCTGCGCGCTCCCTCTGCTGGGAACTGCGCTCGCCGGTCGCTATGTGGTTGAGGCCCTGATCAGTAAGGGAGGCTACGCCGCGGTCTTTCGTGGAGTCGATCGCCATTTGTCGCGCTATGTGGCGATCAAGTTGCTCCTGCCAAGCCGCACGACGACGAGCGAGCGGGAACATTTTTTGCGCGAGGCGCGCATCGCGGCGGCCCTCGATCATCCGAATATCGCCCCGGTCCTCGACTATGGCCGTGATGGCCCCAGCGTCTTTTTGATTATGCCTCTCTATACCGCTGGCTCGCTACGCACACGCCTGGCCAGCGCTGGAGGTCCATTGCCCTTCTGGGAGACCGTGCAGTATTTCCATCAGTTGGTGTCGGCGCTGCATTATGCTCATACTCGTCCTCGCCCGGTGATTCACCGTGATATCAAGCCTGAGAATCTTTTGATCCACCAGGAGGACCATCGCCTGGTGATCACTGATTTCGGAATCGCTCGCGCTTTGGAGCCAGGGGCCCGCGTGGGTATGACTGTGACCGTGCGGGGCACAGTCGGCTATATGGCTCCTGAGCAGGCTCATGGTATTGTTGATCCTCGCAGCGATCAATACGGTTGTGCGGTCGTCCTCTACGAAATGCTCACCGGTTATCATCCCCATGATCCGCTGAGTGGCCCTGTTGTGCCTCCTTCTTCGCTGAACCGTGAGCTGATGCCGGAATTAGATGAGGTGCTGTTACGCGCTCTGGCGCCGCGCCCGGAAGAGCGCTATGGCGACATGTTGGAGTTTCAGTATGATTTTGATCGCGCCTTACAGCTTGGTAGCGGGGCACGGGCCTTGGTGCTGCGTTCGCGCGAGGCGGTGCGCCTTCCTCCGTTGGCGAGTGGTCGGCGTGCTCTGCCTGCTCAGGCGGCGGCTCTCCCTGATGAGGTTGAGGACAGTACGGTAGAGGCGCGAGCCAGCGCCTCTCTACCGGCCCAGCAGCAGGCGCGCGTCTCCTCGCGCATTAGTAGCAGTGTCCGTGAGAAGTGCCATGAAGGAGATCAGCTCTTACGGCAGCAGCACTATGCCCAGGCGCTGCGGGCTTATGAGGAGGCGCTCCAGCTCTCTCCCCGCAACTTCCATGCCTGGAATGGTAAGGGCACGGCGCTGTATAATCAGGGCAACTATCGCAAGGCCTATGAGGCTTTTCAGCGTGCTACTGAGATCGATCCTGAGAGCGCGGTGGTCTGGGTGAGCGCCGGCTTAGCGCTGCATCGCCTGCAGCGCTATCAGCAGGCCCTGGTCCATTTTGAGCGGGCTCTGGCGCTGGACCCGCATTATGTGGCGGCCTGGAATGGAAAGGCGGATACGCAGTTAGATATGGGCCTGACTACTGAGGCGCTGGCTTCCTATGAGCAGGCGCTGGCCTGTGATCCTCATAGTTTCCATGCCTGGAACGGTCTGGGCAATGCTCGCTCAGCGCTGCATGATTTTGCTGGAGCAGTCGAGGCCTATACGCGGGCGCTCTTGATTAATCCTCACAGCGCCGTGGCCTGGTGTAATAAGGCAGAGGCCCTGCTGCGGCTCGGCCACCATCGGGCCGCCCTCGATGCTCTCAATGAGGCTACTGAGCTTGACCGTAGTTATGCCCGGGCCTGGATGCTGAAGGCTGAGATCTATGAGCTGCTCGGCCAGTATCAGGAGGCCCAGAAGGCCCGACGCCGCATGAAGCCCTGGGGACCGCTGAGCTGATCCTCTCTGAACTCTGGAAGATCCAGCGCTTTCTCTCCCTCTTTGAGGCTAATATTATTATTTTCTCTTTTTATGCTAGCGATCCCGAACTGGTGCAGCTTGTTGAGGACTATACTC
>NZ_JADGHT010000258.1 GCF_019683755.1 Thermogemmatispora sp. | reverse complement strand
GCGCTGGAGAGATCAGTGCGCAGGCGTTCCAGGCGGCGGCTCTCAGCCTGTTCTATAGCGGCATAGAGCGTATCGCCACTAGGGGCCGCTTCTTCCTCCTCCTCTGCTGTGCGAGCCAGACTCTGGAAGCCATTGTTGTCAGGTGGCAGCAGCGTCTCCAGCGAAAAGACGCCCTCGACGCTGGCGCGCTCGCAGCCAGCGCGCACATACTCTGCACCGATCTTTCCTCCCAACAGGGCGCTAACGGCATCAATGATAATGGATTTGCCTGCCCCTGTCTCGCCGGTAAAGACGTTGAAGAGTCGATGGAAGGTGAGATGCAGATTGTCGATGATAGCAAAATCCTTAATGTTCAGTTCAAGCAACATGGCACTGCACAGGCAACTTTCTCAACGGATGAAGCATGCGGGAGGCAACAGCCGGCCGGTGGATCGGACCGGCAGCCGGGCTGCCACCTGGCACCCGTTGCTGAAGAGAGTGCGGGCGAACGCGCGCCTGGCATCAGGGGATAAGCGAACGAGCGTACGAGCGATCCTACTCGTCATCTCTCAGCTTCGCGTTGATAATCTGGTAAAAGTAGGTCGGCGGTCGGCGTCGCAGAAAGCGGGTCTCATACTGGCTTTTCTGGACAGTGACCATAGCGCCGTTGCGGACCTCGCGATTCAATTGACCATCGGCAGAGAAGACACCGCTTTGCGAGCCAGTCACAATTTGCAGGCGCACGCAGGCATCGGGGTGGAGGATCAACGACCGATCAGAAGCCAGGTGGGGAGCGATTGGCGTCAGAACCATACTCTGCACCTGTGGATGGAGCAGGGGGCCACCGACGGCCAGGTTATAGGCCGTTGAGCCGGTAGCCGTCGAGACAATCACCCCGTCGGCATAGGTCGTACTATAAAAATGATCGTCGATCCAGATACCTACCTGCACTACGCGGGGCCAGGTACCGCGCGCAATCACAATGTCATTCAGCGCCAGAAAAGTTTCGCTTTGTCCTTCCTGGTCCAAGGTGGCTGTTAGCATTGTGCGCGTATCCACCCAGACCGAATCATCTTTCTCTAGATAGTGTACAAGCTCGTAGGGAAGATCGCGGGGTTCTAATTCCGTTAAAAAGCCGACACGCCCGTACTTCACTCCTACGATAGGAATGCCATCGGCGGCACACAGACGCGCGGCGTGCAAAATGGTCCCATCGCCGCCCAGCACGATAACCAGCTCGCAGCCTTGTAACAAGCCTTCGGGGGTCTCCTCTCCCTCCTCGCGGATATCGACACTACGGACCTCGTAGCCGCGGCGGCGCAGAAACGGCTCAAGCTGGGCTGCCGCCTCAGCAGTGTGCTGTTTGCGGCCCTGATAGAATATGGCGATGACCTTCACTGATGGCTCCAGTCAGTCCGCTCGATAGCGCTCGAGCGCGATCAGTCGGGCAGATCCGACGAAGAAAGCGCGCTTGTCTGCCGTCTCCACTGCCTTTTGACAAGGTAATGGTACGTCATCTGGATAGGCTTGTCAACCGTAGTGCAGCTAGGCTCGGAGGGGCAGAAACCCCCTCCCGAGCCGCTTGAAAGCAAACGGACAGATTTTCTAGATCGCTCGCTTGTCGAGACGCAGGCGGCTCTGTGCTGGTAGCGTGCCCTCAGTGAGCGGCGCCAGGCTGAAGGCCGTACGACCGCTGTTCGCCAGGGCCACGCGCGGCAGTTGTTTCTCGATGGACTGAATAAACGTAGCCTTGCAGACGCTAGCTGGCTGATCGTTGGTAGCCACGCAGATCGCCGCTGTCAGATAATTAGCCACGCCCAGGATGCTCTTGGAAATCGACGTGCTCGAATTAGTGAGCTGAATCGCGATGTCCTTCTGTGAGAGGCCACTCAGCAGCCCTGGATCAACGCTCTGTCCCTGAGACATATAGATATTGGCGATGTCCAGGAACGGGAAACCGCCGCTTGGGTTAAGCGCGTTCACCAGGCTCTGCTGTTCCTGCGTTGGCGTCTGCAGGGGTTGCTGATTGCGGTCTTCGACCTCCAGCGGCACAAAATCGATATAGGAGCTGGTGTAGCTACTGCCGTAGAAGGTAAATGTTGCCGTATCGGGATAGACATCGGTGCTGGAGGAGGTTGTCTCGGGTAGGGCACTGAAGTGACCAAAACGACTGAGCGCTATCACCAGAGACCAGCGTTCTGCGGCGCAATAGGGACAGAACTCTGCACCCCAGTAGAAGACCTCTGGCTTGCCATTGGGGCCGACCAGCCGCTCACGGTTAGTGACAGCCTGTAGAGGGTTCTTCTGTCCACCTGTTCCAATTTGGGACAACAGATTTACATCGATACTCGTCACCGTCTTCAGAACCTCGGGGTCGGTGCTCCCCCGGGCTCCAGAGCTGCTGTGCTGCTGAGAGATGACGATGAAACCGCCGATGATCGCCAGGACGACAATCAGAGCTCCGGCGACGATAAGCCAACGTGTCCGTCCACTGACGCGCCGGCGTACGTAGCGGCGTTGCGGCTGATGGGTGCTAGCGGTAGCGCTGGTTGAACGGGCCGCGGCTTCGGCGCGTGTGGCACTGCGCGCAGTGGCTGAGCCTGCGTTCTTGGAAGGGGCGCTCGCTGCACTTTGGAAAGCACTGCTGCTCTGAGCTCCCCCTGTCTTTGCCCCACCGCTGCCTTGAGGGCTGCGGCTCTGTAGCTGGGCCTGCGCCTGAATCTGGGCCCGCCGCTGGACAGCCGAGGAGCCACTACCGCTGTTTTTCTTGCGCTTTTTGGCCATGCTATTCGGTTCCTATCAGGAGTTGTTGAATGGCTGATCAGTTAGCTGAGGAAGCGTTCTGCTGCCGGGTATCGCCAGTTATTATAGCACGGGGCCTTTGAATGGAACAGAGCACCTGTGCGGAGCTGCTGTACATGAGCGGCTCCGGCACCCTCAAGCATGCTGTGCAGCTTCTATCAAAAGATATTTCAGAAGCTTCCTTTAGGAGGAAGGCGAAGAAGAATCATGCTCCTCCGTTCTGCTTGCTGTGTGAGCCTCGTGCGTCTGTAAATATTCGCGAGCCAGCCAGAGAGCTTCCTCCTTCGAGTGGATGCGTTCCTCTGCGCGGGCTTCGGCGATAATCTCCAACAGCTCGCCGACCAGCGGGCCTGGCTGCAGTCCCAGACGGCGCATCAGCTCGTGACCGCTCAGTAGACGTGTTGGTAAAAAGCGCTCCCGCTCATAGAGATAGCTGCGGAAGAGAAGAGCCACACAAGCAAGATGGGCCTCCCAGGCCCCAGCAGGACGGAGATGATAGCCGGGGCCATAGGTTGCCAGATGATCGGCTAGCGAGAAGAGAGCGACATGCAGGCCGTAGGCTCCTAGATCGACAAAGTAGCGTCGAATCGCGCGCGGTGTCACAAACTCCTGGCGTGCAAGCTGGCCCGGGCGCATGTGGTGAAGCGTCACCAGACGTACTAGATGGCGATCATGGCCGCTGGTGCTCAGACGTTTCATGACGCCTTCGGCCAGGGGAGTTCCTGCTTGCTGGTGGCCATAGAAATGGCTTGTCCCCTCTTCATCGTAGCTCAGGGTGGCTGGTTTGCCAATATCATGCAGCAGGGCCGCCAGCTTGAAGGCCGGTTTAGTCAATTCAGAGAACGAGAGCAATCCCTGACGTGTGGCCTCAGCAACCAGAGCGCGCAGTTGCGCCAGATGGTCCGTCTGGTCAGGACCAAGCAAGAGCGGCTGGCACCAGGCAGCGCAAGACAGCTCATCCAAGGGCCGCGGCTCGCTCTGTAGCGCATGCGCTACGGCTTCCAGCGCACTGACGGTTTCTAGCGAGTGCTCGAAGACATCCCAGTAGTGGGGAGGTGGCTGCGGCATACCACGGGCCGGCCCTAGCTCTGGTACCAGGACGGTAAGCAGGCCGTAGCGATCGAGCAGGCGCAGACTGCGCGTCGCGTCCTCCAATTCGAGCAGCTTGTAGAGTTCGCTGAGAAGGCGCTCAGCCACCTCCTCTGTCAGCAGCCGAGCATCGCGGCGGATGAGGGCCTCCGTTGCTGGCTCGATGCGCAGAGAGTAGCGGCGCGCAAAACGGATGGCGCGGAGCAGGCGCACTGGACGAGCCTGAAAGACCTGGGCGTTCACTGCGCGCAGCAAGCCAGCCTGAGCATCGGCGAGGCCGCCGCAGGGATCGATCCACGGCAGCGAGGTCAAGGAGGAGGGTGCGGCGGTGTGCAAGAGAGCATCTAGAGGCAAGGCGATCGCATTGATCGTAAAGTCGCGCTGGCGCAGGTCCTCCTCAATGCTGCCGGTCAAGGGGGCCACATCAATGATCCACTCGCCCTGTGGCCTCCGTATCACCACCCGACTGGCTTTCTCATGCATATGAGCATAGTAACCACCCAGAGCATCGGCCAGTTGACGTGCCAGCCTTGGCGCTTCGCCAGCGACAACCAGGTCCCAATCGACTGAGGGCGAATTAAGGAGCAGGTTACGCAAAGCTCCCCCTACTAGATATACTTCGCTCTGGTGTTGTCTTGCAAAGAAGCGCGCTACCTGCTGTAGTAGCTCATAGGTTTCTTGCTCCAGGAAAGGCACCGACTTCCCTCTCTGCTCATTGGATTGGAGTGGCGATGTCTGGGCACGAAAAAAGGAGCTTCTCCTCTTCCCGTCTACAGCCACCTTTCCTACTCCTGCTAGACAAGAGGTTATACATATTTTATGCTAACATACAGTTGTGGCAGTTGCAACCATTAGCCTGCGGTACATCTACATATGAGAGTTCTCGGAAGGGGCGAGCATGGAAACCACAGCTCTAACATCACCGGGCAGCTTCAAAGCTGATCTCTACGCCCTGCATCTGCGATTGCGGCCATTGCAGCCTGGCACCTTGATGCCGTTCTCAGGCGAATTGGTCCATGGAGCCTGGCTAGAGTGGCTGCGTGGCGCGGCCCCTGATGTCTCTGCGCGCCTCCATGAAGGGAACAAACGTCGCCTCTTCACCTGCTCCAGTTTGCAATTTCCACTGCCACCAGCTCAGGTTAGAGAGGCCGAGCGCCATAATCGGCATCTGCCGCTCAGCCCAGAGAAGACCTATACGGTTCGCATCACGCTGCTGCTCGGCGAGCTATTCCCGCACTTCTACAGGGCGCTAGTGCATTTTGATCATATGAGTGGCAATATGCGACGCTCGCCTTTTATGCAAATTGGTCGCCAGGTCTTTCTGCTCGAAGAGGTCATCGCCAGCCCAGATGACCCCTCACGCTGGACGGGCTTTACGACCTTCCGTGAGCTGGCCCGACAGGCTGCCTCGTTATCGCCTGCGCGCTGTGAGCGCATGACCCTGGAATTCGATTCGCTCACAACCTTTAACTGGATCAACACGCGCAACAAGATCTATGGAAACTATTATGCCCTTCTGCCTTTACCTCGCTATCTCTTCCCTGGCCTTGCCAAGCGCTGGCAGGAGCTTGTCTCACAAGAGCCAGAGACGCGCGAGCTAGCTGCGCTGATCCAACCTGAGCTAATCGAAGAGTATATCCTTGACGATGGTATTATTATAGAAGACTATGATCTGAAGCCGCATCAGGTGCATTTCTCTACCCATGTTCAGCCTGGCTTTATCGGGCGCTGCGTCTATCGGCTGCGTGGGCCTGATCCTGCGTCGGAGCCTGGTCAGTTGTCCTTGTCGACAGCCGTCCCATGCCTGACGGTGCGCCAGCAGCTTTGGCTGCTTGCTTATCTGGCCTTCTACTGTGGCGTAGGGTACAAAACGCCTATGGGGATGGGGCGGGTGCGCCCACTGTTGTAGAGAGAGCATTGTCATTGAGTGAGGTCGTGATTTCCCTCGGGCGGGGTAATCGCGGCCTGCTGAGAGTGCCAGCGTGTTGCCGAGGTGGCTTACTCTCTCTGCGCTTTCTATGCTACCATGTATATAGCAGCGACGCGGCCTGAGTCGATCGCACCGGGTGCCCAAGGTGTGGAGCGAGGCATGCGTGTCAAGCGCGTATTCACAATAAGCACTGTTACCGCCGCAGGAACGCATGGACAATGAGCCAGAGCTACGGTGTGTTACGGGTGGTGCGCATGCCCCACCTTCAACCCCCAACGGCGCGGGGTTGGGCCATACGCGCGCGCGCTCCTCTCTCCTGGTTGCCCGACGAGCAGCTAGTACATGTGGTGACGCGGCGTGAGACCAGCATTGGGCGGGCCCTCAGCAATGACATCGTCTTAATGGACCTCTCGGTTTCGCGAGAGCATGCGCGTCTCATTCTCGATAATGATGGCTGCTGGTACCTGATCAATCTCGCCCCCCACAACGTGGTCCGGGTCAATGGGCAGCCTATTCCCTCCCATGTCCCGTTTCCCCTGCAGTCGCAAGATATCATTGTTCTAGGCAGTACCATGCTCCAGTTTCTGGCTCCTCACGGGGCCGGTCCAGAGGGCGACGCGCTAACGAAGCCGCAAGGGGATCACTCTGCGGAGCAGGTTACGCAGCTACTTCCTAGTGCCCAGCCGCAGGCCATTCTCCCGCCGCCTGCTTATCCCCGTTCGCTTCCAGCCACATTACTGCCGAGTGAAGCTGGTGCTCCTGCCTGTTCCTCTTGGGAGGAGGGTGACAGTGAGGACGAGGGCCTGCTTGGGGGGGGAGTCACCATGCAGTTTGCTCTCTCTCCGCGGCTCGGACGCCGGATGCGTTGGCTCATGGCCGCTGTTGGACTTGGCATTCTTGTTATCTGCGCCCTCATTACTCTTATTCTGAACAGCTTTATTGGTATCAATGCCCTCACACAGAATGGCGCCTCTAG
>NZ_JADGHT010000257.1 GCF_019683755.1 Thermogemmatispora sp. | reverse complement strand
CGGGGGCTGGGAGATGTGTATAACCCACACATCCCACACTAACGTCCATAAAGGCATGCCGCCGGGGACCCCTGGCTGAAGCCAGGGGTCGTTGACGCCTCTGGTATCCCTCGCTCCTCACGAGGGTTTTGCCCTCCAGGCTTGACGTGCTTGCCCTCTTCTGCCAGAGCAGCGGACTGGCGCTTAGCTAGAGCCAGTCCGCTGCTCTGCTTTCTTTTGCTTGTTTCTGCCTTTCCAGGGGCTTTGTCTGGGCCTGGCTTGGAGAGCAGGCGCCTCACTTGTACTCGCTTATTAAAAGGGAGCTGATAACCAATTGTTGACCAGAATGTGTCGATATCTCAACTTGACTTTAATGCGATTTTTATTGACACTCTATGTAGCTACCTGCTATGGTAGCATGGCAATTTTGGGCTTTGTGCGAGCAAGGGGTCCCGCCGCAGCCACCGCCCAAAAGCCAGCAGCCGCTTTCTTCGCTGCATAGAGTTGGTCCAAAGAGAAAAATCTCCCCTTTCCTGGCGTTCTTGAAGAAGAGGCGGAAAAAGCTAGCTACGACCGCCGGAGCTGGTTGACGACTGGATTAGACCGTTACCTGAACACAGAGGTTTTTTGCTCATGAGCAGCCAGTACCCTCAAGGCAGAGCCGGTTCACCAGATGCACGCAGACAGCAGTTTGTTATGATGAATCTTTTATTACGCGCTGTATCCGCTATATATACGGTCGATGAACTTTTCCAGTGGCTCTGCTACGCTTTCATTGAACACTTCCAGATCGAGCTGATTGAGTTTTGGACACCGCTTCTGACGCCGGCCCGCACCTCCGTGCTTCATCTGCGCACCATGCTTCCCCGTGATCCCAACCTGCCGGAGCAGATTACGTATAATGAACAGATGCTGCTGATCGCCCAGCGTCTGGCCTTTGAGCAGCGCCCAGTCCAGACCTTTGCCATTGAGATGCTCTTTCCTCCGCAGCAGGTGGGCCTGCTGCATCAATATGCCTGCCACTACTGTCTTGGTGGTTTCATGAGCAGCCCTGTTTTACTTCCCGCTCCGCCTGCCACGCCGGGACCCCAGGAGCCGCTGCCTTTTGCGCTAACCTATCTTTTCTTTACGAGCTATCCGCCTCAAGCGGATCTGCAGCATGCGATTACGACCCTGCTACGGCAGGCGATCGGCCTGGCTACGCAGCGCGGCTTGCTGCTCCCTTTGCCGACCGCAGCCTCTGCCGCGCCGGGGCCGAACATGACGGTTCCCGGCACAGTGCTGGCTTCAATGCGAACTCCAGGCCCAGGCCATCAATCGCAGCCAGTGCCTCTGACCGCCCTGATCCCGCGGCGTAAAGAGGATGCCGAGCTGCTCACCTCTGACAATCCCTTCGCGCGCTCTGCAGCCATCAGCGATAAGCGCGCTCGCCGTCTGCATGCCGCGATCGACGGTGTCCAGAGCATCGCGGAGTTAGTCCATAGTACGGGTATGGAACTGGCCGATGTTCTGGCCGCTTTACATATCCTTGTGAAGATGCGGCGGGTGGAATTGGTCGATCCCGACGGGCATCCCGTCAACGCTGAACGACTCTTTGAGTCTTGAGCCAGCTCGCTCCCGCTCCCCGCCGAGGCGCTCTGGCCTGGCCTCTCGTCCGACGACCGGGCTCTGTCGCGCTCTGGCTTTTTCTCTTTCTCTATCGCTCATCTATCGGTTGGTTGCTTCTAGCTTTGGTTCGCTAGGAAGGAGGCAGACGTGGGTCTCAGTTGGATGCCCATCGTGCTGGCAATTATTCTGATCACGATTACGCTCTTTGTGACTGTGCGCGTGGTCATTGCTTATCCCCAGGTGCGCAGCACGCGCCTGCTGATGCTGGGTATCTCTATGGGGATGATCGCCCTCACCGGCCTGGCCGATTTGTTGTCGATGCTGGTGACAAGCGTTACTTTAAATACCGACTGGTTCCTTTATTTGGGCCAGGCCTGCGCCTATCTGTTTATTCTGCTCAGTCTTGTCAGTAATTCAGACCAGTATTTGAATGCTCTGCTTCGCCTTCAGATCATCTGCTCGCTGGCCGCTCTGTGTATCGGTCTGCTCTCTCCTGTTTTACCTGATCTGCCCAATGTATGGCTACGTGCCACTCTGAGTGGCTCTCGCTCTCTTCTCTGCCTGGGCATCTTCTATATGTATACGACGGCCCTACTGAAGAAGCCGACGCGCTTCGCTTTCCTGATGGGCACGGCCTTCCTCTTCCTGGGCCTGGGCTATCTGATGATTTTCCAGAAATATTTCTTCGTGAACTCTTTGCTGATCGATAATATCGGCGATGGCCTGCGCATCATTGGACTGCTAGCGATGCTCCTGGCAGTGCTAGGGAGCTGAGGAGGCGCTGTCGGGCCAGACCGGTCACCATCAAGCCAAAAGAAGAACGAGGCCAGGAAGGAAGGCAGAGGGGATGGCACTTTGCCCCAGCCCAGGCTGACAGAGTTTCCCCCTTCCTGACTTTACGCTTGGTCCTGGTCTTCCTGGGAAACTTCTCTGGCCGCGGCGCCGAGGCAGCCTGGCTGTAGCCTTCTTTTGTCCAGAGCACTGCTGGCTCTCCAGGCTAGCCGATCCTTTCAGGCCGGCGACTGGTCAGGCGACTGGGTGGCTGAACGGCGGTCTGTGACCTGGGCCAGGGGGAGAGCGAACCAGAAGGTTGCCCCCTGGCCAGGCTGGCTTTCCAGCCCCACCTCACCGCCATGAAGCTGGATAATGGTGCGGCAGATATGCAGCCCTAGCCCCAGCCCGACAGGCGAGCCTTCCTGTACGGGGATGCCCGGCGCGCGATAAAAGCGTTCCCAGATGCGTTGCTGCAGCTCGAGCGGCACGCCCGGTCCCTCATCACGCACCAGCACTCGCGCTCGCTGATCTTCGACACACAGACGGACCTCTATAGGCCGGTCGGGCGGCGCATAGCGAATGGCATTGAGCAGATAGTTGGTCAGCACCTGACCAATGCGCGCGGCATCGGCCTCAACAATGACCGCGCCAGTATGCTCGATCGAGAGGCGAATGTCACGTCCCGGATGTACCTGCTGCTGAGCTTGCACGACTTCGCGCACAATCGCCGCCAGATCAAGGTGCCGACGCACTAACTGCAGGGTCTCCGACTGAATACGGGAGAAATCAAGTAGGTCCCCAACTAGGCGATCCAGTAAATCGACTTGAGCAATCGAGCGGTCGAGTAGCTCGGGAATGCCGGCCAGGCGCTGGAGTACAGGATGCGACTGCCAAGGGGATTGACCTGCGCTACCCTCCCCAGGTGCGCCACCACTACTGAGATCGCGACCCAGAGCACTGGCCTTCTGTAGGAGCCGTTTGATGAGCTGGGCATTGGCCTTGAGGACCGTCAGGGGAGCCCGCAGCTCATGGCTGGCAAAGCTGATGAATTCGTCCATACGGCGATTGGCTTCGCGCAGAGCCAGGACGCTGGCGCGAGCCTCGGCCCGCTCTTCTAGCAGATGCTCGCGCTCCAGCACCAGGGTGGCCATGCGCGCCACTGCCGCGGCCAGAGCTAATTCATCAGGGCTGTAGCGATGTTCCTCAGCCCCATAGTCTACAGAAAGTACGCCGATCAGGCGCTCTCGCAGACACATGGGGATGATGAGCAAGGCTCGCACCGGGTAGCTACGAATCTGGCTCCGCAGATGACTGAATTCGGGCGCTTCAAGATCAATGTGCAGGCTCTCGCCAGCGCGTAGGCGCTCCAGCAGGGGCGCACTGAGAAAGACGCTTAATGGCGCTCCAAGTACGCTCTCTTGCCAGAGTCGCTCTTGCTGCGGCGTGACCCCGGTGACAGCCACATGCTGAACACGCTCGGTTTCTCGCTCAAGACCGAGCATGGCCACGCGCTGACAGCCCAATACCTGGCGCGTCAGTTCGCCTAAGCGCAGCATGATGAGACGCGTTTGGCTCTCCCGCTGGCCTTGCTGGATGGCAGCCGGCTCGTCATCCGCCTGAACCAGGGCTTCGGCCATCGCCAGGAGCGCATTGAGCGCGGTGTGAGCACGCTGCTCCAGACGACGCCGCGCTGTCACTTCCCTTCCGATCACGATAGCGCCAATGATCCGGCCACGACTACCACGCACTGGCGCACCGCTAAAGCTGAAGATGGCTTCCTCACCATTGGCAAGCGGTAGGCTGATCTCAAGTGCATGCTCACCCGCGATAGCCTCTCCTTCCCACAGCATGCGTCTGAGCGGCAGAGAGGCGGGAGTATCGTTCAGCAGAGGCAGAAGCGGCTCGCCCGCAGCGGCGGAGACCCCCACGGCCTCGCCCCCCTTCTTCCCTTCCTCGTCCTTAGCCGTGAGGAAGGCCAGACGGGCGTGATCAGGCTGTAAGAGGGGCAGGAGCCGACGCGCTACAGTGTTCAGATAGACGAGGCGTCCTCGTTGATCATAAAGCAGAACGCTGTCCCCAATGGCCTCTAGTACGGTCCGCAACTGGCGCCGATACAGCTCAAGCTCGCGCCTCAAGATGGCTTCGTCTGTACAGGAATCGAGCCGCTCTAGCAGCGAACGCAGCTCCTCCTGTTCTCTTCTATCACGGCACTGGAGCAGTCGCAGGAGATATTGACGCGCCTGCTCGTCGGCAAGTTGTGCGCGCTCGGGATAGGCGTTCAACCAGAGATGACAGGCTTGGATGAAGGCTAGCAGGGCTTGCAACGAGGCATAGGCCTCCGGCAAGAGCAGACGCCGTAGCTCTTGCTGGGCCTGCTCTGCCGGCTCACCCGGTAAGAGAAGAGCGGCAGCAGCCCAAAGCAAGGCCCGCTCCAGATCGGAAGCCGGTTCGGGCCAGCTCTCTAGAGGCCCAGTCTGCCCGGCGAGTAGTTCAAGCCAGGCGGCACCGTCCTCATCGCTCGTCGGTAGCTGGAACAGGCTAGCAATGGCTGAGACCCCCTGGCCTTGGCTGAGAAACCAGGCTAGCCAGTAGTGCAGGCAATGAGGTACCTGCCTCAGATAGCTAAGGAGGGTAAAGAGTCGGGCACGAAAGATTTCAGGCAGCAGGCTGGTGCTACTGATCAGTTGCTCTTGCTGCCGCAATAGCTCGAACTGCAATGGATCAGCCCCAGCAGCAGCCAGATAGGGAGGTTGCAACTCAAATGAGTCGGCGTTAGCACTGCTAAACGATTCGCTGCTCTGCATGGATCACCAATGTTGCGGATGGCGCAGGTATAACCAGGAGAAGGCCAGGCCGCCAGTCCCCTCGCTCTTTCTCACTATAGTAGAGGGATACAAGTTGTTGAGGAAGAGAGCCGGAAAGCATCCAGTGCTTTGCTCTCCCTCACCTGCTTGCGACGCATGCTTGTCAGGACCTCAGCGCCAGCAGGGAGAGAGACCACACCATAAGTGATTCTGGCTTTGCTCTGCGGTCAACCCTTCTCGGCCCCTTCCTATCCCTTCGCTCACGTGTCTATGACCTCTGGCCTATCCATCGGTTTCTGCACTGACAAGGGCTGTCTTCGCTCAGCTACTCTTCTAACTAACGTTCAGATGGTTAGTGTCAGAAGAACGCTCGCCAGGATGACAGGCACATTGCTGGCTTTCGCTCTTGCCAGATTGAGAGGCCGGGCAGACGCTGGGCGCAGGTATGATAGTGCATAGACAGGCGCTCCTGAGCCAGATACCTTCTGCTTGCTTGTGATAGTTGCACCGATTCTAAGAGCAATCACCCTTTTTACAGCAGGAACCGCCAATCATATGAACCACTTGACATCTCTGCACCAATTGTGTAGACTCAACCTTAAACATTCGTGACTGCCTCTGTGCTATATCTCTAGTCTACCTGCTCTGCTCTCAACAATCAAGCAGAAGCAGGGAGGGGGTTGCATGGCGATCAAAGCCAGAAGAGCGCTGGCCAGCCAGGTGCGTCAGCGGCTGCGCATCCTTATCAATACAGGTATTTATCCCCCTGGTTCTCGTCTTCCCAATGAAGAGGTGCTTGCCGAGACCCTGGGAGTTAGCCGCACAACATTGCGCGAGGCTCTGCAAGGTCTGACTGAGGAAGGGCTGATTGTGCGCCGTCATGGGTACGGAACCTTTGTGAATCAGCGCCTGCAGCAGGTCAAGAGCAGCCTTGACCACAATTTCGGCATCAGTGAGCTTATCCGGGCCACGGGACACACCCCGGGCATGCGCGATGTAGTCATTCAGACCCTGCCTGCTCAGCCCTCTGTCGCCACGCGGCTCTCTCTCGCTCCCCAGGATGAGGTGTTTGTGATTGAGCGTGTCTATTTGGCCGATCAGCGCCCGGTGGTCTTCTCGATCGAGTTTCTGCCGGCGACCCTGCTACAAATGGCCAGCTATGAATTGACCGATCTCTATAGCAACTCGCTCTATGAATTCTTAGCCCGGCAGCTTGGCCTGCCGATTCACCACGGCATCGCCCAGCTCCGGCCCTTGCTGGCCGAAGCCTGGCTAGCGCAGAAACTTGATCTGGCTCCTGGTACGCCTGTGCTCTACGTAGAGCAGGTCGATTACAGCCTGGAACAGCATCCCATGCTCTTCTCACAGGAATATCATGTCGCTGATGTTTTCGAGTTCGTGATCTATCGTCGTGGGCCTGGCGAGGGCTGAGCCCGCGTGTCAAGCCGTTCGGGTCCGTATCTTCTTCAGCTCTGGTAGGCTCGCCAGGATGGTATATAATAGGGGTTGTGGGCGCGGCGCCACCGGCGCCGCTTGCTCTGCTCAATCACGCCTGGAGCTTGCAAGCATGAGTACATCCGCGTCCTCCTTTACCAGGTACCGGGTCGCCGCTATCCAGTAC
>NZ_JADGHT010000256.1 GCF_019683755.1 Thermogemmatispora sp. | reverse complement strand
ATTCATAATCTAGAGGTTGCGCGTACTGATAGTAAGCATCCTGAGTATGGCAAGCCACTCACCGAGGCCGACTGCTATCAGGTGATAGAGCGCGAAATTAAAATGCGTGACCAGGCCATTCCTCTTTATCAGAAAGGAGGGCGCAGCGACCTGGTAGAGAAGGCCGAGCGTGAAAAAGCGATCTTGCAAGCTTATCTGCAAGCTGTCCAGCTCAGCGATGAGGAAATTCGAGCTGTAGTAGCGCGTCTGATCGAGGAACAAGGACGTGATTTCCGCAAAGTCATGCCCCTGGCCGCCCGTGAACTGAAAGGCAAGGCCCCGGGGGCTAAGGTCCAGCAGATAGTGAAAGAGATGACGGCCTAAGCCTGGGGCTGCTCAGGTGTGTAATGGCTGGCGAGGAGGAAGGCTAGACTACGACGCCGCGGAGGGCTGGAGGAGACTGACCTGCCTCCTCGCCTGGTCAAGGGTCCGAAGCCGGGAATATAATGCTTCCGTGGGGAACAGCGTGAGCATGGGCGGTCGCCGTCGCAGTGTGCCACGGCGCACTTTCACTGCGACGGCTAAGCCGGGCTTCACGGGCGCTCGAATCACGGCCTGCAGAGGAGGCCATTGAGACCGTTCGTTTGTGTTCTGTCTGACGCATGCTGGGAGCGTGATGAGGCCATGAGAATCTACAATACACTCACGCGGCGCGTCGACGAAATTGTGCCATTGGAGCCGGGCAAGATCAGAATGTACTCCTGCGGCCCGACTGTCTACCGCTATATCCACATAGGGAATCTACGCACTTTCACAATGGCCGACTGGCTGCGCCGGACCCTGGAGTATCTCGGCTTCGAAGTCTTCCATGTCAAGAATATCACCGATGTCGGGCATATGCGTCATGAGCTGCTAGACCGCGGCGAGGACAAAATTCAAGCCCAGGCTCGTAAGGAGGGGAAAACCTCTGCTGAGATCGCGCGCTTTTACACGGAAGCCTTTCATCGAGACGAGGCCAGGCTCAATATTCTGCCCGCTCATGTCTTCCCACGGGCCAGCGAACATATCCCCGATATGATCCACATCATCGAGGAACTCCTGCGTAAAGGTTTTGCCTATGAAGTACGTGGCTACGTCTATTTTGACATTCAGCGATTTCATAACTATGGAAAGCTCTCGCGCAACCTGCTAGAGTATATGCAGATTGGCATTCATGAGGGTAGCGATGCTGACCGGCGTCATCCCGAGGACTTCCCGCTCTGGAAGCCCGCCGAGCCAGGGCGTGATATGGCCTGGGATAGCCCGTGGGGGCGTGGCTTCCCCGGCTGGCACATTGAATGCTCGGCCATGTCCATGAAATATTTGGGGCCGCATTTCGATATTCATACCGGAGGAGTCGACAATATCTTTCCGCATCACGAGGACGAGATTGCCCAGAGTGAAGCCTATAGCGGCCAGCCCTTTGTGAACTACTGGGTTCACGCTCAGCATCTGCTTGCCGATGGCCAGAAGATGGCCAAGTCAGTGAGCAACGACTATACTCTGGCCGAGATCGAAGCGCGCGGCTTTGATCCGCTGGCACTGCGCTACCTCTACACCACGGCCCTCTATCGCAGCCGTCTCAATTTTACCTTCCGCGCCCTGGAAGCGGCCCAGATCGCCCTGGAGCGCCTGCGAGAGCGAGCCTATGATTTATGGCGGCAAGCTGACCAGGGGCGTGCGCTCCAGCCAGTAGAGGACCAACAGCAGCCGTGGCGGTTGGCCTTCCGTCGTGAGCTAGAGAACGACCTGAACATCCCACGGGCGATGGCGGTGCTCTCTGCCATGTTGCGCGCTCCCGAGCTGGATGCCACTCTCAAGCTCCAGCTTCTGCTTGACTTCGACCGCGTACTCGGCTTCGATCTCAAGTCGTATCTCCTGAGCGAACAACCGCGTCAGCGGCGTACACCAACATATACGCAGCAATTCTTGCCGGCTGAGCTGGCGGCGATCGTCCATGAACGAGAGGCGTTGCGCCGGCAAGGCGACTACGCGCGCGCCGATGCCCTACGTCTCCGCATGCTCCAGCAGGGTTGGAAACTGAGTGATCTGCCCACGGGTACACTGGTACAGCCGCGGCGCCTCAGCGAAGAGTTCCCTGTCCTCTCGCGCTGGCAAGATGCTCCGGATGCCACCCAGCAGCCGTCACGCTATACTTTCTCCCTGAATCTGCTGGCGCGCAATAACCGGGCAGACCTTGAGCGTTGCCTCAGCAGTATCTGCCGCCATGCCAACGGGCGCAGCCTGGAAGTGATCGTCATCGAGAATGGCTCTACCGATGAAACCCTCCCTTATCTGCGCGAACTGGCCCGGCGTGCGGAGTTGATGGGGGCCAACGGTGAAAAGATCGCCCTCCGCGTGCTCTTCGCCGACCATAACCTAGGCTTCGCTGCAGGACGCAATGCGACCATGCGCGCCAGTCAGGGGACAATCATTGTCTGGCTGGATACCTCTCTTGAGCTATGTGGCGATATCTGGACACCGCTCGAGCAAACACTGGCTGATCCGCAGGTAGGAGTCACTGGCCCCTTTGGCCTGGTCACTGAGGACCTGCGCGAGTTCCGTGAAGAGAGCGGCCCCGAGGTTGACGCCATTGAAGGGTACCTGTTCGCTTTTCGCCGTGCCCTACTTAACGAGGTGGGATGGCTCGATGAGAAGTTCCGCTTCTATCGCCTGGCTGATGTCTACTACAGCTTTTTCTTCAAGGCCGCCGGCTATCGCGTGGTTGTCTGTCCCGAAGTGGCGGCACGTGTCATCAGACATCCTCATCGTGAGTGGTATAGTCTGAGCGAGGAGGAGCGACGGACGAAGAGTAAGAAAAACTATGATGTCTTTCGCGCACGTTGGCATCACGGGCACAGTCTGCTCGTGGCGCACTGCGATCCAGCCCAACGCTGGTACGGGCACGATCACCCCTATCATCTCGACGGCATCCATAGCCATGCGCCCGAGGAGCTGCCACCACCAGGCGTCATGCATAGTCACGAGCACCGGCACTGGCCCGATCATGCTCACTCTCATCCCCATTTGCATGCAACTCAGGCGGTCTGAAGTAGTGGCCCTTCTGCCAGAACGAGCCGGGCTGGAAAGGAGAGGGAAAGACCACTCAAGCCAGCCGCTGGCCTTACTCAACCGGGGTTCAGCAGATAAGGAAGCCTCGTCAACGCCTGGCCTGGACCTGATCCACCGCCGTCGCCTGCGGCTCCTTCCAGAAACTGAGCCCTCAGCCTGGTAGGGCGGGCCTGGTTCGCAGTCTGGCAGAAGCGCCCAGCCAGCTAGACTCTAGACTGCCTGGGGAAGCTTTGGGGCTTACTAAGGAGAAAATCCCGTGGAGAGAATTATCGAGGTTCCGCTCTTCCCGTTGCAGATGGTGCTCTTCCCAACTGCAGTCGTGCCACTGCATATCTTTGAACAGCGCTATCGCCTAATGATTGCCCGCTGTCTTGAGGAGAAGTCTCCCTTCGGTATCGTTCTCAAGCGTCCCGAGAGTCGTCATCTGCAGGAAGTGCCCTACAGCGTCGGAACACTGGCTGAGATCCAAGAGATCGAGCGACTGGAAGACGGCCGCTATCACCTTATCGCTGTAGGTACCGAGCGCTTTCGTATTCGCCAGATCAAACGCCAGCAAGCATATCTTGAGGGCCTGGTCGAGAGCTATCGCGACATGCACGAGCCTGCCAGCCTGGTGCGACCCTACGCCGAGCGCGCTCTTGATCTCTTCAGCAGCTATCTGGAAATCCTGCTCGAGGCGCGCAGTCGTCAGGAGATCAAGGCGCTTCTTCCAAGCGATCCAGAGGAACTCTCTTATCTCATCGCCTATCTGCTCGATATGCAAGATGAACAGAAGCAGCACCTGCTGGAACTGACCTCGACCCGCCAGCGTCTAGCCGAAGAAAATGAAATCTTGAGACGGGAGGTTCCCTTTGCCCAGCAGGTACTGCGGCGAAATGCTCATCTGCAGACGCATCCAGACCGCAGCTTCCTGAATTAGCGTCGAGAGGAAGAAGGGCCATGCCCATTGGTCGGTGGCAACGTGAGCTGAATTAGCCCTTGTTCCTGCAAACGCTGTAACGAAGCATACACCTCGGCGGGTGTACGCCGAGTGAGCTGCGCCAAGTCGCCGAGTGTACGCCGACCATTGATGAGGAGAAAGACGATGCGATCATAGCGCGGGACAGCGGTCGCAGCATATTCTTTGCCGCGGGCGGTCAGGCTAGGTACAACGGTTTCCGGCGGTAGCGGACCAAGCGGCTGGACAGGCTTAACGGCTGGCAGCACTAGCGAATCACCGAAGCGAGGAGTCAGACGCCCATTTTGGGGACGCCCTTGGCTCGAGGCCTGGATAGGGCCTTGTTGGGAACCCTGCCCACGAGCCTGACCGGGTGGATGAGTCGGACCACCAGGCTGGCTCTGAAGCGGGATTGTCTGACGGCCACTGCCCCGCCCTCCGACAGCGGGCAAAGGTCCACTCTGGAGCGAGAGAGGTGGCCAAGTTGGTCGCCGTGGGCCCTCGCCCGCGGGAGCACCCTCCTGTAGCTCCGGCTGGCCCGGTGAGGGAAGCTGCAACAGTGGTTCGGCAGATTGGAAAGTAAAACGAATTTCACCCCATGAATTCAACCAGGCCAGCACGGCCTCGCTAGCCTCCTGCTGCTGACGATTCCAGACAACCAGCGTTGGTTGTCCCCGCTCCACCGTGATATAAACCTCTTCGGGCGGCGCGCCCCGTGCTCGCTGAACAGTTAGCAGACCGCTGGGCCGGTAGATCCTGAGCTGCTTGAGCACCTCCGCAAGCGAAGGCGCAGAGAAAACCGGTCTGGAAGGCATACGGCCACCTCACTGAGCTCTGGTGCAGGCCCCCTGCTCTCACCTTTAAGAAGGAACACGAACTGTTCGTTGTCTCTGGAATTGTACGTATCCTGGTGTCCGCTGTCAAGTCCGCAGAGCTTCCTTCTTCGCGGGTAAGCCGCTTAGGCCAAACTCTCGCTTTCTGCCGCCTTGCGGCGCAGGAAGAAAAAGAAGGCCTGGCATCCCACCATCGTAGATCAGAGAGAGGCAACAACTTCCTGTAGAGGATCAAAGAGCCAATGCAGCGAGCGACCACAAAGCGATCGGCGACGCTGCTTCCCAGCAACCGGGGTGTAGTGGGGGGGCGCGTCTCAGTTAAGCCTGCCACACTCAGCGAACAACTCTGCTTGCCAGGCAAAGCCAGCGGCCTGGAAGGAGGGTGGAAGAGAGCAAGAACAGGATAATCTGCCTTCAGCACCGGCGCTAGAGAGCAAAGCGGGACCCGTCCTGTCCCAGCGGATGAGTCAAGGGCCTTGAAGAAAACTGCCGTTGCCGCCGTCGCAGGACGATGCCCCGCTCTATCAGCTCCACGAGCGCCTATCGTACAGGCAAAGAGATTCAGGCAGACTCGCCCTTTTCCTTCTTGTAACGGGCGATCAACTCCTGCTGGATCTGAGGAGGGACCTCCTCGTACTGATAGAACTCCATCGTAAAGGTACCGCGGCCCTGGGTAAGGGAGCGCAAATCTGTCGCGTAGTGGAGCATTTCCGCCTGGGGGACCTGAGCGATGATTTTCTGCATGCCGTTGCCAAGGGGTTCCATACCCAGCACCCGCCCGCGCTTCGTATTGATATCACTCATCACATCGCCCATCGTCTGCTCAGGCACAATCACCGTCACATTCATCACCGGTTCCAGGATGGTCGGACTGGCCTGGGGAACAGCCTCCTGCATACAGATCGAAGCAGCAATCTCAAATGACTGGGCGGAGGAATCAACTGGGTGGTACTTGCCGTCAACCAGGGCTACCTTGACATACACCATCGGGTTACCGGAGATGAAGCCACGCTTCAGTGACTCGCGCACGCCCTTCTCAACGCCGGGGACAAACTGACTTGGGACGACGCCGCCCACAATGCGATCTTCAAAGATAAAAGTGTCGGGGCCACCGATGGGCAGTGGCTCAATCTCCAGCCAGACATCGCCAAACTGGCCGTGACCACCTGTCTGCCGTTTATGGCGCCCGTTGGCGCGTGCCTTCTTACGAATTGTCTCGCGATAGGCGATGTGGATATCGCGCACCTCCAGGTCGATGCCGAAGCGACGCTTAATCATATCGACCGCGACCTGGATATGCGTTTCGCCCATGCCTGAAATCCGGGTTTCGCCCGTCTCTGGATCGCGCGTTACGCGGAGCGTGCGATCCTCTTCTACCAGGCGCGTCAAGGCATTACTCATCTTATCAAGATCAGCCTTGCTCTTGGGGAAGACGGCCACCGTAAAGCATGGCTCGGGGAAATGGATAGGCTCCAGGGCGGTAGTGACCTCTTTGCTTCCCACCAGTGTATCGCCCGTATGGGTATTGGCCAGCTTGGCTACGCCGCCGATGTCGCCGGCGGTGATCTCAGCCACATTCTCTTGAGCCTTGCCGCGGGGAATGATCAACTGGCCGATACGCTCCTCGGCATGCGTCTGCACATTAAAGACATGGCTATCAGCCTTCAGCGTCCCACTGTAGACGCGGAAGAGCGAGATCGTCCCGACCTGAGCAGCGGCAGTCTTAAAGACGAAGAGTGCCAGTGTCTCGCCCAAGGCCCGCACCTCATCGGGCAGTGCCTCAGCGGCGCTCGGCAGGTAGTCGAGAAGCGCATCAAGTGCGGTCTGCACCCCGATATTCCTTAGCGCGGACGCGCACACCACGGGCACCAACTCGCCACTCACCGTACCCTGGCGTACCAGCGTACGCAGTTCCTCCTCGCTGAGTTCCTCACCTTCGAGGAACTTATCCATCAGGGCCTCGTCGTTCTCTAC
>NZ_JADGHT010000255.1 GCF_019683755.1 Thermogemmatispora sp. | reverse complement strand
ACTCGCTCCAGGGTGGCTGGCAGTGGGTGGCCGGCTGGAAGTCCACGCGTGAGCCAGCGCTGCTCTGTCCCGCTAAGCGTGGTGGTGAAGAGGCCACGCTGATCAACTCCGAGGATGCTGCCAGCTCCGGCGCTTAACGAGGGGATCGCAAGGCTGACCGGCAGCGTACGCGTGGCGATACCACCCGGCTGGTCGTTTTGCGCCAGCTCCCAGCGCAGCAGGGACGTCCCCCCTCTGAGAGTAAGCCGGTAGAGCAAGCGGTTGCCCGTGGGGTTCCACCAGGCATCACTGACGCGCACGGCGGCGCTGGAGAACAAGATCGGAATGGGCGTGCCTCCATCTACTCCCACCGTATTCAGCCCAGCAGGGACATCGGTCACCAGCCCAGTCAAGGGGTCCGACTTGAGCTGACGCCCCGCCGCGCTCGCCGCGTAATCACTATCCAAAGTGCGAAACACGAGGAGGTGGTGATCGGGTGACCAGCCCACGCCTACGACAGGAGGTGTGTTGTCAGCAATCTGGTAGGCACCGCTGCCATCGGGGTAGATAGTCCACAACTGGCCAGCGCGGACAAAAGCAATTTTGGCTGTGCCGCTGTAGCCCGGGCTGCAGGCATTCGCCCCCAGCACGAGCACAAGGCAGCTCAGCAGGACCAGAGTCAAGCTATGCCGCCTGCTGCAATTCATGCTCTTGAGTATAGCGCTCCCTTCTTTGCGCGTCAACCTCGCCCGCTGCTACGCTAGCTCTCGGCTGCCAGCAAGAGCCTCGCCGAAGGCGAACGTTCTCCTGTGTTCTCTTGTTCTCTAAGAAGCAGACTGGTCTGTATCCTTTCTTGATCTCTTCGCCGTGTTAAGAGTGGCAAGTGTGATTTGTACCAGCCGTTGAATGAAGAGGCAAAGATCATCGTTGGTACAACTTGCCTGCCCATTGTATTACATCTCTTTTATCCTCTTTAAAGGAGGGATACTCTTCATGACAGCAGCTTCACTTGTGCTTGCTGCCGCCTTAAATCCTGGGGGCATCATCGCCTGGCTCATCATCGGTTTGATTGCTGGTGCACTGGCTGGCTTCCTGGTCAAAGGGAGCGGCTTCGGTATCATCGGAGACATCATCGTGGGCCTGATTGGGGCCTTCCTGGGCGGCCTCCTGATGGATCTACTGGCGCCAGGAGCGAGCTTCGGCTTTTGGGGCAGCCTTGTCGTAGCCCTGATTGGGGCCATTATCCTCATCTTTCTCCTGCGTCTCTTCTCCCGTGGACGTGGCAGCACCGTCTAGCCTGGCTCTTACGACCAAGCAAATAGGCTAAGCTGGCTTGTTCCCCGGGTGGGGTGACTCAGCCGGGGGATGAAGGAGGCAGGCTGGTGTAGAGGAGCTCCTCCTCTGCGCCAACCTGCCGCTCTGTTTCGGCGGCGCTCAGCCCGTGCCGCTTGTCAAGTCCATTGCTGGCTCTCCGTGGCCTTTACCTTGCTTCAGAGCCGGAGGCCTGACCAGCCTCGGTCAGCGCCTCCCTGCCCAGCGATCAAGTTGGCTCGTCAGACTGGCAGCGGATGGGCAACAAAGAACTGCCAGATCACCACTGTGGCATTGAGCGTATGGCTCGTCTGGCCGTAGTAGGGCAACGGAATCAGTGAGCCGGGCCAGGTATGACCGCCACCGGAGATGCGGTAATGCACCACGATGCCCGGCGCTGCACAGTGGAACCATGCTTCACCGGTGATGTCATCCTCGGTGAGGAAAACCGTGGGCCCCTGCAGACAGCCGTCGCGCTGAGCCCAGTCTTGCAGCCATTGGCCAATCGGAGGCAGGCCAAGGCCTGGTTTCCCCCCATAAGGAACGATGAGGTCACCTGTGCCATGAATCTCCAATATGGGGACACTACGCTCTGGATGACAGCCGCTGGGGATAGGATAGAAGGCACCAGAAACCGGCGCAAAAGCTGCAATCTGTGTCGAGAGACGACAGGCGAGCAGAGCCGTCAAGCCACCTCCATTGGAGAGGCCGGTAGCAAAGATACGTCGCAGATCAATGCACCAATGTGCCTGCAGAGTCTGGAGCAGATCGCTCGTGAACCGTACATCATCGACAGGCGTGGGGTGCGGTCCGTAGGCATTCCAGCCGCTCTGGCCATCGGAAGCCACAACCCCATCAGGATAGGCCACAAAGAAGTGCTCTCGGTCGGCCAGCAAGGAGAAACCCGTGTACGCCTCCTGCTGCTTGCCACTGCTTCCGTGACCGTGAAAGTTCAATACCAGCGGTAAGGGCTGATCGGGCTGGTAGTCTGGGGGCACATGGAGACGATAGCTACGGGCTAAACCGCCGGACATCAGCGTCTCCACCAGCGTCGTGCCACGAGCAGCGGCAGCCTGACCACAGCCTGGACTCCTCTGGCTTCTCGCTGCCGGCGCTGTGGTCGCCTGACTCACACCTCCGCTTTGGGAATGGCCGCCAGTGGGGAGAGCGGCGCTGCGACCGCGGCAGCCGCCCAAAATTGCCAGCATGAGCAAGAAGACCCATGCCCATGCTGCGCCATCGCCACTGCCCCGAAGAGGTTGTCGCATATGTGCTGCTCCTTTTCCTGTGATTCTAGTCTGGAGAGAGACGGGAACTGGCCCAGCCTCTTTTGTGAAAGACGCACTGTCCAAGGGGATCTTTCGGATCTCCTAAGCTACGGGTCTTCTCCCTTCACGGGGTTGTGAGCACGGGCCTGCTCCCCCTTGCCTTTTAGCAGGAAAGCAAGCAAAGAATTATAATAAGGGGGAGTCTCAAGAAGGGAGAGGAACAGCAGGTGTCTCCCACTACTGGCTCAGCGCATGAAGGTGACCAGGCTATACCCGCACCGGCCATCGGACAGAGGGGAAGCGTAACTATGAGAGAGCAATATCATCAGGGCCACTACTTCCTGCCCTTGCTCGCACGACCACGGCAGAGCTGGGGGCGTCTGCTTATCGATACCCTGCTGGCGCTGTTAGCGGCTGCTCTGGTCACGGCTGTCATCTATACCTTTGCCCTCTACCCACGCATTCCCAATATCTCCCTCCTCTATCTCCTGGTGGTGCTGGCCTTGGCCAGCACGCGCGGCCTCTATCCGGCCGTGTTGACCTCCGTCCTGGCCTTCCTTTTTTTTGACTACTTTCTGGTTCAGCCCCTCTACAGCCTGACAGTCAATCGCTTTGAGGAATGGCTAGCCCTTTTTGTCTTTCTTACCGCCGCCATCATCACCGGTGAGATGACCAACGCTCTGCGCAGACAGGCAGATGAGGCGCGGCGCCGCGAGCGCGAGACGCGTATCCTGTACGATCTGGTGCGCGCAGCGAACCATGAGGAGGACTTCCAGCGTCAGCTAACGATCGTCACGCAGGCTGTGGTCCAAGTCTTTGCCCCCTGGGGAGTCAGCGGCTGTGCGCTGCTCTTGCCCAACGAGCAGGGTAGGCTGGAAGTGCTGGCCAATGCAGGGCTGCCTCAGGAACGGCTGCAGCTCTCGTCGGACGAGCAGGCGACAGCCGCGTGGGTCATGGCCAATGGACAGGCTGCCGAGTTGCATGATGTTCCCCTGGAAGGAAGTGGACCGTATGGGCGTGGCCTGCGCGCTACGTTGCAGAGTTCGCTGCGTGCATGGGGCCGACGTCGCTATATCCGGCTCCTGCCGCTCAAGACAGGTGGCCGTGTCCTCGGAGTGCTCTTCCTCCTCATGGAGGAAACTGAGTGGCCACATTGGGGCCGGGCCCGCACCTGGAGGCAGCGGCTCAAAGGTCAGGCTCCAAGCGCCCTGGAAGGGCCTTTCTTTGCTGCCTTTCTGGACCAGGCTGCCGCTATCATCGAGCGGGCCCGTCTGAGGCGCGAGGGCTTACAGCTAGAGCTGCTGCGCCAGACTGACGCCCTGCGCACAGCGCTACTCTCTTCCGTCTCGCATGATCTGCGCACGCCACTGGCCTCCATCAAAGCGGCAGCTAGCAGCCTCCTGCAGGAGGACATCGCCTGGGACGAGGAGAGCCGGCGCAGCTTTGCTCTCACCATTGAGCGTGAGGCCGACCGCTTGAATCGCCTGGTTGAGAATCTGCTTGACATGTCGCGCATCGAGGGGGGGGCTCTCAAGCCCGAAAAAGAGTGGTATCCACTGGATGAACTGGTCCATGATGTTCTGCTACAGCTACAGCCATTGCTACAGCAACGGCGGATACACATTGAGCTTGAGGAGGATCTTCCCCCCGTACCGATCGACTATCTGCAGCTCAGTCAGGTCATGACCAATCTGATCGAGAATGCTGTACGTCATACGCCAGCCGACAGCCCGATTGAGATCGAAGCCAGGCGTCGTGACGGATATGTTCAGGTCAGCGTTGCCGACCGCGGGCCTGGTATTCCTCCCGCTGATCTGGAACGTATCTTTGACAAGTTTTATCGTGTCAGGAGAGGAGGGGGCGCCAGTGGAGGAGGTGGAGGTGGTGGACGAGCCGGCGGCACTGGGTTGGGACTGGCCGTGTGCAAAGGTCTGGTCGAGGCCCACGGCGGCCGGATCTGGGCAGAGAACCGGCCAGGGGGAGGCGCCATCTTCCACTTTACCTTGCCGCTCAACGACCAACCCCAGCCCAGCGAGATCGCTCAAGAGCAGACCATATTGACTGAGACCTCCAGGGCAGCAGCGCCGGCGACCTGGCCTGTCCAGGCTCCGGCAGCGAGCCGAGAGACTAAGACAAGGAGCAGTCCGGCCCATGTTGGTCAGCGAGAGCAGAGGGAGGAGGAACGACCGCTTTCATGATTGCAGGAGGAGCACGTATCCTGGTTGTCGACGACGAAATCGAGATTGTGCGGGCACTCCAGCGTAGCCTGAGCGCCTACGGCTATGAAGTCTATGCCGCCAGCAGCGGTGAGGAGGCGCTCGAGGCTCTTAGCCACTTCCGTCCCGATGTCATGCTCCTAGATCTTGGGCTGCCAGGGATGAGTGGGCTGGAGGTCTGCAAGCGTGTACGGGCCCACTCGAATCTGCCCATCATTGTCCTCTCAGTCAAAGACAGTGAGCGCGATAAGGTGCTGGCGCTCGATTTAGGAGCCGATGATTACGTGGCCAAGCCCTTCGGGATGAATGAAGTGTTGGCCCGCATCCGTGTTGCACTGCGGCATGCGGCACCCCTGCAGGGAGGAACCGCCGCCGTCTTTAGCGCCGGCCCCCTGCGCATCGACTTCGAACGGCGCCTTGTCCAACTCAACGGTAAGGAGGTCAAGCTGACTCCAACAGAGTATGAGCTGCTCAAGGTCCTGGTGCAGAACCGAGGCAAGATCATGACGCGTCAGATGCTGCTGACACGCGTGTGGGGCAGCGGCTATGGAGGAGAGGCACACTACTTGCATGTCTACATTGGACAGCTACGCCGGAAAATCGAGCCTGACCCAGCCCATCCCCGTTTCATTCTTACTATCTCCGGCGTTGGCTATCGCTTCTCTGCTGAAGAAGAGACCTCGGCGTTGGAGAAGCCAGGCCCCTCCTCGTTCGCTAGCCGCGAGAGCAGCGCGGCAGGCGAAAAAGAGAGAAGAGGGAACAGAGAGCAGAAGCATGTTGATGAGTAGAAGAGGCTTACGGGCAGCCGCGCGTGAGCTGACGCGTCCAGTCCCCTACCCACCCGTATGGACTGGCCGCAACAGAGAAGGCGCCTGGGATCAGGCGATGGCTCCTGTGGCTATCAGATTGCGCCTGAACCACCCTGACCAGCCTGGCTAGACCAGCCTGCCAGAGGTCATGAAGTCGCCGCCCCGCCTGTCTGGGAGCAAGGCACCTGACCCGCCAGCAGGCTTCCCATGCCTCGCTCCAAGGCCGATGGCATGCTGGCTCGATACACCTCACAGGTGAAGAACAAGCCCGCGATCCGCTGTGTCGTACTGGTCAGATTTGAGACTCAGTTCCTTCTTCACTTCTCCAATTCCTGGTCATGCTGCTTGGCCTGTGACCCTGCCCCCCTCCTTCTTTACCTGCCCTAATCAAGACCGCCTTTGAGGCTCGTTCGTAGAGGGGCAATCTTTGTCACAGCCAGGCTGGGGGCAGCGGTGGCTTGATCGTTATCGTCTCATTCGCCACGCCAGCGGGAACCGAGCCGGAGGGGGGAGAGAGCTAGTGCGGGGCAGAGGTTATCTGAGGGCCGGGCGAGCCGGTGACCCTAAGCTCGTACCTCCCCGCAGGGCAGAACAGAGGCCAGCAGAGAACTATTCAAGGGAGACGAGGGCAGGGTCAACCGGCGAACGGAGTCCTGTTGAAGGCGTTGGGAAGGACTCCAGGGCTCGGGACCTGAGACAGGCTTAGATGCTGACCCAGATCAGCGGCCAGAAGTTCTGGACACTTCCCTGCACGTAGAAGCCATCGTTAGCCTTCTGCAGCAGGAAAGAGTAATAGCCAGCCCCGCCGGTCACCGTCACCGTGCCTCCGGCCTCCGGCAGCCAGACCGTCCCAATAGGGACATCATTCAGATAGAGGGTCAGCATCATGGTATAGCCGGGGCGGTAATTGTAGGAGGTAAAAACCCACTGGTGGGTCCCGGCATCCAGATAATACTCATCGCTGCGGGTCACAAACGAGAAGCTATAGCCAAAGCTGTAGCGCTGATCAGGGTTGCTATAATAGAGTCGTGAGCGAAGGACTGGCAGCTGAGCCCGCGTCGTCGCGGCAGGCTTATGAGCCAGCGCGGCGGCCTGGGCCTGAGCCGGCAACAAAAGCCAGCAGGAGACGACCATCATCAAGGCAACACTCAAGGCAAGAAACCAGCGTTTCATTAACTGCACTCCTTTCCAGCATTCCCAGCTAGCTTGCGGTATCTGCCAGAGCTTGTAGCCCCTGCTGAGCAGAGAACTACTAGTG
>NZ_JADGHT010000254.1 GCF_019683755.1 Thermogemmatispora sp. | reverse complement strand
CCGGGGCGCCCCAACGCCCCTCGACCGCCGACGCGGGGCCGTGTTTGCTGGTGCGGGGGATAGGGCGACCTCGGGCCGAGGGAGCGGTGACGATCAATGTTGGCAATGCTGGGGCGGTGCTGCGCCTGTTGCTCGGCGTCAGTGCCTGGCTGCCCCAGGTGACTTTTATCACTGATCAGCCGCAGTCGCTGGGACGCAGGCCCAATCGCGAGCTGCTGCAGGCGCTGGAGTCTTTGGGCGTGCGGGTTGAGGCTCAGGGGGCCGAGGGCTATCTACCGATTACGCTCTATGGAGGCCATCCACGTGGTGGGCAGGTGGCGGTCTCGGGCGCGCGCAGCTCTCAGTATGTGAGTGCCTTGCTCTTTCTGGCGCCTCTCCTCAGTGAGCCGCTGGTGATCGAAGTGGTCGAGGGCTTGACCTCTCAAGTGATGGTCGAGTTAACACTGAAGGTATTGCGTCAGGCGGGGATTGTGGTTGAGCATGATGCGGCTTTGCGTCGCTTCCGGGTGCCGGCGCCGCAGCGTTACCGTACCGGTACATATGTGGTGCCGGGTGATTACCCTTCCGCTGCGGCTCTCCTGGCGGCCTGTGCCGCTATGCCCGATCCTGCCAGTGAGCTGCGTCTGAGACGCTTGCCGGCTGGTGAAGAGGATGGCGAGGCCTTGCTGGCGGCTTTACTGGCTATGGGGTGTGATCTACGGCGAGAGGGCGAGACGCTGCTGATCCGCGGCGGGCGACGCCTGCATGCAGTAGAGATGGATGGCAGCCGGGCTATCGACTGCATTCCGGTGCTGGTAGCTCTGGCATGTTTTGCTGAGGGGCGTAGTGTCTTCTATAACGTGGCTAATTTGCACTATAAGGAGTCGGATCGCATTACTGATCTCTGCGCTGAGCTGGAGCGTGCAGGCTGTCACGTGAGACCATTGCCGGATGCGATTGTGGTCGAGGGACAGCCGGAGGGTGTTGAAGGGGGGGTCTCTGTCGATGGCCATAGCGACCATCGTTTACTGCAGGCCCTGACGATCGTGGGGATGCGTAGCCGCCGCGGCTTGGTCTTGACTGGGGTGGAGCATATCGCTAAGAGCTTTCCTCACTTTTTCTCTGAGTTACAGCGCCTGGGGGCAGTGGTCAGTCCTGCACTTTCGTGGTAAACTCTTGTCCAGGTCAACAACCTCTGGCTCATGCCAGGGACTTGCCTGCCGCCTCATCGGCCCGGGTTCCCGAGCTGGTTGACAGCAGCCCACTGCCTCACAGGACAGTATAGCACTGCGGCGATAGGAGGTGACCCGCCCCCATGCGGCGTGAGGCGAAGCCGTTGCTGAGCGAAAGGTCGACAGGTCAGTGCTTTTGGCCTCACGAGGGGAAGGCTCTCAAGAGAGAGGCTGCACAATGTCGATCCCCGATGGAGAGCAAACAAAAAGCGCCTTCCTCCCCTGAGTGTATCCAGGGGGTAAGAGTGTCACGTCTTGCTAGATGCTAGAAAGCGTTGTGTACCTGAGGTCTGCCTGAGTGTTCTAGCAGAGAAAGGACAGAGGGGTGTATCGATACAAAGGCTTTGATAGTGCCCAGTGCGGCGATAGCATCTCCGCCCTTGAGGCGGCCATCAATGCCTGGATGGAGGCCGAGCGCCCCCGCATTCGTCATGTCTGCCAGAGTGTGCTGAATAACCACATCCTGCTGAGCTTTGTCTATGAGGAGATGTCTGAGCTAGAGCAGCGCCTGCCCGCTCAGACTCAGACGCAGGTCGGGAGCGCTCGCTCTCGATTTCTGGATGAGGATTGCTCAGAGGGGCCTCCGACCAATCCTCAGTTGCCGGTCATCCCGCCGGTCGTCCACTGAGCAACTGCTCCCAGGGGCGAAGGGAGCGCCCTGCCTTCCTGGCAAGGCTTAAACTTGGTCTCCGCTGTTGCTTGGCTGCGCTGCTGTGATGGTGTGGGCAGCGCACAGATGGGGGAGTCTCTGTCTCTGCTGAAGTTGTGCTCTGTTGGCTTGCTTTCTCACCCTACTCCCTTGGGTCCTGCTTCTGGCTGCGGCCTGTTGGGATAGGACAACGCACTCAGTTGCTTCCATGTCCTCGTGCAGTCTCCTATTGCTTTTGGATGAGACTATCGGGATAAACAGAGGAAAGTGCTCATTGGCGAGTAAGCTGATGAGCGCAATCCAAGAGGTGCTATGAAGGAACCGTATCTTGTCTATGCAACAGCGCATGGCGAGGTCCGTGAAGAGCGCGAACTACGCGCGCTGGCGTTTGATGGAAGCCCGCTGCGGGCTGAAGAATTGATCCCCTTGCCTGATGGGGCGACGCTCTCGATGTTGCCTGGTCGGCTGCCTGTGGGTCTAGATGCGGCTGGAAGGCGTCGTACACTCCAGCGGCGGGGCGTGTGGGCCCTGGCGGCGCTGCTGCCGATTGGCTATACGCGCACCCATCTGCCGGCCTACAGCAAGGTGCCCGACAGCGGAGCCTTGCCGTTCTTTGGATATTGTGCCGTGGCTGGTCTCAGGGGACGCCTCTTTGTGGCAGCGCTGAAAACGGATGATCCGCGCAAGTGGCATCCTCGCGCTTTTCCGCGCCGAAAGCTGGAGCGTCTGGTACAGGAGAAGCTAGCTGCCTATCCACACAATCGGATCGTGAAGCAGCATGCTCATTGTGCCCTTGACTACTATTGTCCCACGGCCAGTAATCTCTTTTTTGGTCGCTGGGAGATGGCTATCGCGGTCTCTCCTGGCTGCAATGCCCGTTGTATTGGCTGTATCTCGAAACAGGAAGAGGAGCAGCTTATCTCACCTCAAGATCGCCTGACCTTTGTGCCGACGGTGGAGGAGATTGTGGAAGTGGCTGTCCCTCATCTCGAGCAAGCTGAGGAGGCTATTGTTAGCTTCGGTCAAGGATGCGAGGGTGAGCCGTTGCTCCAGTGGCGACGTATTGAGCAGGCCATTCGCGAAATTCGCCGGCGGACAGATCGCGGGGTCATTAATATCAATACCAATGCCAGCAATCCGCGCTGGCTGCAGCGCCTCTATGATGCCGGCCTGGATATGCTGCGCGCTAGCACTATCTCTGGACGCGAGGAGACCTATATGGCCTACTATCGTCCGATCGGGTACAGGTTGGCTGATGTGAAGGAATCCCTCAAGCGCGCGCGCGATGCCGGCGTCTACGCCTCGATTAACCTGCTCTGTTTCCCCGGCCTGATCGACCGCGAGCGTGAGGTAGAGGCCCTGCTGGCCTTCGCGCGTGAGACGGGCCTGCGCCTGATCCAGCTACGCAACCTGAACATCGATCCTGAAGTACTCTTACCGCGTCTCCCTTCTCTTGATACGCTTGGTAAGGCGCTCGGCATGCGCACCCTGATCGAGATTCTGCGCCGGGAGCTGCCCGAGGTTGAGATCGGCAATTTCTCGCGACCGGTGAAACGGCACACCAGCCAACCTGCTGAAACCAGCGTCTAGCTAGGGACAGCATCAGCTCGCGATCAGTCAGCCAGTCTATCTGGGGTCAGAGGTTCTCCCTCGCTGGGCCTACCGCGTTGAGTAGAGTGAGAGGATGACATGGGGCGGTAGCCGGCCTGGTAGAGGAGACTGCGCGCCGCGGCAGCAACTGGATCGACGCCCAGTTGCGCCAGGCAGTCGCGGGTAGCACAGCCCTCGGGTGTCCCTAGCTCGTGACCACGGTAGAAGCAGGGCATACATGGTAGATCGAGGCGCACGACGATAGCCTGGCGTCCTGGCACATCGCCTGTGTAGGGTCCCCAGGCCCGATGATTGGAGAGGCCGAAGATCGCGACTATGGGGGTGCCAGCAGCCGCTGCCAGATGCATGACTCCCGCATCATTTCCAATAAAGAGATCAACCTGTTCCAGCACTGCTGTGGTGACCTTAACGCTGCCTTTGCCCGCGAAGCTGCGTGCTGGCAGGCCCGAGCGCAGCAAACTCAGAATATGCTGATGTAGCTCGCGTTCCTCTGGTCCCCCCAGAAGGACCAGTTGACCGCCGACCTCGCGGTAAAGAGTGTCTGCCAGGGCGGCGAAGCGCTCGGGGGCCCAGCGGCGGGCGGTGCTATAGCTACCGCTGCCTGGGTGCATAGCGATAATCGGGCGCGTGAAAGGGTCGGGGGCTTCATCCATGTAGAGCAGGTAGCGGGCCTGCTCCCGTTCGGCCTCACTCAGCGGGACGGTCAGGCGCCGGTCGCTGGTGTGGGCGCCGACGGCTGCGGCGACGGCTAGATTGTAGTCGGCTTCGTGCATGGCCCCAAAGCCCTCATCTTTGACACGCACATTGAGAAACCAGCCGTGCCCATTGTCCAGACCGATGCGCCAACGCGCCCCTGTGGCGCGTACCAGTAGCTGGTGCTTCAGACGACCGAAGGGCAGGGTCAGATGGTGCAAGAGCAGTACGGCATCATAGTGGGCGCTTCGCAGCCGCCGCCAGAGCGGGTAAAGGTGTCTGAGTCGGAGAGGATTGGTTAGAAGCTGCTGCGGCGAATCGAACAGGTATTTGTCCAGAACAATGATGTCGTCAATGATCTCCCAGCCGGCCAGCAAGTCCGCGGAAGCTGGCGTCACCAGCAAGTCGATACGGGCCTGTGGATAGGTTTCACGCAGAGCGCGCAGCGCGGGCGTAGCCAATAAGAGGTCGCCGATGGAGGCCAGCTTGATCACCAGGAGTCGCGCCTCCGCTGGTAAGTGAACTGGTTCTTGCTGTTGATGTTGAGCTTGCTCTACCTGTGGCTGTGTAGAGAGCGAACGCTGCTGCTGTTGCTGTTGCACGGCTAAGCGGCCTCCTCTGCAAAGGTCGAAAGGCTAACTAACGGCTCTGATGAGACTGCTCTGGGTTAGCCGGAGCAGGTGAACGTTCAAGCACAGAGTAGGTTGAGGAGGTGCCTGCCGATAATCGCTCCTCAAGACGACGTAATGCGAGCGCTAGCACCTGCTCTGGTGTGACGTCCTTCATACACTGAACCGTATGGAAGCGGCAGTCGGCAGGGCTGCGAGCATCGTAGCATGGGCTGCACCAGATGCCGCTGCGCACGATGGTGGCCTGCGGACTAATTGGCCCGCTAAGCGCTGGATCGGTCGGGCCGTGGATGGCGATCAGCGGTGCCCCGGTAGCTGCTGCGATATGCATCGGTCCACTATCACCGCTGATGACCAGGTCGGCCATCTCCATCAGCGCGGCTAACTGGGGCAGACTAGTCTGCCCAGCCAGGTTGAGAACCGGCGTAGAGCGCTCCAGGCGCTGGAGTACCGCCGTAATGAGCGGGAGGTCGCCACTGGCTCCCGTCAGAACCAGGCGCGCTTGAACCTCCCGAGCCAGGCCTGTCAATAAACGTGCCCAGTAGGGGATGGGCCAGCGCTTGGCGTAGCCGTTGTGTGAGGCGATGTGGCAGACTACTAATGGCCGCACGGGCGAGGTTGCTGACTGGGTCTGCTCTTCAGCCCCATTGGCAGGGTCTAGTCGCTTGAGCAGGCTTGCGATCTCTAGGCGCGCTTGGGGGTCGATAGAGAGGCGTGGCCAGCGATCCTCTGGTCTCACACTGACGCCTGCTGCCCGTGCTAGCTCCAGGCAATAGTCGACCTCGTGCCGACGATCACCGCGCTGCCAGTGACGACCTGGGACCGGATCGGTCATAAAGCCTGCATAGCTCTCGCCGGCGAAACCCACGCGTCGCCTGGCGCCGCTCAACAAAGCGAGAAGTGCGGCCCAGGGGCCAAAGACACTCACAGCCAGATCATAGCGGCGGGCTCGCAGCCGACGGAGCAGAATGAAGGCCTCACGCCAGTTCCGACCTCGGACAAGCGCTCTGGGCCGGCGCCAGATATTGGGATCGTAGGTGATGATCTGGGCCAGATCTGGATCGGCGCTGGCGATCGGAGCTGTCGAAGGCATTGCCAGCAGGTCAATCTCTGCCTCTGGATAAGTTCGCTTGAGAGCATGGACCAGTGTCAGCGAGAGGACCAGATCGCCGATCAGGTCCAGGCGAATGACCAGGATACGCCGCGGCTTGAAGTGTTGTGGATTGAGAGGCTCATAGCGTCGCGCCAGCCGTGCGCAGCGCAGCAGCAGACCGTAGCTGCTCAATACCAGGTAGATCGCCGTCAACAGTGTGCGCTTGCTGATCTGGATGAGCAGCTTGCGGAGGCGGCGCCGGGCAGGCGGGCGAAGCGGATAGCCATAGTCATCGAGTTCTTCTCTTGCTGCCATAGCTCTTAGGTGCCATCCTTATTCTACAACATATGTGCCGGCAGGAGCTGCTCTACTGCCGCAAGGACGCGCTCCTCTGGAATCAGACGTACGCAGGGATGCAGGGGCAGATCCTGGGGGGCAATGTCGAGACGCCCGCAAGGAATCCTGGGGCAAGAGGGGCAGGGCTTGCTGGCCAGGATAACCACATGGCGCCTGTGATCGCCCCAAGGGCCGAAGATAGCAGGATCGGCTGGCCCATAGAGAGCTACAGTCGGCGTTCTTTGGGAGACGGCCAGATGCAGAGGGCCACTATCGACCCCAAGCACCAGCCGTGCACGGCGTAGAACAGCAGCCAATTCGCCGACGCTGAGGGCGGAGAGCACAACGGGCGGGGCCTCGCTGGTCGTGAGCTGCTGACGGACCAGCGTCGCGATCGTTTCAAGAAGAAAGCGCTCCTGTGAGGTGCCCGTTAAGACGAGGCGCAGGCCGTAGCGACGCTGCAAGGTTACGGCACACCTGGCCCAGCCCTCGGGACGCCAGAGTTTGACAACGGCCCCACTGCCCGGATGAATGACGGCGAAAGGCTGCTCAGTCAGACCGGCCTCAGCGAGCAGGGCGGTGGCATGCTCCGCCTCTTGGGCTGTTGGGGCAAAAAGCAAGGGATACTG
>NZ_JADGHT010000253.1 GCF_019683755.1 Thermogemmatispora sp. | reverse complement strand
CGACTATGGAGGACTCTGCTACAGGCGCTGAGGGGAGAGGATGAAGATCAGAAGGGCGAACGTCTTGGCGACTTTACGACCACAGTGCGGGTCATCCCCACCTCCTTGCTGGCCATCGCCATCGGTGCCCTTGGGGCAGTTGTCGCCCTCGTCTTATTGCGCCTCATTGGCTTGTTTACCAATCTCTTCTTTTATCAGCGCTTCGATACCTCCCTGGTTTCGCCGGCAGGGAACCATCTCGGCCCTTTTGAGGTGCTGGTGCCGATCATTGGAGCTTTGATCATCGGCCTGATGGCGCGCTACGGTTCGGAGCGTATCCGTGGACACGGCATCCCTGAAGCTATTGAGGCGATTCTGATCAATGGTAGCCGCGTGCAACCGCGCGTTGCTTTTCTCAAGCCGCTCTCCTCGGCCATCTCGATCGGCTCTGGCGGTCCCTTTGGGGCAGAGGGTCCGATTATTATGACCGGAGGAGCGTTTGGCTCGATGATCGCTCAATTCTTCCATCTGAGCAGCGCTGAACGCAAGACGCTGCTCGTTGCTGGGGCGGCAGCAGGCATGTCGGCCACGTTCGCCTCACCTGTGGCGGCGGTGCTGCTTGCCGTAGAGCTGCTCCTCTTCGAGTGGAAGCCGCGTAGCATGATCCCCGTCGCGTTGGCCAGCGCGACAGCCGCCGTGCTGCGACGCTACCTGATCGGTATGGGACCGCTCTTTCCGGTGCCTCCCCACCCAGCGTTCATTGGTCCCCGAGCGATGCTCTGCTGCCTGGCTGTTGGTCTGCTTGCTGGTATCCTCTCGGCCTTGTTAACAAGCGCAGTCTATGCCTCAGAAGATGCCTTCCGTGCGTTGCCCATCCATTGGATGTGGTGGCCGGCCATCGGAGGTCTGGCCATCGGCCTGGGCGGGCTGATCTTTCCCCAGGCTCTGGGGGTAGGCTACGCTACCATCAGCGCTCTTTTGCAGGGCAATGTTCCCCTCACGATCATTGTGGGCGTCTTGTTGGTTAAGTCTACCATCTGGGCGATCTCGCTCGGCTCCGGTACCTCAGGCGGCGTGCTGGCTCCCCTTCTTCTGATGGGCGGCGCTCTAGGCGGACTGTTGACCCCTTTGCTTCCTGCTGAGGGACGCGGGTTTTGGCCTCTGGTAAGCATGGGGGCTATTCTCGGCGGAACAATGCGCTCTCCATTCACCGGCATTGTTTTTATGCTGGAATTGACCCACGATGTCAACGCTTTGCTCCCCCTTTTGATCGCCGTGACCTCAGCTCACGCCTTCACGGTTCTGGTGATGCGGCGCTCGATCTTGACGGAGAAGGTCAGCCGGCGCGGCTACCATCTGACTCGCGAGTACTCTATTGATCCATTGGAGATCATCTTTATCCGCGAGGTGATGCGCACCAGCATCGTGGCACTGCCCGCTTCGCTGCCGCAAAAGGAGCTGCTGCAATCGCTGCGGCGCGTCTCCCATCAGCACGGTCAGCGCCTTTATCCTTTGATCGACGAGCAAGAGCGCCTCGTTGGAGTGTTGACGCGCCGCGATCTGGAGCTGCTTTCCCGCGAGCACAAGGAGAGCGCCGAGCAACAGAATGGGCGTTTGCTTGTTGAGTCGATCCGCCGCCAGCCAGTGGTTTGCTATCCCGATGAGCCGCTTCGCTCCGTGGTCTATCGCATGGCTGAGACCGGGCTGACGCGTCTGCCGGTGGTGGAGCCTGCGACCGGACGCCTGGTTGGACTGGTCTCGCTGAGCGATCTCCTTAAGGCGCGCGTGCGTACCTTGATCGAGGAGCGAAGTCGCGAGCGCGTTCTGCGCATTCGCCTTCTCTTCCCTCTCGGGGCCCGCTTACAGGCTCTGCGTCTGCGCGACGAGCATCTCTCTGCACCTGATAGCGAGCACGGTGAGGGTCAGCAGACACGTCGCTGAACCCAAAAGCCCCGCTCGGTTTACACAAAAAGTGTACGAATAACGCCACCCCAGGCCAGGCGTCATCAACGAGATGGCTCCTTTTGTGGCTGGATCATAGCGCCCTGTCGCGCAAGGCTTATGATCCAGCCACAGCTACACTGGCCTGGTTGGAGCAAGGGACTGGGCGAGCAGCTATGCAAGACGGCGGAGAGATCGGGTCAGCATTTCTGCCCTTGCCGCTTCGCTAGAGTGAGCCTGTATTGCGCATGAGGCCACCGTCGATGACAAAGGTCGAGCCTGTGACATAGGCAGCCGCATCGGAGGCCAGGTAAACAGCCAGAGCGGCGACCTCCTCAGGCTGGCCCATGCGATGCAGCGGGATCTCCTCTAGCAGCGCTTGGTATTTCTGAGGATCGGCTTTGACATCAGCGTCGATCGGCGTATCGATAGCACCAGGGGCAATGTTGTTAACTGTAATCTGATAGGGGGCCAGCTCTAGACAGATGGTACGCATCAACATGCGCAGGCCACCTTTAGCACAGCAATAGGGTACATTGAGAGGCATAGGTAGATCCTCGTGAACAGAGGAAACATTGATAATGCGCCCCGCTGTTCCTTGCTTGATCATCTGGCGAGCCGCTGCCTGGGCGCAAAAAAAGGGGCCTTTGAGATCCACCGCCAGCACGTGATCGAACTCTTCCTCAGTCACCTCGACAAACGGATGATGGATCTCCATACCGGCGTTGTTGACCAGGATATCAAGGCGACCGTAATGCTCGACTGTTCGCTCTACAAGCGCTATGGCCTGCTGGTACTGGGCTATATCAGCCTGCAGCACAAGGACCTGTCCTTCTCCTTGTTCAATAAGCTGCTGCACCTCCCTCGCCTTCTCCGCAGCATGAGCATAGCTAATGGTCACTCGCGCCCCTTCGCTGGCGAAGCGCAGGGCCATAGCTCGTCCGATCCCGCTGTCACCCCCGGTGATCAGAGCGACCTTGTTGGCAAGCTGCATCTTCGGTTCCTCCTCCGCCTGAGCGGTTGATTGACGACTCCTGTTTTGGCTAACCAGCCACGCCAGACGCGTGCTCATAGAAAAACACGAGGCAGGCGGTCCTCTTGCTCCATCTCCCCTTGTCGCAGTTTCCTTCCGCATAGCCGGTGATAACAGGCTATGGTAGAGTCACGACGGCTCCCACTGACACGTGGAATCTTCGTGACAGTGGCAAGCCAGTATAGTAACTAGCGAGCATTGCCAGAGAGGCCACCGGCTCAGCAGACGAAAGAAGAGAGTCAGAGCAGAGCCTTTGAGGCGTCCCTAATAGGCAAGAGCACAAGAGCAAGGGAGGAAGAGAAAGCAGATATGGCAGAGAGCAATGTGATTGTCGGCGTTTTTGAAGATCCCCGCCAGGCGAGGCAGGCCTATGAGACCCTGCGCGCAGCAGGCTTTGGAGCTGACTATCTAGGTTTGGCCAATCCGCAGGAGATGCGCCGACCTCGCCTGGACCTGGCCTATCTCACGGAGGCTGGCGTGCCCGAGGAAGAGGCCCACTTTTATGAACAAGAATTTCGGGCAGGACACGCCCTTGTTACAGTGCGCGTCGCCGGTCTGCCTCCAGCTAGCGCCCAGAAGGCGGCGGAGCTGCTGCAAGGCTATGGGGCCTATGACGCCCACTCAGGGCCTGACCGGCGTGGACCATATGCTCCCAACATTCGTACAGAAGAGCCTTCACCTTTCTTTGATCTGACGTATCCTGAAGACTTGGCCTCATCATCCGGCGACCAATCCTTGCCCAACACCGAGGGAGAAAAGTCTGAGTAGCACCTGAGCAGCGTAGAAATGCGGCATCGCGCTTGCCTACGGGATGGAGAGGGCAGAAGCAGGCTGGCCGCTCGCCTCAACAGGGTTGTGTGCTTGTCTTCAACTGCCAAGCGCCGCCAACCCTCACTGGCTGCCGGGTGTGGCGACAGGTAGCCACACGCTAAAGGTGCTTCCTTCGCCAGGCACACTCTCGGCCCCGATGCGTCCGCCGAACTGCTCAACCAGCGTCTGGGCGATAGCCAGGCCAAGGCCTGTGCCTGGGCGCTGGCGAGCCCGGTCGGCTCGATAGAAGCGTTCGAAAATGTGAGGGAGGTCAGCGGGATCGATGCCGATCCCCGTATCACTGACGCGTAGCAGGGCTTCATTGCCAATGCGCTCCAGAGAAACGACTACCCGTCCTGGCTGCTGTTCACTTTCAGCCGGGGTATATTTCAGGGCATTATCAAGCAAAATGAGCATCAGACGTCTTAATTGCTCTTCCTCACCACGTACACGTACTGGCTCAATATGTCCGATCTCAAGTTTAAGAGGTGAATCCTCGGCTTGGAGACGAAGACGTAGCTGACGGATGAGATGCAGGACCACTCGATCTAGCTCAACGACTGGCGGAAGAGCGCGTCGGCCATTGCTGCCTGCGGCGATCTCCTCCTCGGCATTCCGGCGAGCGAAACTTGCATCGGCCCGTGCCAGTAGCAGGAGGTCATCGACCAGACGAGCAAGGCGCAGAGTTTCACTATGGGCATCGCAGAGCATCGTTCGTCGTTCCTCGGGCGGCAACTCATCGATATGGCGCTGGAGAAAGGCCAGGTTGCCCTGAATGGTGGTGAGCGGGGCGCGCAGCTCGTGTGAGGCATCAGCGATGAAGCGGCGCTGAGCACGAACAGCGTGTTCCAGGTCGCTGAGCATAGCGTTGAAAGAATCGATCACCAGCCCGATTTCGTCGTGACGACGCGGGCGTGGAACGCGCAGGCTCAGATCACCAATGCGGGTACCGCGGGCTGTGGCTTCTTTGATAGCGCGCGCTGTTGCTACGACGTCTTCTAGCGGGCGCAGGATGTGACTGACAATGAACCAGCCACCTGCCAGGGCCCCGATGAGAATAACAGCACTGGCAACCACAAGCAGTGTCTTGAGCAGGAGCAGAATATTGTCGACGTCGTTAAAGGATTTCGCCACCAGCAGCAGACCGACGAGCGGACCCTGACAGGCGGGAACTGCTGTGGCGCTGACCTCAGCCGGCAGTGTGTTTGCTGTTTTGGGCTGGCAGATCGGGAGTACACCGACGTAGAGGCGGTCGCCATTGACTTCAGTGGTATACCAGGCCTCCTGGCGACGCAGAGCGGCATTCCAAGCCGCACCATTCCGCGGTAACATACTGAGCTGGCTGCCATTCGAGGAGTACACTACCTGACCATCAGGGGTCAAGAGGGCAAATACAATCGGGGTACGATAGAGATCAATATCATGCAGATCAGGATTAAGAGGCAAATAGGGCGGGTTGGGCTGGAGCTGTCGCTCGACGTCGAGCAAGGCGGCGTGGCCAACGACGCGGGTATTAGTGATCACGCTCTGGTTGAGTGCATTACTTGCCAGGAGGAAAATCAAGGTGCCAAAGGCCACGAGCGTGATCGTTAGCAGTAGGCCATACCAGAAGACCAGGCGCAGGCGCAGCGTGTGAGGCATTGCCCGCAAGCGGGCAGTCGCCCGAGCAGCACCAATTTCACCCATACATCTTTTCCATTTCCTCGTAGTCCAATGGCTGCGGCGGAGATTCGGGCCATCGCTTCTCTTCCCCTATGCAGGTGAGGGCGCCTCACAGCTGCAAGCCCTAACCAGAGTTGCTGCTGAGTCAGAGCCTGCTTCTCTATCCGCTGCTCCCGCCAGGGGAGGCAAGCCGTGAGCCAGAGACACTTACTCCTTGAGTACATAGCCGATGCCACGCACCGTGTGGATCAGTCGCGGTTCGCCGCCAGCCTCCAATTTCGAGCGTAGGTAGCCGATATAGACTTCCAGCACGTTTGAAGAACCTTCAAAATCGAGCCCCCAGACCCGTTCCATGATGAGGTCGCGGGTGAGCACTTGCCGGGGACGGCGTAGGAAGAGTGCCAGTAGCTCATATTCAGTGGGAGACAGCTCGATCTCGCGTTGCCCGCGGTAGGCGAGCCGGGTGCCCGTATCGAGGGTCAGGTCGGCATAGCGCAGCACTTCACTACGCTCGATCTGACTACGACGTAAGAGAGCCATCACACGTGCCAATAGCTCTTCGGGAGCAAAGGGCTTGACTAGATAATCATCCGCCCCCATCTCAAAGCCCTTCACCCGATCAGGAACGGCATCTCGAGCGGTCAGCATTAATACAGGCATGGTATCACCGGCCGCGCGCAGGCGACGGACTACTTCTAGCCCATCGATACCGGGGAGCATAATATCGAGGATCATCAGATCAGGTGGGTGCTCCAGGCTACGCATGAGGGCCTCATCGCCAGTAGCAGCTATGGCCACGCTGTAGCCTTCGTAGGCTAGAATCCTGCGCAGGAGATTGGTAATACGTGGATCATCGTCAACAACCAGAATATGCGCCTTCATAAACCTCTCTCCGAGTGACTGGTGTGCCGCCCTGGCTCGCAATGGCTGGTCGACTAACCAGTCACTGTACCAAGCCAGCGCCTTACCAGGATCTACTGAGTTATCGAGAGGGAGAGAGGGAGAACCCAACGAGCTGACAGTGAGCGCACCCTTCTGCCTCTTTCCCCAGACTCAGTATGCCAGTCTCCAATGAATGAATCCTGAGAATAAGCTGAGAGAGAGCTGAGAGTGCCTGGCTTTTTATTATAGCGCAGATCCAGTGCGAGGGGGAGCAGGGAAAGCAACCGCCAAGGTGAAGCAGATCCTGATTTGTCGGCCAAGGGGCCGTAGGTTACGAAGGCGGGCCAACGCAGAGTAAGGTCAGACGGATTGGCCAGATGAAAAATCTCGCCTCAAAGGGGCAGTCGGACCGGTCGGCTCTCGTCGGTTAGTTAGTAAGAGAGTAGTCACGGAAGAATTCAGGCTAGGATTTCAGTACAGTAAAGACGGATGCCAGCAGTCCTAGCAGACATATAAATAAAAGCATAGCAGAGGAGAACGCAGTAATAGACTCGTTCGATATGCATTAC
>NZ_JADGHT010000252.1 GCF_019683755.1 Thermogemmatispora sp. | reverse complement strand
GCATTGGCTCGGCAGCTATGATGCGAATGGCCGGGTTATGCTCTTTGAGACGACGCGCATTCCCTGTGAGGGTCCCCCCAGTTCCCAGGCCAGCCACAAAGACATCAAGGTCCGGTAGATCGTTGATGATCTCGACGGCAGTGCCATAGTAGTGGGCATCAGGGTTGGCCTGGTTGCCATACTGATAGAGCATCACATAGCGCTCATCCTTGCGAGCCAGCTCCTGCGCCAGACGCACGGCGCCGTTACTTCCCTGGGACCCGTCCGAAAAGATGATGTCCGCGCCATAGAGTTCCAGCAACTGGCGACGCTCCCGCGTCACGTTATCGGGCATCACGGCAACGAACTTGTACCCTTTGACTCGCGCAATCATCGCCAGCGCAATGCCGGTGTTGCCACTCGTCGGCTCTAGCAAGATCGAACCTGGCTTCAGCTTGCCACTGGCCTCGGCCTCCTCGATCATGCGCTTGGCGATGCGGTCTTTAATGCTTCCAGAGGGATTGACCCCCTCTAGTTTGGCGAAGATCTGCACCCCCGGTCGTGGACTAAAGCTTTTTAGCTCGACCAGCGGCGTATTGCCAATGGTCTCCAGTATGCTGCTATAGCGCATGATGGCTTTCCCTAGTTACTCCTGGCCTCCGCCAGCCATCGCGGGCAGCAGGATTACGGTGTCATTGGGACCTACTGCTGTCTGCAGGCCCTGGAGGTAGCGTACATCTTGATCGTTGACGTAGACATTGACAAAGCGGCTAAGCTCTTCTTCCGGCTGGATCTGCTCCTTGAGAGCAGGATACTGCCGATAGAGATCCGCCAGCACTTCCGCCAGTGTGTTACCCTGGGCGCTTACTTGCTTGGCCCCGCCGGCTGCTGCACGCAGCACAGGGGCAAGACGCACTGTCGCCATAGCTTTCTTTCTACTCCTCTTCAGATACTGCCACTAGGGTTACGGCTAACGCTCCTACTACTACCACAACATACGGCTCGGCGCGCTGCTTGAGCCAGCAAGGGAGTAGCATAGCCTTGCCAGCGTGCGAGCAGGCTCGCCAGAACCCCTCACCTGCCAGCGCCGGGCTGACCTGTCGCGCTCCCCCTGCGAGGATAACACCGCTGATCGCCGCTGCCAGCGCTGCCGTCACTGGCAGCGGCTGCTTTATCGATCGAGCCAGGGCGCCGGCCCGAGCTGCCACACTGACAGCACCACATCAGGCTGAGATGGCGCAGACGTCAGCGTAGGTTGGCAGATTCTCAGGGTGGGCGTTCTCGCCGCAGGCTGGACACTGTGGATCACGATAAAGCCTAAGCTCGTTAAACTCACCAGCAAGGGCATCATAGGTCAACAGGCGACCAATCAGCGGCTCCCCGATCCCTAAGAGCAGCTTGATGGTCTCGACTGCCTGCAGCAGGCCAATCACACCAGGCAGGACGCCAAGTACGCCGGCTTCAGCGCAACTTGGAGCCAGAGCCGCCGGCGGGGGCTCCGGGTAGAGGCAGCGATAACACGGCCCCTCGTGGGGCTTGAAGACTGTGACCTGACCTTCAAAGCGGAAAACACTTCCATGCACTACCGGCTTATTGGCGATGATCGACGCATCATTAAGCAGGTAACGCGTCGGGAAATTGTCAGTGCCATCGATGATGACGTCGTAGTCGGCGATAATGCGCGCGACATTCGTCTCATCGAGACGATCGACATATGTGATGACCTTCACATCGGGGTTAAGCGCCTCGATGGTCTCGCGTGCCGACTCGGCCTTGTACTTCCCAATGCGGCTGACGTTGTGCAGAATCTGCCGCTGGAGGTTGCTTTCATCAACGACGTCCGAGTCAATGACGCCAATCGTGCCAACACCCGCCGCCGCCAGATAATAGGCCGCCGGCGAGCCGAGACCACCAGCGCCCAGTAGGAGGACACGCGAGTCGAGCAGCTTTAACTGCCCCGCCTCACCGACCTCGGGAATGAGCAAATGACGGCTGTAGCGCCTGCGCTGCGCCTCCCCTAACGTGCGCGGTTGTACTACCTCATAGCCACGGGCGCGCCATTGACCAAAGCCACCAGCCATCGAGATGACGTTTTGGTAGCCCATCTGCTTGAGAGTCGCCCCCGCCATGAGTGAGCGCACTCCACCAGCACAGTAGAGCACCACCGGCTTTGTCTTGTCAGGTACCGCTTCTTCAATTTGCAGCTCTAGATAGCCACGCGGCACGTGCAGCGCTCCAGGAATGTAGCCCTCGCTCCATTCGTGCTTCTCACGCACGTCAACTAATACCAGATCTTGCGAACCCTCAGCTTTGCGCTTGAGAGCCTCATGCACCTGGTCGGGCGTCCATTCCGGCACCAGCTCGCGCGCTCGCCGCATGATTTCCCTGGACGCTTCGCCCATCGCTCTACACCTTTCGATTGTTGACTATGTTCATCGAGTTTGTTGCGCCGTGCTAAAGACAGACTATCACGCGCTCTTTTGATCTGTCAAGGAAGAGCTAATCTGTGAGGAGGGGTCAGCCTTTTCACGACTTTCTTATTGTTAAGAACAGCTCAACCAGGACCTTTTATTCCTCTTGACACTGGCAGACGGCGACCAGGCCGTCAGCTTCTCCCAGATTACGAGAACAACCTCTGGGAGAAGCTGGCTGACGCCTGGCTCTAGGGACCTCCTGGCCTCTTCAGCCAAGACCAGGGGGACCAGACGAGGCAGGCCGGGCAGCACCGCGGCTCGGTTTTTACCGCTCCCCCGCCCTTATCTAGCGCGCTGCCACTGCTGGAGAGCCGATAAGACGCGCTCGGGCGTCATGGGCAGACGTGTCAAGCGAACCCCCAGGGCCGCTTTGATGGCATTGGCAATAGCCGCAGCTACGGGCACGACCGGCGGCTCACCGACGCCTTTGGCACCAAACGGGCCGTGCTCGGAGGGTACTTCGACAAGCAAAGGGGTAATGGTCGGGACATCAGTGCTATGGGGTAGGGCGTAATCCATAAGCGTAGCTGTCAGCAGTTGCCCCTGCTCGTCATAGACGAAGCCTTCAAAGAGCGCCCAGCCGATACCCTGAGTCACCCCTCCATGAATCTGCCCCTCGATCTCAGCGGGATTGATGGCAAAACCAACATCTTGAGCCGCCAGATAGTCAAGGACTCGTACCTCGCCCGTTTCGGGATCAACGGCCACACGCGCTACATGGGCCGCATACATCGGGGAGGAGCTGAGAGCCGAGCGCCCGCGGCCATAGATCGGCTGATAGCGGCTGCCAAAAGCCGTCGTCACCTGACCAATCCTTTGCAAGGAGACCGAGCGGTCTGGCACGCCGCGCACAACCACGCGGTCACGTTCGATCTCCAGATCCTCTACAGCAGCCTCCAGCAGTTCGGCAGCCACTTCTAGAATCTGCTGACGGGCGTCGCGTACGGCAGCCAGGACAGCAGGCCCCATTGTATAGGTGATCTTGCTGCCGCCAGTGCTACCGCTGTGTGGCACGCTGTCGGAATTCCCGTGCTCAATCTGCACCAGCTCGGGCGAGATTCCTAATCCTTCGGCGGCAATCAGCGTAAGCGCTGAGTCGGTACCGGTCAGGTCGACGGTGCCAACGATCACCGTCAGGCGCCCATCACGGTCGAGTCGACAAGCTGCCGCCGCTGGTTCAGTCCCCCCGGGCCAGCCACCGACGGCCAGACCGATGCCAATCTTCCAGCCGCTCAGCTCGGGGGGTGGAGTTGTCAGCTCTCGACGCTGAGCCCACAAAGGATGCTCACGTACTTTCTCTAGGCACTCCAGCAACCCAATCCGTGGCCAGCGAGGCCGCCGACGATCCAACGAGGGATCACCTTCGCGCAAGCAGTTCTTGAGACGAAACTCCAGGGGGTCCATGCCCAGCTCGCTGCACAGCTCGTCCACCGTCGACTCCAGAGCAAAGGTGGCTTGTGGCGCTCCAGGAGCACGATAAGCACCTACTCCTACTTTGTTAGTGAGTACCTCATAGCAGCGAATGTCTATATTAGGGCAACGATAGGTACTGGCAAGAATAAAGCCAGCAAGACTAGCAGCAGCGCCAGGATACGCGCCGCTATCGAAGATCACTTCTCCCTGTAGAGCGACTAGTGTGCCATCGCGTTTGGCCCCAAGTCTAACCGTAATGATGGCCTGCGGCGCCGGATTAGCCGCAAGGAGATCTTCGCTGCGCGTGAGGGCGAGACGTACTGGACGCCGAGCGGCACGGGCAGCAGCGACGATCAGCGGCTCCAGGAGGGTAAACTTGCCGCCAAAAGCGCCCCCGATGGGCACTGACTCCACATGGATCTGGCCTTCGGCCAGCTTGAGGGCCTCGGCGATTTCCGTGCGCGTGGTAAAGAGGCCCTGGGCGCTAGCCCAGACGGTGTAATGTGTCCCACCGGGAGAGGGCATAACCGTAATCGTTTGCGGCTCTAGATACGATTGATGCACTACGCTGGTCTGATAGCGCCGCTCAACAATTACTTCGGCTTCACGCCAGCCGGCCTGGATGTCACCTTGACGCAGATGGCTCTTGTCGCAAACATTCTCAGATAGAGGACGGCTCTCTTGCTCTTCTTCCTCTCCGCCGGAGACAGCAGCATGGGCTTCCCCCCCAGCAATCTCACCAGCCTGCTGCTTTGTCAGCAGCCGTGCCAGGGGAGCACCCGGCTCCATCGCAGCCAGCGGATCAATGACTACGGGCAAAGGCTCGTAGTCAACTTCAACCTCCGCTGCTCCATCAGCGGCCGCAGTCTCGCTCTCAGCCAGGACCAGCGCCACTGGATGACCAGCCCAGAGTACTTCTTGGCGCGCTAGAGGGGATTTGGTACGCTCGCCAGGGTTATAGCCCTCAAGTGGCAGGGTTTCGCCTGTATAGACCGCGCGCACCCCTGGTACGGCTAGCGCCTGGCTAATGTCAATGTTGACAATGCGCGCGTGAGCATAGGGACTTAGTACAGGTCGCGCATAAAGCAGTTTTCCAGGCACCGGGATGTCGCCAGCGTAGCGCGCTTGCCCGGTGACTTTGGCAGGCGCATCAGGACGCTGCAAGGACTTGCCAATGGCTTTGTAATCAGCCGATCTGTCAGCTGTCTGTGTCATCGGTTACTCACTCGCTCACTCTACTGCAAAGACAGGTTAAGGAAGGGAAAGCGCTTAGGTCTAGGGCCTTTCCCTTCCTCTCGGGCCAGCAGCTCTTTGCAAAAGATAGTCCGCAGACAGTGTAGCACAAACTCTGCTTGCCTGTCATGGGAGCTGCAAGGCGGGCAAGGGAGCAGAGGGGCAAGTGCTGTCAGCCAGGCCAGAGAGAAGACAGGCGGCGCACTCGCCACGCAGAAGAGCATGAGGGGAACATGCTCCTGGAATGGCTTGCACCGCCTGCCAGAGATGGAGGTAATTGAGACGACAAGGCCACCAAGAGAACCAGGACCAGGAGGATCTTAAGAGTTAGCCGCACCGGACCGCTGAGTATGATGGGCCAGATCTTTTTTTTCTTCTCCCGCAGCCCTCATTGCTTTTTTCATCCCTCCTACGGGATGGTGTAGTCGACATTCAACTTGCCGGAATACGATCTTGGTCAGCCAGCCATTGCGGTTGGCAGAGAGGCAAAAGGGACAAGACCCCTGACGCTAGCCTGGAGACTGAGCCACAGGCTAAGCGCCCAGGAGTCTCAGGCTCCTTTTGTCTCTCTGCGGGTTTAGAGCACCAGCGTCACCAGCAAATGGCTTTGGATGTCCGTGGAAGCACCCAGGCCCAGCGAGAGGTCAAGCGCCGAGCCCCCACAGGCAGTATTGCCGCTTAGCTTTAGATCGGTGGCAAGCACCAGATCGATCGGGTAAATGTAGCCGGAGACAGCGGCGTGGGTCGTCACCAGATAGCCAGCGCCGCAGATGGTGTTGCTGATAATGCTGACACCACTGCCCTGAATGGTAATCCCTGCCTGATAGGACTGACCCGCCGCGCCACTGACGTTGAGGATACGGGTATTGCTAATGGTGTTACTCACTAGGACAATGCGCGTGGCTGTGCGAGCCGCCACGCACAGACCCTGACGTGCTCCAACGTTCAATTCTGAGATCCAGATACCAATATCGTTATTTTGCAGGACATTTGACTTTAGCTGGAGACCAAGGGTGAGAGGTAGACCATAGCAGGAGCCACCGACGACAGCGATGCCAGCCGCCACGCCTGGTTGACTGCCAATATAAATATTGGCTGTAATACGGTTGCCACTCAGAGAGACATGGGCTCCACCAACTACTTGAATGCCTGTCTGGGCTACAAAGGAAATGGGGCCTAGCCCAATCAAGGTGTTGTTGGTGATTACAGCGCTATCGGATGGTCCGGCAATGATGACGCCCGAGCGCAGATAGCGCGTTATGGTGTTCCCTTCAATGGTGCCGCAGGCATGGCTGTCATTGGCGAAATAAATGCCTACACCAACGTGAACGTTGCTCAGGTGGACATCGCCAATGTCATGAATGCGCGACTGCTTAATCGTCACATTGGCTCCAACGTTCAACACGCCAAAATCAAGCGCACCGTAAATATCTGCATTGACGATGGAACCAGTTACACCGCTGCTGAAAAAGACACCCACATCACAGCCTGTCGCATTGACAACACCTGTGACCGTGGTCGAGGGGTTAACTAGCGCCGCCGTCAGAGTCACTCCATGCCAGCTAAATCCCGTCGACTTGCAGCTTGTATGCCAGGCACGCGCCCCAACAAGCTGCGACAAGCCCAGGCTCAACAAGGCCACCACAAGCGCCAACGGCACACATGCCGCTAAAATCAAGGAAGCTTTTCTTCTCAAGGCCTTCCTCCACTTAACACCTTTGGATTTGTGCAGCCCCTCTCGCCCTTGATCAGCGAACGGACTGCACGACACTCCCGAAGGCACTCCTTCGAGTACCTTCTACTATCG
>NZ_JADGHT010000251.1 GCF_019683755.1 Thermogemmatispora sp. | reverse complement strand
TGCCCCTAGGCCACCAAGCAAGACCAACAAGGCAGCGCTGATGGCTCGCGGCACAAAGTGCAGAATAGCATCTAAAAAGTCAACTAAGCTTATAAACTCAAGTAAGCGAGCGGCAGATGTAAAGAAACTCAGCAGCAAGAAGAAGAAAACCGCGTTTGCCAGGAAACGTGGCACCGAAGGAGAAAGACCTAGTCGGCGTAAAAAAGCCGCAAAGCCAAGGCGCTCACCGAGCTGCTGCACCCCCAAATGATCCAGGAAGAAGCGCAGTCCCCAGCGCACCAGCAGGCTAATCACATAGCCGATGGCCAGCAGCAACAAGCTATTGATCAAGCGAGGGACAAACGAAGCGATCTCCAGCAGCGTCTTGCTCAAGCTATCAATAACTGGTTGGATACTCATGGCCTTCCTCATCTTCCTTAGCAGACTGCAGCAACCACCGTGCTCACTCACAGTGATACTTTATGCTGAGTTGGCACCCATCCACCCGTCGGGCTCCCCATCGAGCATTTGCCCACTCTGTTCTGCCCGCCATGCCTCGCTCCAGCGCCGGACGGGCTGCCAGAGCAACCAACTGACCCGATCAGGACAGAGTGGGGGGACCGCACTCACATGGCGGACGAACAGAGGACAAGGCAGCCTGAGAAGCAAAGCAGTCCGAAAAAGGCTGGGTAACCACCTCAGGAAGGCCTGGCGTCAACCTGCACAGCGGCGCCCTCCTCGTTAGTCTCCCAGTTCGGAACCAGAAGAGTGCCCAGCATCTGGAGCAACTCTCTCAGCCAGGTTGTCAAAGCTAAGGCTGAGAGGTCGAGCAACTCCAGGCTACAGCGCTCTTGATGAAGACGGGTCAGGATACGGCGCTCCAGATCGCCTGACACCGAAGGGACCGCGCCCTCGCGCTGCCGCAGGGCCTGAAAAAAAACATGGACCTGGCGCGCAATCTCGAATTCACGGCGGCAGTCTGGACAGGCCGCAAGCGCAGCCCGAGCCTCAGCGTGCTGGGCTGGGGATAAACTGCCGTCAACCAACTCTGGAAGAAGGGATCGCAGTTCGTCACAATTCATGACTGCTCCTCTGCTGTCCTCCGCTGCCGCAGAACCTGCTGAGCCTGCTGAGGTGAACGCTGGCGCTCTGCACGCTCTGACCGAGAGCGGGGGCGTACAACCCGCGCATAATGGCCACAGAGCTTGAGAAAGAGACGCTGGAAAGCCAACCGAGCCCGATGCAGACGCATCTTGATGGCTCCCAGGCTCAAGTCAAGTGCGCGCGCCATATCATCATAGCTCAGCTCTTCCAGCTCTCGCATCACAAGAATCTGAGCCTGATCTCGCTCTAAAGTACAGAGAACTGTATTAATACAATCTCTCAGCTCATTACGCAGTAGTTGTTCCTCTGGGTGGGCCAGAGCGACTGCTGCCGTCGAAGAAGGCTGAGACTGCTCTGGCACCTGCTCAATAGAGGAAGCCCACGCATGGCGCCGACGCCGCTCCAGCGAGTCCAGAGCGGCATTGGTAGCCATACGATACAGCCAGGTTGAAAACTGGGCGGGTTGCTTAAGCTGGGGCAGCGAGTAGTAGGCCTTAAGCAAGACATCCTGAGTGATATCCTCAGCTTCCTCCCGGTTGGCGACGATCCGATAGACCAAGGTATAGATGCGCTGGGTATAGCGCCGGACCAGCTCCTCAAAGCTGCGCGTAACCGCGGGCAGCTCACGCTGGCAGCGCATCACCAGAACAGCATCACTAAGCATGCTCTCGTCCAAGGACGTATTCCACCTGCGAAAGAGCAGGCATGACCGCCCACGCAAGAAGGAACTGTCTGCCCTACCCATCAGCTAACCCGCAGTGGCCTTTCCCAGGGCTGGATCAGAAGGCTACGGCGGTCTGTCCAACTTTGCTCTCCTGCCTGGCTCTCTTGAGGCAGGCTCGGCAGCTACACCAGACAGGAGAAGGCTCTGAGCGACCATAGAAACTAGAGGCAGCACAGTCCCTGGCGGTCATGCCAGGGCAGAGTCAGGAACGGGGCGAGAGAGCGAGCGAATGAGCGACTTCACTCGCCTCAGACCAAATCGCGCCGGCGTCCCTGCAAATCCTCCCAAAGGGTCACCACATTAATACGGCCCTCGGCGATCCCGCCGATCAGCCAACCGAGAAAGGCCAATACAGCAACCAGGAGCGCGGCCCCAAAGCCAAAGGCTACCCAGACTACCCCAAGGGCAAAGCCTAGCACCAGGCCCAAGGTACGAGCGGTCATCTTCTCACTTCCTCCTTTCATCTCAGTGCATTGCGCAATGCCACGCTCACCTGCGAGTGTGACCAGCTACGGCAGCGCAGCCAGCCAACCTGGTCGAGCGGAGCATTGCTCTTCCTTCCCTAGCGGACTCGCCTACCGCGTCCTGGAGAGGCAACCTGCGTTGCAATCTCTACCCGCGCCACTGGCAGGCCAAGATGGTGCTGAAGAGTCTGCTGTAGCTTCTCCTGAAGCGTTTTGCCCACCTCCGGGGCCGCCGCATCTGGAGAAATCGCCGCTTGAACGCGCACACGCAGGCCCTGTTGCTCCTGGCGCACGGCGCCGCGTGTCTCCACAATGCCCGGCACCGTCCCAGCAACATAACGCACTAGCTCATTGACGCTACTACGCGTTACAGCGACCATACCGCGGCTATCGTGTTGGATAACGAACTGGGCTGGTGGACGCTTGCCCGGCAGCAGCTCCACGATGAGCAGGATCAGACCGACCAGCGCCAGACCTATCCCCACAAGAGTCGCGGTAGTAGCATCGGCCTGGTTAAGATGGCTCAAAAACTCCCACTGCCGTTGCAAGAAACCGCCAGGACTGACCTGGGCTGCGGTGACCAGCCCCGCCTCTAACAGAATGAGCACAACTCCCGCGACCAGGGCCGCCAGGCTTAAGAGCAGGATCAACAGACGATTGAATATATTTCTCATAGCACTTCCTCAGAAAAGCAGAGAGAAACGGCGTTCCCACTCACTAGCTTGCGAGACATCAAGAGGGAGTGGGAGCGCACGTTACAAAGACAGCCCCTAACGCACATCATCGAAGAAGACATGAATCATGCGTGCAGGCTGTTGCCCAGCTTGTGCAAGCGCACGCTGGACCGCAGTGCGGATCTGCTCGCTCAACTCCAGAAGAGAGAGCGCATTGCTCGCGCTGCTACGGCTAGCGCTAGACGGAGGTGGACGCCGCTGAGGCCGAGAGCCAACGCTACCACCGGTGCCGACAGAGCCACCGCTACGAGTGGAATGGCCATCGCGCTGCACTGGCGAACTGCGTAGAGCCTGCTCGGCCAACACCACCCGGACATCAACCTCCAGCGAGTCTGGCGTGGGGCGTTTCAAAACGACCCCACGCACAAACTCGCCAGGACCATAGGTACCTTCACGGGCGAAGCGACCCGCGCTTAGCTCCAGCACCGCTGGAAGTTGACAAACTGCCTCTGCCACCGCCCGCGCCAACGAGAGATCGTCAAGGCTCCTCGGGGCCGCTTGCTGCTCAGTCATACCCCTGGCCATCCTCTCTGCTATTGCACGCGTGGCTGATTCTGACGCGCCTGCTCTTCAGGGAAGTAGAGGTCAGTCACCGCGATATTGACCTCTTTGACCGTGAGACCTGTCATAGCCCCGACGCGATTGATGATATTCTGACGCACTGCTGCCGCGACCTGGGGAATGCTCACGCCGTAGTCGACCACCATATTCAGATCGATGGCCGCCTCCTGCTGACCAACCTCAACGTTGACGCCAAGCGAGCGTGTATCTCCACCAGTAACGCGGCTGGCCAGACCAGCAATGGCTGCCCCTGCCCCGGTAGGAACCAGATCATGTACCCCTTCAATCTCACGGGCGGCAATGCCGGCAATCTTGGCCACGACATTATCGGCGATCGAGGTCTTCCCTTGTGGGGTCACTGCCTCCAGCCCACGCCCCGTCGTCGCGGGGGCAACTCCGCGAATCGGGCCATGCTGGGTGGCCGTAGCTGTTGCGGTCGTCTGTTCATCAGGACGATCTGCCATTTTAACAACCTCCTTTGATCGTAGCAAAGAGTAGCTATCGGTATTGCTTCTTTTCTTGCGTTGCCTCTGTCGTATGCTTCGGGCCGCTCAGGCCCTAGACAAAAGGAAGATGGCTACCGAAAAGAGCCTATCAGGCTGCTCTCATCTTTATGATAGAGAGGATGCGAATGTCCACCACCGAAAGAGAGAGACGGCAGAACTTTCAAAAAGTCACGCCTCACTTTTCGTTAGTGGCGACCAGCGGGCGCCATCTTTCCCCTACAAGAAGGACTCCACAAACAAACACGGCCTGTCCCGGTCCGGCGTTTCTGCCTGGAGCAAAACAGCGAGCAACTAACAAGAAGCCGGGTGCCGTTGAGCTTAACAAAGTTCACACAATTTTCCAATCGGATTCTCATAAAGAGCTGTTATGCTGGAAAGGGCGGACTCTGAGAAGCGACCAGGGAGTCAAGCGCCTTCTCCTCTCTGGCTGTTGGAACCCAGTTAGTAGCATGCAGAAGGCCTCTCAGAGGACAGGGCGGAGAGCAAGGAAAGAAAGCACAACCGTCCGAGGTAGTCAACCGCTGCCTGCCGTACCGGCAAATGTGAGCATTCGGGGGAGGAAGGCATGCATATTCTTGTCGTTGAGGATGAGAAGCGTCTAGCCTATCTCTTGCGCCGTGTGCTGCAAGAGGAGCGGCACACTGTAGATCTCGCTCACGATGGCCAGAGCGGCCTTGATCTGGCGCTCTCGGACACCTATGACATTGTGATTCTTGATCTGATGTTGCCTGGCATCGATGGATTAGAGATTTGTCGGCAGATGCGCGCCGAGCACATTACCACACCCGTTCTCATGCTGACGGCGCGCGGTGCTATCGAAGACCGCGTCACTGGCCTGAACGTGGGGGCGGATGATTATCTAACCAAGCCCTTTGCTATGGCTGAGCTGCTAGCGCGCATCAATGCCTTGCTACGGAGACGCGACCGCCGCTTTGATGATAACCTCCAGTTGACTGTTGGCGACCTGACCCTTGATCTGGTGCGTCACGAGGCGCGCCGCGCAGGACGAGTCATTGAACTGACAGCGAAAGAGTTCGCGCTGCTAGAGTATCTCATGCGCCATCCTGGCCAAGTCCTCAGCCGCACGCAGATTATCAATGCTGTCTGGCGCTATGACATCGATGCCCTCTCCAATGTCGTCGATATCTACATTCACTACTTGCGTGACAAGATCGATCAAGGTTTCGCTTATCCATTGATAAAAACTGTACGTGGCGTGGGCTATAAAATTGAAGGGCGGGAGAACGGCAAGTAAACCGGGGATAGTACTATGTTCCAAGGCCACAAATGGCACTGGCCTAGACGACGGCTGCTAACTCAAGAAGCGGGAGCGAGCCTCTTCCGTGGTCTGCGCACGCGCCTGACACTCTGGTACTGTGGTGTTCTGGGAGCGGCGCTCATCCTCTTTGGGGTAGCGCTCTACTTTGGCGCCCACTACTTTCTCTTGCAGCCACTGCAGGACACGGCTAAGCAACATGCGCATATGCACGTCGAGCAATGGCTTGCGGGACATCTTGACCGTGCCTGTGCCTCTCCTCTGCCGGGCAACCCTTTCCCGGCACCCAGCAAAGAAGGCCCAGCGATGGAATGGGTGCTCTGCTTTGATGCGCAGGGTCATCTCCTGGTTGACAACCTTGATCAGCTTCCACCGGGCCTGCTCAGCGGTAACCTTGTACAACAGGCTGCTCAACAAGGCAGTGCCAGCGACATTGTTGACGGAGGGCGCTCCTTCGGAGCTATCTATCGCTATGCTGTGGCTGTGCCTGGCACTAACAGCTTTGGCGCCAGAGGGGTCGTGATGGTGGGCGAATCAATCCAGGCCCAGGAAAATGCCCTCTCGTTACTGCTGATCCTCTTGCTCTGCCTGGGAGCTTTAAGCCTGCTTGGAGCGGGCATCGGTGGTCTCTTTCTGGCAAACCGGGCCCTGGCCCCGGCACGTCTGGCCTGGGCCAATCAACAGCGTTTTATCGCCGATGCCTCGCATGAGCTACGCACGCCTCTCACCCTACTGCGGGCCGATGCTGAGGTCTTACTGCGCAGTCGTGAGCGCTTGCAGGGGGAGGATGCCGCCCTTTTAGAAGATATCGTTACCGAAACCAACCACCTGGCAGCGATCGCTAACAACCTGCTTACCCTGGCGCGCCTTGACAGCGGCCAGATGCATCGCGAGCATGAGGTTGTCGATCTAGCGGCCCTGGCCCATAATGGGGCGCGGCGCATTCGGGCGCTCGCAGCCCAGAAAGCTATTCAAGTACAAGAGGAGCCTCTAAGGAGACCCTATGTGATCGGTGATCCCCTGCTACTCGAACAGGCCATTCTTGTCCTGCTGGATAATGCCCTCAAATACAACCGGCAAGGCGGCAAGGTCCTTATTCGCACCCTGGAACGCGACGGACGGGCCTGTCTGGAGGTTCACGATACAGGTATTGGCATCCCACCGGAGCATCTGCCACACCTTGGAGAGCGCTTCTATCGCGTCGATAAGGCGCGCTCGCGTGAGGCCGGTGGCACCGGCCTGGGCCTCTCGATTGCGCGCAGTATCGCCAGGCTCCATCGTGGCCAATTGACGCTGACCAGCGTGCCTGGTCAAGGCACCATTGCCACGCTCAGCCTGCCCTTAGCGCAGAGCCAGCGCTCGGAGAGACTACAGCCGCGGCCTGCGCCCCTCGGGGCAGGCCCCGGACAGCAAGCAAACGTATACTAGACGGGCCTCAATTGCTACGGAGGAGTTTTTTTCTCTACAGGGGGATTCTCTCCCAATCCCGTAAACGGCGCAACAGCTCAGCGTAAAAGATAAAAGAGTGGGTCAATTGGAGTGACGGCATAGTGCTTTTACAGGGAGGAACTA
>NZ_JADGHT010000250.1 GCF_019683755.1 Thermogemmatispora sp. | reverse complement strand
CCTTGAGTAACAGAGCCTCATAGGGTATAGTATACGGAACATCATCATCCCAGTGCATAAGGGTGAACATCCACATGCTGGTCTTTGAAACGATCCGCCGACGGCGCAGCATCAGCAAGATGAGTGAGCGCCGTCCGAGACGGGCCCACATTGAGCGCATGCTGGAGGCAGCAACGCATGCCCCCAACCACTATAGAGTTGAACCCTGGAAATTCATCGTCTTTAGTGGCGCAGCGCGTCAGGAGTTAGGCGAGGTCATGGCGCAGGCGCTGGCGTTACGCCTGGGTCAGGAGCGCGACGAGAAGGTCCAGGCTCTCATCGAAAAAGAGCGTCAGAAACCACTACGTGCCCCCGTGGTCATTGTGGTAGCTGCCGAGGCCCCTCAGCGTCCGGAGGTGCGAGCCATTGAAAATGTTGAGGCAGTGGCTGCCGCCGTTCAGAATATGCTGTTGACCGCCGAGGAACTTGGTCTGGCCACTATGTGGCGCACCGGTGAAGCGGCTTATGATCCTCATGTTAAAGCCTGGCTCGGTCTGGCCCCCGAGGATGAGATTGTCGCCTTCTTGTACGTCGGCTACCCAGCTCTCTCACCGCCAGAGCGTATACCAACTGACTACCGGCACAAGACACGTTGGCAGGGAGACCTGGAGTAGGATAGGCAGGCCTGCTCTGCCTGCGCTTTCTCCACCCATAGGGCCACTCTGGCTCAGCCCAGAGAAAACAGAGTCAGCAACGATGTTCTCCGCTCCAGATCGAACCTTGCTCTCTCGCCCAACAAACAACAGCCGGACTCCTGCTCCGGAGAATGAGGCTATATCTGCTCATTCGTCCACCGGCGCCGGTTTGGGGGAGCGAGGAGCATCAGTCAGCTCTGGTTACACTTAGCCCCAGACCGGCGCCCTGGCACTGTGTCCTTTCATGCCATTCCTTCATCTTACTTAAGCTAAATTGTTTCTTACACGTCGATCTGCAGATCTTCAATGACTAGATCACCTACAGGTAGATGCAAAAGGAGTGTATAGCGCCCAGGAGACACTGCGGGAAAGAGCAGCCTGCCATCTCTGTCGACCGTAGTGGTCAGCAATAGACCACTGCTCGCTACTCCCCGCTTTCTTTCTCCTGTCTCTAAGGGTAGCAGCTCAACCTGTACGCCTTCCAAAGGCAGCCTATCATTCAGTGCGGGACCAAGGCGGCTGAGCAGACCGTAGAGCGCACAACAGCCGGGAGCCGCGTATGAGAGAGAGAGCACAAGCTCACACTCCTTACTACGGTAGAGACGTGGCCATCGCGCTGATCTAGGCCTATGATGCAAGATCAAGCGCGTCTGCCGCCCGCCGCGCATAGGCACAAGGTCGTGAAAAGGGGACGCTGGCGCGACGGGTAGCAAAGGATCAGCCATGAAACGTCTGGAGATAGCCACTTCCTCAGCACAAAGTGGACACTCTCGTAGATGAGCCTCAATTTGCTCTTTTTCTTGTTTTTCAAGAAGGTCAGCACAATAGAGACTGATATGCAGACCGTCAGGACACTGACTTCGATAGAGCTTGGCTAGCAAGTAGAGATAAAGCTGTCTAAACTGCCTGAGGCGCTGCTGACAAATCATGCATGCGTGCAAGTGGCGCACAACTTCGGGCGCTAGCTCTCCCTCACCAAAAACTAGCAAGACCAGCTCTTTAGCCCCAGGGGCAAATTGATCCTGGCAATCCATTGTCTCTCTGTTTCCTTCACCTGGCAGCATGGCTTGCAACAATGCCTGAACAGAGTACAGGTTTTTCCCTCTCTGAGGGTACTCCTTTCGCTAAATCAACGCTACAGGTGTTGCTTTTTACGCATGGCGTTCCTTAGCCACCTTCTGCCTCTGTCCCGTTACCCTGCTAGGCGGCGAAGGAGGCCAGGCTGCCAGAGAAAGAAACAGCTAATGAACGCTCAGCTTCCAGAGCAGTTGGTCAATGTTCCGAGCCAGACGCTCTATAATATTGCGTCTTAAGCGATAGACATCTTGAACGCTTTGGAATTCCTGCGAGCAATAGCGGACAACCTCGCGCGGTTTGAGACCGCAATAGAAGAGCAAATAGGCAAGGTAGCGTTCCTTCGGTTGTGGCAGCAGACTCTTGAGCGCCTCCCAAAGCTCGTCACCTTCGTCTCTATCTTCGCTGACCGATGCCCCCTCGTAGCCCGGTTCCGAGAGATAGGCCTCTCGTGGTCGGGCATACATGCGCAGGGTATCCATGATGGCCCCGTTCAGGCTTGCCCGCAGATAGCTCAGGGCCGCCGGCAGTGAAGTAAATTGGAGATCCTGCTTATAAGCCGTTGCCTGCCAAAACCGTTCAAAAGCCTGGGCGATATAGTTCTCCTCGCTATCCAGGCGCATGGCAATCTCACGTTTCGGATGCCGGCGTATCCAGCCGCGGACCACCTCGGAGAATTGGTCTTGCAACAGCGCCCAGGCTTGTTGGTCACCTTCCACAATGGCGCGCTGGAAGATCTCCAATCCAGAGCGATCTGCCCCGCACTCTTGCTCAGCTTCCCTCTCATTTAGCGCTTCGGCTTCCCCGGCATCAACTGCATCTGGCAGGGCCAGCTCCAGGACATTTGAGAGTTGCTCTGTCTGCATGCCCATCGCTTTCAACCTGCTTTCTTCCTTCAATGCCTTGCTTGTACAGAGAAGGTCTTTTCCTCCTGCTAGCTCGCAGGACTATAACACATCCATAGTCAAGTTAGACGTTGCCGGCTGGTTCATCTCCAATTTTTTATCTGTATGAGATGAGATTATGAGTTTATAATGACAAGCCGCCCTTGCCCGGCTTGGCTGGCAGGCAAAGGGAATACTCCTGGAACCATTCGCAGGCGACTGGGCCTACTCCTGCCCAGTTCATCAACCTCGCTTAGCAGGAGCCAGCCCCTGACAGGATTCAGCTACCTGAAGGGCCTGAACTCTGCTATAGAAGCGACTTGAGGCTCTTGTGGCTCCTTTAAAAAACAGCTATACTATCGTATAGAGAGTGTATGGTCCCTTCTCAGGACAGGCTATGTCACAGCTAACCAGCTCAGTGTGAACTACTGCACAAATCAACGGTGGGGTGAGAGCAGACACAGCTGCGAAATAGCGCCGCGGAGGATGGAACCACAGGCGCGCCGTCTTCCCGCCTGTTTGTCTGGCTGCCTGCCTGCCCTCCACTCTCTCAGGCTAAGCGCGCAGTCTCTGACCAGCAGCTCATTAGGACCGGCAAGCTCGCATGATCAGCGCGCTCTTGGATGTCTGCTGAGTTTCTCCGGCTTCGCTTGCCCCTGACAGGGTGTGAAGAAGAGCTTCAAACTCAAAGAGTAGTTGCGAGAAGGCCAAAGATTCCACGCACGAGGTGTATGAGTCGTTGAATGCAGTGCAGAGGGAAGAGGGGAGTGCAAGATCTCTCAGTCAGCAAGCAAACAGAAATTAGGAGTCACAGCTAGCCAGGCAGATAGGCAGGTGAAACGATCAATCAGCTAGAAGGTGGCAGTGAGCACTAGGGAGAATGCTCTCAGTCCCCTGTCCTCGCATAGAGAGTTGCTCTGGTGAGACTTGCGGTACTGCAGTACCAGCCTGACCCGGCATGGGATACCCGGGCCGCAGATCCCCGCTGAGTGAGAAAAACCGAACCCAGAAGATGGGGTGGCCATCTTCGGGCAAGCTTCGGGAGTACGGTAGCCATGAACAGGCACATCTTGCTTGGTATCGATCCCGCGATCTCTCCGGCCACCAGGCACGCTATTACGAAAGTCAGTGAGCTGGTTGGGCAGGTTCCTTCTTTTCACTTGATTCTCCTGACGGTCATTCCCATCCCCTATACTGCTTCTCCCTCTCTTGGCATGTATGTCGGTCACATCCAGCCCTTGCCCATCACTGCCGATCAGCGCAGCGAGGCTGAGGAGGTACTCAAGCGCGCCCGCCTCGAATTGCAAAAATATGCCATCTCTTCCGAGCGTATCGAGATGATGATTCGCGTCGGCGAGCCAGCCGGGGAGATCGCCAGGGCTGCTCGTGAGTTAGGGGTTGACCTGATCGTCGTTGGCAGTCGCGGCGAGGGCTTGCGCCAGAAGTTGCGGCGCTTCCTGGTCGGTAGCATCTCCCGCCGTGTACTGGCGCTGGCCCCCTGTCCAGTGATGATTGTGATGGCGCCGCCGATTACCCAGCCCGGTGATCTGGTCACCTGGTATCGCAAGGCCCTGACCGCTTACCTGGAGCAGCATACCGGCGCTCTCGCCGTTTTCACTCCCCAGGAGGTGGCAACGATGTTCTTGCCAGCCAACAAAAAGAAGGCCGGTCGAAAAGAGATCGCCGCCGCCACACTCGCGCTTGAGCACCTTGTGAATAGCGGTAGGCTCTGCCGCCATGAGGTGAAAGGTCAACTGCGCTATGTCAACGACTAGCGCAGATCGCTCATTCTGGTAGAGGCTAGCCTCTCCCTTTCGATGCTGGTCTCTCTCTCATTCCCCCTGCTCAGCCAGCAACAACTGTCAGTCTGCTCCCCCAGGCACTGCGGATCAGCAGGGCCGAGAGAAGCCGGTCCGCAGTGCTCTTTTTGGCTTTGCTACCCGTTCTCAGGGCTGAGAACGACGGACAGATAGGTGAGCAGACCAAGAGATCGTCTAGAGGTCTGAATCCTCCAGTTGTCGTAGCAAAGCTTCGGGAGAAGTTACCGGAGCCTGACAGGCAAAATGCTGACAGACATACGCCGTAGCTTGCCCATCTTGCTGGGGCCGCCCAGCCACAAGGGGGATGAGCGCCGCGGCACGTTCCTGCTCTGCTCCAGGCGCGACGCAGGCCAGCACACTATTGGGTCGGTAACGACGGTTCACGATGTTGAGAAGAGCGGCGGTCTCTGCACTCTGCGGCTCGCCAATAATGGCAATCTCTCGTCCAGGTGAGAGGGCAAAGTCGAGCGCTCCCAGGAGATGCCCAAAGGCGTGAGGATGCTGCGTCATGATGTCAGCGAGAGCTTGTAGATAGTTCTCAGCTACCTGGCGATAGCGTTCTTCTCCCGTGAAGGCTGCCAACCGTAGTAGCACTTCCGCAGCAACGCTATTGCCCGCCGGTGTGGCGTTGTCCATGATCTCCTTTGGTCGGCAAACCAGGGTCTCCTGATCGCTGCCCGTGTCGAAGAAGCCGCCATTTTCCTGGTCGGCAAACAGACGTAGAGCCTCCTCCATCAGGGATCGGGCTTCACCGAACCAGCCCAGGTCGAAGCTCGCTTCATAGAGGGCGAGCAATCCGTCCGCCAGAAAGGCGTAATCCTCTAGATAGCCGGCTAGACGAGCTCGTCCGTCTTTCCAGGTACGCTGGAGGCGTCCGTCCTTGCGTAGCGCTGTCAAGAGGAAAGTAGCGTTCCGCTCGGCGATCCGCAGGTAATCGCTGCGCCCCAGGTAGCGCGCGGCTTCGGCGAAGCTGCGTAGCATCAGTCCGTTCCAGGCCGTCAGTACTTTTTCATCGCGTCCCGGCTTTACGCGCTGCTCACGCGCAGCCAACAGCACGGCCCTCCCTCGCTCCAAGGCCTGCTCAAGGCGCTCACGACTGACCCCCAGCCGCTCGGCCACCCGCTGGGCATCTGGTTCAGGTACATGGAGAATGTTCTTGCCTTCGAAATTGCCGCGCGGGGTTACGCCATACCAGGCCATGAATAGGGTACCATCCTCGCCTGGGAGGAGACGGGCAATCTCTTCGGCCTGCCAGAGATAGAATTTGCCTTCCTCGCCTTCGCTATCGGCATCCTGGGTCGAGTAGAAGCCTCCTTCCGGCGCCGTCATCTCACGCACAACGTAGTCAAGAGTTTCCTCAGCAATGCGCCGATAGAAGGGTTTGCCTGTGACCAGGTAGGCATGCAGGTAGAGGCGGCTGAGCAGGGCATTATCGTAGAGCATCTTTTCGAAATGAGGAACAAGCCAGCGAGCATCGACCGAGTAACGATGGAAGCCGCCACCCAGTTGATCATAGATACCGCCGCAGGCCATGCGTTGCAGGGTCTGCTCAACCATCGCTAGCTCCGAGCGCTCTCCCTCTTTCACCGCTGGCAATTCCCCAGCAGCTCGATGGAGATGCACGCGTAGCAAAAATTCTAGTGCCATGCTGTTGGGGAACTTGGGAGCACCGCCGAAGCCGCCATTGACAGGGTCAAATTCTGCAGCCAGTTCGCGCGCAGCACTGGCCAGTAGTTCAAGCTGCGGGAGCGACTGCCCTTGTCCCCGACGCAGCAAGGGGGCCCCACTGCGCTCGCGCAGGTACTCAGCCAGACGCTCGGCTTGCTCCTCGACTTCCTGACGCCGATTCTGGTAGGCGTCTGCAATGGTCAGCAGGACTCGCGGGAACCCGGCCATCAGTTGTCCGCCATAGCGCCGGTCTTCAGGAGGAAAGTAGGTTCCCCCAAAGAAAGGCCGACCGTCGGGTGTCAGAAAGACGTTCAGGGGCCAGCCTCCCTGGCCGGTGAGCGCCTGAACAGCTTGCATGTAGATGGCGTCGAGATCAGGTCGCTCCTCGCGGTCCACTTTAATAGGCACAAAGTGACGGTTGATGAGAGCGGCGATCTCTTCATTTTCAAACGACTCGCGCTCCATGACGTGACACCAGTGACAGGCGGAGTAGCCAATGCTGAGAAAGATAGGCTTGTCTTCTCGCCTGGCTTTGTTAAGGGCCTCTTCTCCCCAGGGATACCAGTCTACAGGGTTGTGGGCGTGCTGGAGTAGATAGGGACTGGTCTCATGGATGAGCCGATTGGTATGCTGAGCGCCTTGCGGCGCGCCGCTTGCTTCTGTCATGTCGCCTCCCGAGCATATGCTCGCTTTGCTTTCTAACGACAGTCTCTTTTCTCCCTTGAATGTTCATTGTACGACATCAGGCGAGGGTAAGGCGCCCCCCTGGTTTCTTGGCTTGCGCACCCGCCATTCATCTTATTATACTCTAATACATCTTCTTCTC
>NZ_JADGHT010000249.1 GCF_019683755.1 Thermogemmatispora sp. | reverse complement strand
GTCCAGTAGCTGGCGCTGTAGTGGACGGCGCAGTAGTGGCCGGGCACGGGCGTGGGCGTCGGCGTCGGGGTGACGCCGTTGGCTAGGTCTGTCAGATGGTTCAGCAAGCCCTGCCCGTAAGGTGTCGGTGTGCCGTTGTAGTCGGTAATGAGCGAAGGGAAGCTCCAGCAATTGTATGTGTCCCAGGCCCAGGCTAGATAGCCAATGTTGTTCTGGTCCATCCAGGCCATAGCCATATCGATGAAGCCGTGGGCACAGTCGTTCTCGCCGATCTCGCCGGCAATCACCGGCACCTGGGCTGCGACGGGTGCCACCGTCAGAACCCAGCAATTGACGTAGTTACATGTATTGAAATTGTAGAGATGGAAGGAGGCGGCCAGGTTATTCAAAGGATCTTGTGGCTTGTGAGAGAGCCAGCCCGACAAGTCGTTGGCGTAGGCCAGGCCGCCGAGCATGATGACATTGGTGGCCCCGGTAGCGCGCACAGCGTTCACCAGGGTCTGCATGCCAGCCACAGCGAAAGGCACATCCGTGCACGGGCTGGTGTTGGCCGCGGTGCTGCCGTTGAGCCAGCAATCCCAGCTTGTGGTGAACGGCTCATTGTAGAGATCGAAGATTACCGATGAATTGTTCTTAAAAGTAGTGGCGACCGAAGTCCAGAAGGCCGGCGCGTGATCCAGGTCAGGCATAGCGAGCTGTTTGTTTGCCTGCTGGGTGCCGGGCGCGCTCCAGTGCAGATCGAGGATAGTGATCAGGTTATTGGAGGTCAGCAGGTTGACATAATCGATAATAGCCTGCCGGTACTGAGCCGCGGTGTACTGAGCGGCGGGATAGCCGTTGATGCCAAGCCAACAGTCCTCATTGAGTGGGAGGCGGACAGCATTGATGTGCCAGCTCATCATCGCGGCCACCGAAGCGGCATCGCTAGGCCCGTCGAAGACGGTAGTATCGCCAGCGGCATCGCACATATACTCGGTACCCGAGCGATCCACACCCAGCGGGCGCACTGGCTGACCGGCGCCATTGAGGAGCTGGTTACCCACGACATGCAGGCCGCTATAGGAGACAGCGGCCTGAGCACGTTGCGCATGACGGGGCGCGTACCAGATCAGGCCTGCTAGCGCTAGTGCCAGCAAGGCACAGAGCGCCGGCAGGCTGCAGGACAGGGCTTTCTTCACGAGCGTTCCCTCCTCGTCTGTCGCGACAGTCTCATCCCTGAGAGCAGGCCCTATCAGTCCCTGCTGCCATAGCGTGCGTGTTGTTGGCTCGCCCTCGCTTCCCCCTGATTGGGGCGGGGAGCCGCCATTGAAATCAGGATTTCGGCGGCTCCTGCCCAAAGACCAGCGTGCCGTTGCGGTAGACGGGAATATACTGAGTAACAGCCTTGGTCGAAGTCAGGCCCTGGCGGCTCCAGTCGTTTGACGAATCCCAGTGATATTTGTAGTCACTGCCGATGGCCACGATCAGGGCAAATTCCAGATCACGCGTATACCAGAGCGGGTAAGCCGACCAGTCGAATTCGTAGTAGTAGACCGTGTTGGAATTGCCCCAGGCGTAGGGGCCGCGCACGGCGACCGGGCCGCCGTTGGGCAGGTACTGGTTCTGGTCGTAGTAGATGGCCACTGAGACTGCATTGATCGACTGGCCGACAGCCAGCAGCTCACTGATGTTGAAGAAGTAGCGCACCTTCAGCCCGGTAACGAACTGCGGTGGCTGGGTGGTGTCGCTATGGAGTGTCAGTGTGATCTGTGTGCTCTGGTTGCTATCCTGATTGACCAGCGCTTCGACGAAGAACGGATTGACGGGCGTTTCTGCTGTAGAAAAGTTGGGATTAGGCTGTTGGCCGGAACCATAGTAGTAGTAGAGGCCAGCCAGCGCGCCAACGAACGCCGCATTGTAGTCGACTGCCACCTCATTGTAGACAAAGTCATTGGTGGCGTCATCGTGATAGTCGCTGGTGTCAGGGCCGCCAACCAGGCCACCCCACAGCGTATGGCGGTGGTTGGGGGGATCGGACATGCTGTTCGTGAAGGAGCCATGAGCTGCGCGATGGTGAGGATGTTTAGCTGAGTTGGAAGCGAAGCCCACCATGTAGCAGCGATTCATTGGATTGCTGCCCAGAATATAGTTCATCTGCCCCAAGGCCCAGTCTGAGAAGCGTGAGTCGCCGGTGTACTTGCGATAGACCAGAGCACAGAGCTGAGCAGCAGCGTTGTAGCGGCAGGAACCCCAGGTATTGATGACCATGAAGCCACCAGGGGTCGGCTTCAAGAAATTCTTATCGTTGGGGTCCTGGTGGGGCACATTGGACCAATATTCCAGGTTCCAGCGAGCAATGTACCAGTGCTTGGAATCGTTGGTAATCGGAGCCAGCTTGAGGAACATGCCACCCCAGACGGAGTCCCAGCAGTGCACCCAGGTATTCTGCCAGTTGTCCTGAGTGCTGTTCATGATGGCCTTGAGGTAGCCAGTATAGTGGCCGCTGGAGTCGGTGGCGATAATATCGTTCAGATAGGACTGCTGGCCAGTGGCAATGTAGAGCCAGATAGCGGCCCAGGCCAGGTCATCGCTGTCACCGCTGGAGTTGTAGAAGCCGCCGGAGTAGCCAAGGCCGCGATTGGCGACGGCGAAACGGTAGAGGGCCTTGGCGTAGTCCAGGCACTTGGCGGCATAGGTGGGGTCGCTGCTCTGGCTATTGAGATACATAATGGCCAGTGCTGCGGCGGCCTGCCCACACATGTCACTGGCCGGCGTCTCGGAAGTAGCAAAGTAGGCCGGACGGGCCAGGTTCTCAACCTCGGGCGGCGCCCAGACGGTATGATCGATGGAGCCTTCGCCAACCTGGTAACAGAAGGCCACGACATTGCCGCTGCTGTCGCGGAAAGTACAGCGTAGCAGGTAGTCACAGCCCCAGCGCAGGATGGCCATCATATGGGCGTCCTGCCCGGTGGAGACGAAGGCTTGACGGAATTCATAGAAGCCCCAACCCAGGGTAGAGATGGCATATGCTTGAGGCAAGCCGAATTTGACGTGATCACCTGCGTCATGGAAACCGCCACTGACGTCGACAGTGCCTTTACCTGCCGGGTCAAGCACTTGCCGGTGAGCTGCGATGAAAGAGGCCGACATGTTGGTCCCGATGTTGTTGCTGTTCTTGGGTTGCAGGGGAACAGCGGTGTCGGAGAGGTCGCAGTCACCGCGCCAGGGTAAGAGGCCGCCGGTGACACCCGGGCCGGATTTCTGGGCGTCATAGAAGTAGATTGACATCTGCAAGGCTGCGGCCAGGTTGTATTGAGGGGTAGGAGCCGCGCTTGCCCCAATGCTGCTTTCGGCACTCGCCAGCGCCGCCCCCAGAGAACCTAGCGGCAGCGCCACCAGCAGATTGCGCGATTGCCGTAGCAGTTCGCGCCGTGAGATACGCGTAGACACGGTCTGACTCCTTTCAAGACGCTCCTGGGGATCATCCTTGACTCGCTCGTTCGTGTCCTGTCCTATCCTGGACTATCAGGGCGCTGCCTCCGGCATGCTCGCCGCTCGCTAACCAGCTCACTTCAGCTCATGGCCAAGACAGACAGGCCGATCACCACAACGCGCGCGAGCCGCCCGCGCGCAACCCTACCACCTGCAGACGAGCGCGCCGCGCTGGGTGAATGCTGCCAGCCTGCGCTCTTGCTCTGGCTCCTTCCACTTACCGCTGCCGGGGAAGGTTGGTGCTCTGCACTGTCTGCCTGAAAGCAGTATAGGCAGGCCCCACGGCAAAGGCCAGAGCAGATAGAAGGCAGATGCCAGTCAGTGAGATGACACTGCCAGGTTCGGCTGGCTGCAGGTTGTTCTCCTGTATTGATGAGATTACAGCAATTGCGGTATCTCTGTAGTGGCTGTTCCAGCAAGACTCGACGACATTGACAGCTTCCCCTCTCGCTCGGTACAATACTAAAGAGAAAATCGTAGCGGGTCAGAGCGCTTCCACTGTTCGTAAAGTCATGCGTTCACTGGAAGCGGCAAGCAACGCGTATTTTAGATGGTTACTCATCCCGACAACACGAGAGATGCATCGCAGGAAGCACCTCCGGCTGTTGCTGTCAAGGGATTGAGCTTTCGCTATCGCGCCCTCAACGAAGAGTCGCCCCCTTCAAAGAAGACCAGAAGAGCTGTCCCTGATTCCTCTGGTGCCGGGGTGGCGGAAGAGTCGCCCTATGCCATTCGTGATATTTCCTTTTCGCTCGCACATGGGGAGCTGCTGCTGATTGCCGGCCCGAGTGGCTGTGGCAAAAGCACGCTGCTGAAGTGCCTCAATGGCCTGATTCCCCATACATTCCGCGGCGAGTTAGAAGGAGAGATCTGGATCGAGGGGCGTGCTGCCGCTGGCATGAGCCTGCGCGAGCGGGCGCGCTATATTGGCACGATGCTGCAGGACCCCGAGAAGCAGATCGTTGGGAGCACCGTCGAGCAGGAGGTCGCTTTCGGTCTGGAGAATCTCGCTCTGCCGCGTGCCGAGATCCGGCACCGTGTCGACGAGGTGCTGCGGCGTCTTCAACTGGAGACCTACCGTCAGGAGTCGACCTTTGCCCTCTCTGGTGGGCAGCGTCAGCAGGTGGCAGCGGCTGGAGTCCTGGTAATGCAGCCTTCAATCTTTCTCTTTGATGAGCCGTTCGCCAATCTGGATGCGCGGGCTATCGATGAGCTGGAGGAGCTGATCAAGGGCCTGCGAGCCGAGGGGCGGACCGTCATCATTGTGGAGCATCGTGTTGAGGAGACTCTCAAGCTGCGTCCCGATAAGGTGCTGCTCATGCAGGACGGACGGCAGGTCTTCCTGGGCGATGTTTCCTCCTTCCTTGAGGTGGCTGATCCTGAACAGGTCAAGCTGCCGATCGAAGCGACGCTTCGTCGCCTCACTGAGGCTGAGCGGCGCCAGGTAGTTGAACGCCTGGTGCGTCCCATTGTGACCAGACGCGCAGTCGAGGCGACTGGCTCAAGCACTGATGAGCCAGTGCTTGTCTTCCAGGATGTCCACTATCGCTATGAGGCCGGCGGTCGGGAGATCTTGCGGGGTATCTCATTTGAGATACGGCGCGGTGAGACAGTCGCCCTGCTTGGACCGAATGGGGCTGGCAAGACAACCCTGGTGAAGCAGGCTCTTGGGCTGCTGCGTCCGACGGCGGGTGCAGTCTTGCTCTATGGGGAGGATACGCGCAAGCTGAGCGTAGCGCAGTTGGCGACGCGTATCGGTTACGTCTTCCAGAGTCCAAGCGCCATGCTCTTTGCTCCAACCGTTCAGAAAGAGCTGAGCTTCGGCCCCGAGAATCTGCGCTTCCCGCCCGAGCGGCTCCGACGCTCCGTCCAGCGCGCGGCTGAGGCTCTGGATGTGGCCCGTTTTGCTGATCGCTCGCCTTTCTCGCTTAGTTTCGGGCAGCAGAAGCGGGTGAGCATCGCCTCCGTGCTGGCGATGGAAAGTCATATCCTCCTGTTGGATGAGCCAACGGCGGGCCAGGATTATCGTTCTTATATCTCCTTTATGGAGCATCTGCGTAATCTTCCTGAACTTGATGCTCTCCTCTTCATTACGCATGATCTCGATCTGGCGCTGCGTTATACTCAGCGCGTTCTTCTCCTCAAGGATGGTTGTCTGGTAGCTGATGGGGCACCGTTAGAGGTGCTGGCCGATCAGAGCCTGCTGGAAAGCTGTAATTTGCGCCCGACTTCGCTCTTGCGCTATCTGCTGGCGGAATGTAGCCGCAGCCTGGCGTGACGGGTGAAGGTAAGCAGAGCTAAGGGGAGTTAGTCGCTCTTCTCCACTGGCTTGCTTCTTCCCGCATTGTGCTTCCTGATGGATATTTGTTCCCACGGAATTGCAATCATCGTCATCCTGGAGAAAGGAGTCAACACTGTATGGCAACTACTGAGAAAGAGAGTCTGCGTGAGCGTGGGGTCAATAGCCAGGTCTGGGGTCTGGGGGTTCGGCACATTGTCTATATGGCCCTCGGTGCGGCTCTCTATGGCATTTTCAGTTACGCTACCAATCTCATCCAACTTCCCAGCGCTGGCAATGTCTCGTTCCGCCCCGCCATCGTCATCCCTCTCTTTTTTGGGGCCGTCTTTGGTCCGTGGGTGGGCTTCTTCTCCGGCGGTGTGGGCAACCTCTTAGGCGACTATATCTCGGGCTATGGGGTCTTCTGGAACTGGGATGTAGGTAATGCCCTGATCGGCTTTATCGCCGGCCTGGTGCTCTACTTTACCTGGGGCGTCTATCGCAATTCGCGCTCCATCGTGCTGGCGGAGGTCTTTGCCGCGCTGGGGGTCATCATCGGCATCGGTTTCGCTTCCATTACGGAGATCTGGCTCTCAAAGCTCAGCTTCGCGACTGCTATCGTTGGCTACTGGCTGCCAGCGGCTCTCTCTGACCTGATCAACGGCCTGATCCTCTTGCCCATTCTGCTGGCGGCATACCGGACCGCTGTGGGGCGCTTCGGTCGCTAGCCTGCCGCACTGCACTGTGCGGCGACAGGTGCGAAGAGCGTGCCCCTTGCCCTTGTTGTGACTTGTGACCAGTGAAACCGAGGGCGCCGGCTGGCTGTGTCAGTCTGGTTGGCTCTGTTCCTGATGGAGCGCGGGAAGATGTCAACGGCGGCGGGACCTGGGGCAGGCGAAGGTGCTGGCCTCTGTCCTGCCGCCGCTTATCTCTCTCGCGTGCTCCGAAGCGTGGCAGAAGGAAGATGCGCTATGCTGATGACGTTCCCTTATATCAAGCGCGATACGCCTATTCATCGCCTTGATCCGCGAGTCAAATTTTTGCTCCTCCTGGCGTATGGCCTGGCGGCGGCTCAGACCTCGAATGTTTGGCTGATTCTGCTCGGCTTTGTGGGAACTGGCTGCTACTATTCTTTGACGCGCTTGAAGTGGTCAGAGACAAAGCGCGCCTGGCTCTTCATTATCTTCCTCAATGTGATCATTGTCTTCGGAAACTATTTTCTG
>NZ_JADGHT010000016.1 GCF_019683755.1 Thermogemmatispora sp. | reverse complement strand
GCTTATTCGCGCTTACCCCCCCTCCAGGCCCCAGGCTGCGTCTACTGAGGCGCAGCCTGCCTGGTTTGGCGAACCCATCCACACGCCTCATCTTCTTGCACTCTGGATCTGGCTCTGCATTGCTCGCTAAGCGAAGTAGAGCATTCCGCGGCCTCCCCGGTGGCATCGCCGCAGGTCAGAACTGGCAAACCCTTCTTGACTGACTGTCAGTCAGATTTGTCAAGGGGCCGTGAAGGCGCTTGGGAAGTGGAGCGAGCCGTTATGAGGGTACCTGAAAGGCAGGTCGGATTATGCTATACTTACCTACACTATAGAGAGATATGTCGGCTCTTCACTGTGGCTGTATCGCTTTGCCCAGAATCATGCGATGCTGGCATGATCCAGTGTTTCGAGCGACAGAAGGAGGTACCTTCAATGACCATCTCCTCCACCGTGCTATCACCCATCGTGCAACGTCAGAGTCAGGGAGCAGCGTGGCTCTCGCCTGCCGAGCTTGCCATTCTCGAAGCCATCTGTGACACCTTACTGCCCTCCTTAGAGCCACCCCCGGGGGCCAGCCCTGAGGAGGCTGCCTACTATCGCCGGCGGGCTGCCGATCTCCAGGTGGCCCAGCGGATGGCCGAAATGCTAGCGCTAGAGAACGAAGAGCGCAAAGGACAGATTCGCCAGCTTCTGGCTGTCCTCAGCAACCCACTAGCCTCTCTGTTCTTGGTTGGTAGATTGCAGCCCTTCATTCGTCTGCCCCAGGAGCAGCGCGAGCGCTATCTCCTCGCTCTGGCCAACAGCCCGCTCGGCTTGCTGCGTCAGGGCTTTCAGGCTATGAAGCGTCTGGCCGGCTTCATCTTCTTTGCGGCTCTTGACGAGCAAGGTCGCAATCCTAACTGGGCCATCCTGGACTATACACCGCCACAGGACCCGCCGGCGACCGTGGCGCGTCCGCTGCAGCCTTTCCCTATCGAAGGCGATACTGTGCTAGAGGCCGACGCTGTTGTTATCGGCTCCGGCGCGGGTGGGGGAGTCGTGGCCGGTGAGCTGGCGCGGGCCGGTAAGAATGTGGTGGTTCTTGAAAAAGGGGGGTATTATAATGAGGAGACCTTTCCGGTTGAGGAAGGGCGAGGGATGACCGAACTCTACCTGCAGCGTGGCCTGTTGACCTCGCGCGACCTCGGTATCACCGTCCTGGCCGGCAGTACGCTTGGCGGGGGCACGGTCGTCAACTGGATGACCTCTTTCAGAACACCAGAGGATATCTTGGATGAGTGGGCAAAGCGATCCGGTGTTGCCGAGCTGACGGGGAAAAGTCTGCAGGATAGTTTCGCTGCCGTGGAGGAGCGCATCAGCGTCAATCTGGAGAACAGCGCTCACAATCGGCAGAATCAGGTCTTGGCCGATGGGTGTACGGCCCTGGGCTACCATGCGGGCGTGTTACGGCGTAATGCCGTCGGTTGTAACCAGCGCTGTGGCACCTGCTGCTTTGGCTGCCGCTACGGCTGCAAGCAGTCGACTCTCAAGACCTATTTGCAGGATGCCTTTGAAGCGGGGGCGCGCATCATCGTCAACTGCAGCGCTGATCGGGTCCTGATCGAGCAGGGCCGTGCCGTTGGCGTCGTGGCTACCGTACGTGACCCCCAGAGCGGACGTCTCAGTCGTTTGACTGTGCGCGCACGCGCGGTCATTGTAGCGGCGGGTGCCATTCACTCGCCAGCCATCTTGCTGCGCTCCGGTCTGGATAATCCTCACATTGGGCGCCATCTGTATCTGCATCCAACGGCGGTCATGGCCGGTCTCTATCCTGACAAGATCTATCCCTGGAAAGGAGTCCTGCAGTCGGCCTACAGTAACGAATTCGGTCATCTGGACGGTACCTATGGCTATAAGCTGGAGACTGCCCCTGTGCATCCAGGCATGCTCGGCGTGGCTATGCCCTGGTGGTCGGCGCGTGACTATCGCCGTGAGCTACTCCAGGCGCCTTATGTAGCAGCCTTCATCGTACTGACACGTGATCGCGGCGAAGGCCGCGTCTCGCTCGGCAAAGACGGCGAGCCGGTTATCGATTACGTGGTCTCGGTCTACGACCGCCGCCATCTGCTTCATGGCATGGCGCAGGCCGCACGAGTGCATTTCGCCGCCGGGGCCCGGGCCGTGCTCTCTCTGCATACACGGCGCACCCGCCTCGAACGCGCCGCCGATGGTACCCTTGATGAACGACAGTTTCGCGACTTCGAGCGCCAGCTTGAGCGTCACGGCCTGGCTCCCAATCGCCTCATGGTCTTCACGGCCCACCAGATGGGCACCTGCCGCATGGGTATCGACCCACGACGGGCGGTCGTCGATGGTAATCATGAGGTGCATGGCGTGCGTGGCCTCTTCGTCTGTGATGGCAGCGTCTTCCCCTCGCCCTCCGGCGTCAATCCAATGCTCTCAATTATGGCGCTGGCCCACAGGGCGGCGCAGTATATTAAGTCAACGCTATAGGGGAATATGCTGTATCATACTCACATGATGCGCAGACCCTCCCCTTTCAGGCAGCAGGGCGAAGAGGACGAAGATCTCTCATGGCGAGAACGTCTTGTTCGCTTTGTGCGGAGCGTGCCGGGTGCCCTTGTCGGCCTGGCACGCTCTCTGCGCCTGGTCTGGGAGACTAATCCTTGGCTCACTCTGGGCCTGGCTCTGACGACTCTGCTACTGGCCTTTGTTCCAGCCTCGACTATCTATCTCAATAAGCTACTGCTGGATGCCGTGGTGATGGCTATCCGGGACAGCACACAGGCTGGCTCCTATCTGCGGATGATCGTTGTCCTGGCAGGGCTGCAACTCTTGCTGAACCTCCTGATGAGCTTGCTGACGACCCTCAGCAATACCTTCCAGCAGATTCTGCAGGACGAAACGGCCAGTCGCGTTCAGTACCTGCTGATCGAACATGCTCATACCCTCGATATGGCCTTCTTCGAACGCTCGGAGTTCTACGACAAGTTGCAGCAGGTACAGCAGGAGGCCATGCTGCGCCCGGTGATGATGATCGCCGGCACCTTTACGCTGTTGCGCAACTCCTTAACCTTCGGCTCAATGATTGTCTTGCTGGTTCGGCTGGAGTGGTGGCTGGCTGTCATCTCTCTCATCGCGCCCGTGCCTGCCTTCATTGCCGATGCACGCTATGGCTGGCGCGGCTTCCAGCTCAGACGTCGCCAATCTCAGGAGCGCCGCATGCAGGCTTATCTGGTCAACCTGCTGACCACCGACTCCTATCAAAAGGAGATCAAGATCTTTCATCTGGGGCCGTTCTTTATTGAGCGCTTTAAGCAACTGGCTGAGCGTTTCCTCAGCGAGGAGCGCCGGCTAGTGGTGCGGCGCTATCTGGCCGGCTTTGGCTGGGGTTCGCTGACAACCTTAGTGAGCAGTGGCACTTTTCTCTATGTGGCTATCCAGGCGATCTTTGGGCGCGTCTCGATCGGTGACTTGACGCTCTATACACAGGCTGCTAACTCAGTGCAGAATAATTTCCAGAATATTTTGAGCGGCTTTTCATCGATGTATGAACATAATTTGTATCTGAGCACCCTCTTTGAGGTGCTGGCGCTGCGCCCGGAGATGCCGCGTCCGGCCAAGCCGGTGCCGCTGGAGCGCCCATTTACGCGCGGCATTGAGTTTCGCAATGTGACTTTTTCTTATGAAGGACGTCGAGAGCCAGCGCTACGCAATGTGAGCTTTAAGCTGGAGATCGGTCAGACGTTGGCCATTGTCGGACGTAATGGGGCTGGCAAAACTACCTTGGTCAAGCTGCTGGCGCGCCTCTACGATCCTCAGGAAGGTCAGATTCTGGTCAATGGGCACGATATCCGTGAATATGATCCCGATGAGCTGCGCCGCGAAATCGGGATCATATTCCAGGATTTCGTCCAGTACCAGCTTTTGGCGCGTGAAAATATCGGCGTCGGCCAGGTTGACTTCATTGAGGATCGGGCGCGCATCGCGACGGCCGCTCAGAAGAGCGGCGCCGACGAGGTGATTGCGCGCCTGCCCCAGGGCTACGAAACCATGCTCGGACGCTGGTTCGAGGAGGGTCACCATCTCTCGGGCGGCGAGTGGCAGAAAATGGCTCTGGCCCGTGGCTTCATGCGCGACGCGCAGATTCTCATTCTCGATGAGCCAACATCGGCGCTGGATGCCCAGGCCGAGCATGATCTGTTTGCACGCATGCGCGAATTGACTCGCGGGCGCATGGCCATCTTTATCTCGCATCGCTTCTCTACAGTGCGTGTCGCCGATCATATTCTTGTCCTGGAGCGTGGCCAGGTGATCGAGCAGGGCAGCCATGAGGAGCTGATGGCTCGGGGCGGGCGCTATGCTGAACTCTTCAATCTGCAAGCCTCGTCGTATCGCTAGCGCTCTCGCTCTTCTTCTCTGTTGCGGCTGACTGGACTTGTCGCCTGCCAGACCAGGTCGGTCAGGCTCAGAAGACTACAGTGAGAGTAATGTGCTTGCTCACTGGCGTCGGCTAATGCCCAAGCCTCTTTCGATGCCCGAGAGATCATAGATGCCGCCGCGCTGCTCGTAACCGCCTGTAAAGGGGTCAGTGGCCAGCAACATCGGGGTGTCGAGGTCGATGAAGCGAAAGCCGCCCAGGCCAGCAACAAAGTGGGCAGCGGCACTGATGGCCAAACGTGACTCCATCATGGCGCCAATCATGAGCTGGGTGTGGGTGGCGCGACAGACAGCGGCGATGTCAAGGGCTTCAACAATCCCGCTTTTCATGAGCTTGATATTGACGACGTTAACCGCGCCCATTGCAATGAGGTGAGCGACGTTGGCGGCACTGTAGGCGCTCTCGTCGGCGGCCACCGGTACGGGGCTGTGCTGGGTGACGTAGCGCAGGCCCTCGTAGTCGTCTTTGGGGACGGGCTGCTCTAGCAGCAAAGGACGAATGTCGCGTTCGTCCAGGGCTTCCAGACAGAGCAGGGCTTCGGCAGGTGTGTAACCCTGGTTGGCATCCAGGGTCAGGCCCACGTTCGGCGCTGCTTCGCGCACCGCTTCGACGCGAGCTACGTCCTCGCGCAGGTCGCTGCCAACTTTGATCTTGATGGTGCGGATGCCTCGTTCAACAGCGGCTCGCGCTAGCTCGTAAGCGTGTTCCGGCTCGACCAGCGGAATGCTGATGTCGGTCTCGACTGCAGTGCTGGCTCCTCCGAAGAAGGCGTAGAGAGGTAAGCCGTAGGAGCGTGTCAGAGCGTCGAGCAGGGCCATTTCGAAGCCGGCGCAGACAGATGATTGGCTAAAGTAGAGGCTGCGCAGCAGGCGGGCAAGACTGCGCCATTGGGCGGCGTCTTTGCCTTGCAGCAGGGCGGCACAACTGCGGGCTGCAGCCAGGGCTGTGTTTTGGTCTTCGCCCAGGCTGGGCAGGAACGGCGCAGCCTCACCATAGCCGACACTGCCGTCTTCCAGGGTGATGGTGATGAGCACATTGTGCGCTTCGCTGGTGCTGCCTGTGGCAATGGTGAATGGTTCCAGCAAAGGGATATTGAGCGGTTCAACGGTGATGGCGGCGATGGTTGTACGTGTGGTGCGCGTGTGATTGATGTGGGCCATAGTCTCTCTCTGTCTCCTGGTTCTCTGCTGGGCTGGCTGAGTTGAAGGATTGAACCGGTGCTCTCTGCTCTCTGATCTCGGTCCACCTGACCACCAGCTCTCGGCTCGGACCGGCTCGGCACTAATTGGACGCGTGTGCATTCCCCTAGAGCTGTAGCTGCGTGCGGTTACGCTGGCGATCTGCATGGCGCTCTAAGGCTAGCTCGATCAGGCGATCAAGCAGCTCTGCGTAGGATAGGCCGCTGGCTTGCCAGAGCTTGGGGTACATGCTGATGGTGGTGAAGCCAGGCATGGTGTTGACTTCGTTGATGTAGATGTGCCCGCTCCGCCTGTCAAGGAAGAAGTCGACGCGTGCCAGGCCGCTCAGATCAAGGGCGAGAAAAGCTTGGACGGCATAGCGACGTACCTGGTCGGCTAGCTCCTGCGGTAGGTCGGCAGGAATCACAATCTGGGAGCGGTTGTCGATATACTTGGCGCGGTAATCGTAGAATTCATTGCTCGGAATGATTTCGCCGACAACCGAGGCTAGTGGCTCATCATTGCCAAGAACGGCGCACTCAAGCTCGCGGCAGTCGACGCCCCGCTCAACTATGATTTTGCGATCGTATTCGGCGGCAAAGGCAATAGCTTGCTCTAGCTCCTGACGGTTGTGGGCTTTGCTAATGCCAACGCTCGAACCAAGGTTGACCGGCTTAACAAAGCAGGGGTAGCCAAGCCTTGCCTCGATGGTGGCTATGATAGGAGCAGGGTCACGCTCCCAGTCGTGACGGCGGTAGACCAGGTAGTCGACGATAGGAAGACCGACGACCTGGAAGATCATTTTCATTTTCTCTTTGTCCATGCCTAGGGCAGAACCCAGGACACCACAGCCTACGTACGGCACGCTGGCCATCTCTAGCAGCCCTTGCAGGGTGCCATCTTCGCCATAGGTGCCGTGGAGTACTGGAAAAATGACATCGAGCCGACCCGCCTCTCCCGCTACGCTAGCTACCTCGATGCCGGTCTCCGGCTGGCTCAGCGGCACTAGATGCCCTGCCGTGGGATCAGCAGGTAATGTGACTGCCAGGCTCTCGCTGAGGAGATCGCCTTGCTCTGGGCCTGTTTCTGCGGCGAGCAGGCGCTGGGGCTCGACCCCAAAAAGCCAGCGCCCTTCCTGGGTAATGGCAATGGGCACGATCTCGTATTTGTCGCGGTCGAGGTGCTCGATGATGGAGGTGGCGGAGGCAATCGAGACTTGATGTTCGCCTGAACGCCCGCCAAAGATGACGCCGATGCGCAGCTTGCCTGTCTCTGGTTGCGGATGCTGCATGCTTTTCTCTCCTTCTTCCTCTCTTCCTGCTTATTTGAGGCCGGTTGGCTGCTCGCCTGGAGCTTGTGGATCGCCTGGCCACAGGCTGAGCAGGGTTTCCATTGCCATGCCACGTGAGCCTTTGAGCAGCACCAGGTCGGCGGGTTGCACCTCTGCCGCAAGGAGGGCAGCCGCGGCGCGCTTGGCCTCTTCCAGGGCGGCGCGGTCGTGCGGGTCAGCGGGGAAATAGTGAGTGCGCTCAGGCGACAGGCCGGCGGCCAGGGCGCCCTCAACATAGTAGCGAGCCTGATCACCGATCGCGACGAGGTGGTCAATCAGGGGACCGATGGCCTCGCCAGCGCGGCGATGTTCGCGTTCGGCATAAGGGCCTAGCTCAAAGATATCGCCGAGCACAGCCCAACGCCTTCCTCCGTCCGCGACGGGTGTGGCCTGCATGGCACGCACAATGGCAATGATCGACTCGGCGCTGGCGTTGTAGCTGTCGTCGATAAGCGTGCTTCCATTGGGACCAGGCTTGATCTCACCGCGTCCCTTAACAGGCGTTAGCGACTCCAGGGCGGCGCGAATCTCGCTGAGGGGAAGACCTGCGGCGCAACCGACTGCCGCTGCGGCAGTGGCGATGTAGATACCGTGGTCGCCTGGAATGTGAAGCTGCACCGCACACTGTTCGCCGTGGTAGCTGAGCAGAAAACGCCGTCCCCGCAGGGGGTCCCCGCCATCAGGAATAGCTCGAACCTCGGCTTGCTCGGCTGTGCCATAATAGACAACACGCGCCCGCGTGCGGGCCGCCATGCCGCGTACTCGGGGATCATCGTAGTTGAGGAAGGCTATCCCTTCGGGAGACAGGGCCTCAACTAGCTCGCCCTTGGCTTGGACGATGCCCTCAACCGATTTGAAAAATTCAAGGTGCGCGCTGCCAACGTTGGTGATCACTGACCAGTGAGGCCGGGCAATGGTGCGACAGAGCCAGGCCAATTCCCCAACCCACTGAGCTCCCATTTCTAAGACAGCATAGCGGTGCTGCGGCTCTAGACGCAGTAGCGTCAGGGGATAGCCAATTTCGTTGTTGTAGGATGCAAAGGTCTTGAGGGTTGGGGCTTGCCGACTTAAAACTGTAGCAATGGCTTCCTTCGTGCTTGTTTTGCCATTACTGCCGGTGATGCCAATAAAGATCGTGTCTTGCTGACGCTGGGCGCGCTCACGGGCGATAGCGTGCAGGGCTTGCAGAACGTCGGGAACGACGATTTGCAGAAAGGAGGAAGGCACATCCTCGCTTGGTTGGCTACAGAGTACGCCGCCAGCTCCCTTGCGTGCGGCCTCAGCAATGAAGCGATGGCCGTCGACATGCTGGCCCTTGAGGGCGATAAAGAGGTCGCCGGGCTGAAGCTGACGGCTATCATGGTGGGCCGCTGGAAAGCTGCGCTCCGTTTCCTGCTCGCCAAGGCCGTAGAAGCGCGCGCTATCTCCGCATGCTTGACGAATATCACTGAGGGTAAACATTGGCGCTGCGTTCTCTCCTCTGCCGACTGCTACCTATATCTGTTGACCTGGCTGGCGATTCCTGGGCCATTATACCATAGCCTTTGTAGCTGAGGCAGACTGGGCCAGAGTGACTCGGGGTCGTCCCGTGTCTGCACTGCTGGGGGATGTGATAAGGTTAAGAGAGAAAAGAGCGGGGCGGGACGAAGCCATAGGCGGGTTTGTCTGTCCTTGCTCAAGAGGTGAGCAATCTGCCAAATGGAATGGAGGAATGCGTCGATGCGAGCAGTTGTCATTACCCGTCCTGGTGGCCCAGAGGTGCTTACTATTCGTGAGGTACCAGTGCCAGAGCCGCAGGGCGATCAGGTACGCGTGCGCGTGCACGCCGCCGGTTTAAATCGAGCCGATTTGCTCCAGCGAGCGGGTGGCTATCCGGCGCCGCCGGATGTGCCTGCTGACATCCCTGGGCTGGAGTTTGCCGGGACTGTCGATGCTGTAGGGCCACTGGCGCGCCGTTGGCGGCCTGGTCAGCGTGTGATGGGTCTGGTCGGTGGTGGGGCTCAGGCCGAGTATCTCGTGATTCACGAGGGCTTACTCGTCGAGATTCCCGATAATTTGGATTTTATCCAGGCGGCAGCTATTCCCGAGGTCTTCATGACCGCTCACGATGCTCTCTTTACGCAAGCCGGGCTGCAGATGGGGGAGCGGGTGCTCATTCACGCTGCTGGCAGCGGCGTGGGGACGGCGGCCATTCAGCTCGCACATGCCGCCGGAGCCACAACCTTCGGCACCTCTCGCACGCCGGCCAAACTGGAGCAGGCTCGCGAGCTGGGCTTAGACTACGCTCTTGCTGCTCAGGACTTCGCCGCTGAGGTGCAGCGCCTCACTGGTGGCCAGGGGGTGCAGGTGGTACTGGACTTCGTTGGCTCGGCCTACCTGGCTCAGAATATGGAGGCTCTTGCTCCCTGGGGGCGCATGGTCATTCTGGCCACAATGGGCGGGGCTCAGGCTGAGATCAATCTAGGGCTGCTCATGGCTAAGCGTCTGCAACTTCGCGGCTCGACGTTGCGTGCACGCACTCTGGAGGAAAAGCTGTCCGTTACGCGCCGTTTCGCAGCTTCAGTCGTGCCGCTGCTGGCCAGTGGCAAGATCAGGCCGGTCATTGAGCGCGTCTATCCGCTAGAGGAGATTGCCGAGGCTCACCGCTATATGGGCGAGAACCGCAACTTTGGCAAGCTGGTCCTCTCCCTCTCCTCCTAGCTCAAGCTGGCTGGCAGACAGTAGATAGGAGGCAGGAGCAGGTGAGCGGAGCAAAGCGATGACCGGGCTGCCTGCCCTGGCCTCTCCTTTTGTCTGGCCTTGCTGTGCTGTTTGGGCGCGGCTGAAAGGGATGGGGGAACGGGTAGAGAAGAGCCTGGATCGCCTGCGGTAGATTGAGACCAAGGTGGATGCTGCAGCTAGGCTGAGGTTTGGCGCTCATTTTCGTTCTCCTGCGCGCCTGGCTCCCGCTGGCGGATCAGGACCTTATCGACGCGTCGGCCATCCATATCAACGACTTCCAGCTCGAAATTCCCCAGGGTCAAACGGTCCCCTTCCTGGGGGATGCGATCGAGATGGGCCTGTACCAGGCCGGCGATACTGCTGTACTGACCGCGCTCTTCCTCGGGAATGGGAGGCAGTCCGATCTGCTCGCGTACGCTCTCATAGCTCTCTAAGCCGTCCACCAGCCAGGAGCCGTCTTCCCGCTGCACAATGCTGCGCTCCTCATCGACATCGTATTCATCCTGAATCTCGCCCACTAGCTCCTCTAGCAGGTCTTCCATTGTGACCAGGCCACTCACCTGGCTATATTCGTCGATTACAATAGCGATCTGGGCGCGCTCGCGCTTGAAGCGGCGCAAGAGATCATCCAGGTGGTGCTGTTCCAGGGCAAAGATCGGCGTCCGTAACAGGCGCAGGTAGTCGCGACTGTTGCTGCCGGTGATCATGTAGAGCAAGTCTTTCGCGTGCAGGATGCCAAGGATGTTGTCGATCGTGCCACGATAGACCGGTAGGCGGCTGTAGCCGCTCTCGCGGAAGACGTGCGCTACCTCCTGCAGCGAAGCGCTCGCCTCGATGGCTACAATCTCGCTGCGAGGGCGCATGATCTCGCGTAGGGTACGATCGGCAAAATGAAGGGCACGGCGGATAAACTCTTCCTCCTCACGCTCCACTGTTCCACTGGTGAAGCCCTCATGTGTTAGATAAACGATATCTTCTTCGGTGACTTCTGGCTGAGCTTCAACGCGCTGGCCGAGCAGACGTAGCAGCAGGTTCGTGGAGAGCGTCAGCAGGCCTACTATCGGGCGGGCAATGCGTGAGAGCAAGGTCATGACCGGAGCGGCGGTGCAGGCCACGCTTTCGGCGTGCTGCAGGGCCAGGCGTTTGGGAGCCAGCTCGCCGATCACAAGCGTAAAGTAAGTGATGAGCAGCACGTCAATGGCGAGCGCCAGGCTGTCGGCGTAGCCCCCTACCACTGGTAGGGTACGCAGCCAATCCGCCAGCGGACCACTCAGGCTAGCACCGCTGAAAGCTGCCGCCAGGGTGCTGATGAGGGTAATGCCTACCTGGACGGTCGCAAGAAAGCGGTCCGGTTCCTCGGCCAGCTCCAGGGCCTGCCGCGCTCGTTTCTTCCCGGCCTCCGCTTGCTGCTGCAGCCTGCCTCGACGCGCCGAAACGGTGGCAATCTCTGAGGCTGCAAAGAAGCCATTGGCAACCATTAATAGAAAGATCACTAGCAGTTCAAAGCCGAGTCTACCGGACATACCTCCGCGCTCCTCTCTTTTCACTTTCTCAGAGGTCCTGCTCTCCTTCTGCTCTCATAGGCCTCTACCTATGCTACGCAGGGCCCAGACACCAAGCTCGGGGTCCCTGCCAGGCCTGGACCCCACCATCTGGCGTCAGACGCCTGACACTGGCTAAGTAGCTGGCTTAACACTGCTGGGTCAGGCATGCCTGGCCGTCCGTATTGAGCAGGGGTAGTCTCTATTCTAACACGTCTGCTGTGCAGGGGGTGAGAGGCAGGTAGTCCCTCCCTGATTGCTAAAGGAAGAAGAACGCTGGCGCCTGCGGCCTTCTGCTGGCGCCGCCTAGACGGTGCTGGGATAACACTGGGATGGCTTTGCCCTCTACCAGGTCATGGCCCGGCTTGCCGAGGCAGTCGACTATCTTCGGCATGACAGCACTCGCGCTTATGAGCTATAATAGCGATCGGGGCTGGCAAGCAAACGATCGATGTGTGTCCAAGACAGCCTCCACTTGCCCACTGGCAAGCGGCGTACTGTATCGACTGCGCTGCTAGGGGAGCCGTTTCAGGCTGAGAGGGCGGCCATCGCTAGATGGCCTGCCGACCCTGAGAACCTGATCTGGGTAATACCAGCGGAGGGAAGCGGCGAGCGCATTCCACGCTCTGCTGTCATCTGCGCTTCTATCTTCCATTTCTCTGCTCTGTGTTCCTTCCCTGCTCGACTGGCTCCCTTCAGCGCTCCATTCTGCGTCTGATATAGAAAAAGAGTTATATTTGCTATTATTATCTTTGGAGCGAAAACTATGCATTCTCCCAAACTGCGGCTAGAAGGGGTCACCCATAGCTACCGCAGCGGTAGACAGAGCGTGGCGGCGCTGGCGGGCATTGATCTCACAGTAGACGAAGGCGAGTTTGTCACCATCATCGGCCCCAGCGGCTGCGGCAAAAGTACCCTCTTCAATATCATTGCCGGTGTCGAGGAGCCGACCGGCGGCAGCGTGATCCTTGATGGCGAGGTCAATGGCGAGCGAGCCGGCAAGACTGGCTACATGCCTCAGCAGCCGCTTCTCTTGCCGTGGCGCACAGTTGAAGAAAACGTCATGCTGGGGCTGGATATTCGCCGGGTGCCGCGCAAGAGAGCACGAGAGCAGGCGCGTGAACTGCTCAAGCGCTTCGGCCTCAGCGAATTCGCCGAGCATTATCCGGCTGCGCTCTCTGGTGGCATGAGCCAACGGGTGGCTTTGCTGCGCACAGTCCTCTTTCATCCCTCATTCCTCCTGCTCGATGAGCCGTTTGGTGCCCTCGATGCCTTGACGCGCCTCTCATTGCAGATGTGGCTACAGGAGCTATGGCAGAGTCTGAAAGCCAGCGTCCTCTTTATTACGCATGATGTACGCGAGGCGATTCTCCTCTCTGACCGCATCTATGTCTTGAGCGCCCGCCCGGCCCGTGTGCTGCGTGTGGTCCGCGTAGAGCTGCCGCGCCCGCGGCGTCCAGAGCAACTAACCTCGCCCGAAGCCGCGGGCCTTGAACAAGAATTGATCAGCTTGCTGTTAAAGGAGCAAACAGCATGAACAGTGGTGCTCGGAGTACGCTGCGCAAGCTGGCCAGCTATGGGCCGGCCATTATTCTTGCCACGCTGTTGCTCGTGCTCTGGGAGAGCTACGTACGTCTCGCCCACATCAGTCCTTTCATTCTGCCTTCGCCAACGGCCATGCTGCAGGCACTGGTCGCAAACTGGGACCTCCTCTACGAGCATACCTTACAGACGTTGGTCGAGACGCTCATAGGCCTGGCTATCTCGGTAGTTCTGGGGTTGCTGCTTGCCATCCTGCTAGACCTCTCCACCTGGATACGGCGCGCGCTCTATCCGCTCTTGCTTACCTCGCAGACCATCCCGATGGTGGCCCTTGCGCCATTGCTGCTGGTCTGGTTCGGCTACGGCCTCTTGCCCAAGGTCCTGCTTGTAATTCTCTATTGCTTCTTCCCGATTGCTGTGGCCTGCGCTGATGGTCTGCTGAGTGTTGAGCCGGAGCTGATCAAGCTGCTGCGGAGCATGCACGCCTCACGCTGGCAGATCCTCTGGCTAGTACGCTTGCCCGGCGCCTTGCCAGCCTTCTTCTCTGGCTTGCGCATTGCCGTCACCTACAGCATCACCGGAGCCATCGTTGGCGAATATGTCGGGGCCGAAAAGGGTCTGGGCCTCTATATGGAAACCTCGGCCAATTCCTTTGCCATGGCCAATGTGCTGGCGGCGGTCCTGGTTACTGTCGTCTTAACCATTCTGCTCTTTGGCCTAGTGTCTCTTTGCGAGCGCCTGGCCCTGCCCTGGTATTTTACGCAGGCGCGCACGCGCTTCTGAGGCAGAGCGCTTCTGCTGCGACGGACGTCTTTGAAAGGAGAGGTCGCCCATGAGTAACAAAACACGTTTACTTTTAAGCATTGTGATTCCGCTGCTGGTCATTGTTGTGGTCGTCGGGGCCTTCCTCTGGCAGCAGCATCTCAGCAGCGCCGGTGGTGGCGCAGGTCCTGCGGGCACCAGCACTGGCACAGCTCGCTCCCTAACGACGGTCAAGCTGGCACTGGACTGGACGCCCAATACCAATCATACGGGCATTTATGTGGCCCTGGCTCAGGGTTGGTATGCCCAGGAGGGGATCAGGCTGGAGATTCTGCCGTTTTCTTCCAATGTTTCGCCTGATGTCCTGGTTAGCACGGGCAAGGCCGATGTGGGCATTAGCTCTACTGAGGGCGTGGTTACGGATGCGGCTCTTGGTCAGCCAGTCATCTCGATTGCGGCCATTATTCAGCATAATACCTCAGCCCTGGTGACGCTTGCCAAGTCTGGCTTGAAGCGTCCGCGTGATCTCGATGGCAAGGTCTATGCGGCTTTTGGTGCTCCTTATGAGACAGCGGTAGTAAGCGCCATTATCAAGCACGACGGAGGCAAGGGGGTCTTTCGTAGTGTGACTCTAGATGTCGATAGTATGCAGGCGCTAGAGACGGGGCGTGTCGATTTTGTGTGGGTTTTTGAAGGCTGGGAAGTGATTCAGGCTCAGCGCCAGGGGGTGCAGCTCAATGTCTTTCCCGTGACTCGCTACGGCATTCCCGATTACTATACGCCAACCATCATTACGGGACCGCGCCAGATCAAGGAGGAGCCAGATGTCCTGCGGCGCTTCATGGCGGCAACGGCGCGCGGCTATGAGTATGCGCGGCAGCATCCGCGCGAGGCGGCGCAGATGCTTCTCAATACGGCTCCCAAAGGAACCTTTCCTGATCCCGGCCTGGTCTATGCCAGTCAGGAGTTTTTGAGTCCGCGCTATGCAGATCCAGGTCGTCAATGGGGCTGGCAAGATGCTGCTCCCTGGCACGGATATCCCCAATTTATCTTGGACACGGGCCAGATCAAGAATAACGCTGGTCAGGTGGTGCGCACTCTTAACTTTGACTCCCTCTATACCAATGTCTTCCTGCCCCATTGATACCCTTGCTGAGCAGCGCTGATGGCTGCAGTCAGCGGACCAGCAGGGCCAGACGCCTCTCTCGACAGCGAGCAGCCGAGAGAGGCTGGCGACCCAGAGGCAGATTGACCAGCGGCAGCGGCGACCGCTCTCTGACCAGGTCAAACCGCCGCTATCCGCTGGTCGCTTTGCTCCAGATGGGCGGATCTAGGCAGTCTGGTATTGCTTCCTCTGCGGAGAGCAATTGAGCAGGCGGGGAGGGAGAAAGCAGATACCTCAGCGCACTCTCTTCGTTTCATCTAATAGATGGATATCGTGCTATGCTGGACCTGCCTGCTCAATGAGCGGTTCTAGCCTTTGTTTGTACGCAGAATCACTGTGATGCAAGTCTCGGACCAGTATCTCTTTTGCCCGGCGTGCGGTGCCGCTAATGACCCGACTGCCCAAATCTGTCACTGCTGTCACGCTGCTCTCTCGTCCTCCGTTGCTCCGTCTGCCAAGTCTGACCCTGGCCAGGGCAAGGGCGAGCTTAACATGCTTCAACTCGGGCCACAAACGCTGGCAGAACCGGTTGACAGTCGCTCTCTGGTACCGCTCTGGCCGGGCACTGTCCTACGAGAGCGCTACCATATTCTGCGCATTCTAGGGCGCGGCGGATCGGGCGCCGTCTATGAGGCCAGTGATCTCCACGAAGGTGAGCGCCGTGTCGCCATCAAAGAGGTTGTAGCCTTCCATCTCGAACCTCGTGTGGCAGCGGAGACGATGGCGGCTTTCTATAGTGAGGCCTCGCTGCTGGCCACCCTGCGTCATCCCAGCATTCCCGAAGTCTATGAATATTTCACTGAGCAGGATTGCTGTTATCTGGTGATGGAATTCATCCAGGGGGAGACCCTAGAGGAGCGGTTACAGCGCAGTCAGGGTGGTCGCCTCCCTCTTGACGAGGCGCTAGAGATTGCTATTCAGCTCTGCGGAGTGCTTGAGTACCTGCATTCGCGCCCGGTGCCGATTATCTTCCGCGATATCAAACCTGCCAATATTATGCTAGAGAGTGTCTCTGGGCGGGTCTATCTGGTCGACTTTGGCATTGCACGACGCTTTAAGCCAGGACAGAGCCGTGATACGCTGTCGCTTGGTTCGCCCGGCTACGCAGCCCCTGAGCAGTATGGCAGAGAGCAGAGTACACCTCAGGCCGATATCTATGGTCTGGGGGCCACGCTCCATCAGATGGTGACAGGCGTTGATCCCTCGGAAACCCCCTTACACTTTGTCTCGCTTCGCTCCGTTGATCCTTCGCTGCCCGCTGAGCTAGATGAGCTGGTAGCACGCATGGTAGAGATCTCTCCCCACAGGCGTCCAGCCAGCGTAGCAGAGGTACGCCGCCGACTTGAGTCCATTCAGCAGCATCTGCCCCCTTCCCTACGAAGGGCAAGGCGCGGAGGCGAGCAACACCGGCAGCCTTTCCCTCAGCCGCGAGGAAAACGCCAGCACCGGGCGGCCAGGCCGGGTGCTTCTGTCGCACCACCGCTGGCTGCTAAAGCGCATACAGCGGCTCAACCGACGTCCAGGCTGCCACGGCGCCTGCTACTCATTGCTGGCCCCTTCATTCTGGGGACAGTAGTGGGTATGATCGGAGCACATGAGCTGGATTTACCTCTGGTGCCAGTCTCAGCCAGCCTTCAAACGCCGACAGTCTTTGCACGCACGCCGGCAGCTAACCTGACCTCACTCCCTCTTGTCAATGTGCGCCTGACCTTGAGCTATACTGGTCATCAGGCTCCTGTCAAGGCGGTGGCCTTCTCGAGTGATGCCCAATATCTGGCCTCTGGCGATCTGGCCCATAGCGTGCAAGTCTGGGAGCCGTTATCTGGTGAGTTGGTACTGCGCTATGATGACCATCGTGCTGCCATTACCTCCCTTGCCTGGTTGCCCGGCACAGCGGTGCTGGCCTCCAGCAGCGAAGATGGTACAGTGCAGGTCTGGGATGTGGCTCGGCAGCAGCGTTTGCTTGTCTATCGGGGGCATCACGGTGCCGTGCGGGCTGTCAGAGGGAATGGAATCGGTTTGTTCGCCTCGGGCGGAGCCGATGGCACGATCCAGGTGTGGGATGCTCGCACTGGCGAGCGCAGCGCCTTGCTCCTTGATCGGCCGGGCCTGGCGGTCAATGCCGTAAGCTGGTCACCCATAATGACTACCTTGGCCTCTGCCGATGAGCAGGGCAATATACTCCTGTGGGATGTGCAGACAGCCAGCCCAAGGGCGCGCCATAGCATGGCCGATGCCTTGACTGGGGAGCCTGTGGCCCTGTTGGCCCTTGCCTGGTCGCCCGATGGTTCGCGCCTGGCAGGAGCTGGGGCCGATGGCCAGGTCATCCTGATCAGCCTGGAAGGCAATGCCTTTCTAGGTGGCCAGGTCGTTTCCTCTCTCCCTTGTACAGCTCTGGCCTGGTCGCCTGATAGCCGCCTGCTGCTTATCAGTAGCGGCAGGCAAGCCACCATCTGGCTGGCCAGCACGACTGCCTATAGCCTGCTCTATAGCTATACAGAGCAAGCGGGAGAGGTGACCGCGGTAGATTGGTCGCTGGACGGCGGGCTACTGGTCTCGACGGCAGGGAGCAATGTGCGTGTCTGGAGTGTGAACAGCAACAGCTTGCGCTAAGAGAGGGGGAAGGGCTGCCGGACGTGCCGGACGAAAGAGCCACCCTTTATCGGGCCAGCCGCTGCCGGGAGATGGGCCAGGTGTGGTGTGGTCAAAGAAGGTCACAGCGCGTATGAATGATCAAAAGCTGACCACTGCTGAGGGTAACGCTGGCTTCTGGCTGAGTCAGTTGGTTGCTGACGCCGCGAGGCCGGCCAAAGACGAGCGTCTCCCCATGCAGCGGATAATATAGACCCGTGGTAGAGATGCCATGCGCGTCTCCCGCCAAGGGAAGGAGCGAGACCAGATCACCACTGTCACCCCGGATCAGTGTGGAGCCGGGACCACGCAGGAGCCAGCAGGTTGCAGGTCCATCGATGAGGCGCACTGGCACCCGGTCGTAGGCTGCTAACATGAGCACATTGGCCAGCGCGTGGTCGTAGCGGGCACCGCCAAAGGCCCCCAGAATGGTCACGGCTGTGGCCCCCTGCTCGATGGCATACTGTAAGGCCAGTTCGCTATCGGTCTCGTTCTTCTCGACGGGGGTCTGTACAAAACGACAGCCCGCGCCTTCCAGTTGGCTCACCAGGGATGGAGCGAGCGAGTCCAGGTCTCCTAGCACGACCGCTGGCCGCCTGCCCAGCCGGAGCGCGTTCTCTGCGCCACCATCCGCCGCCAGAATGAGATCGGCCTGACGCAGCGCCTCCTCAACCAGGATACTCGGACGCAGTGTTCCACCGGCAAAGATCACTGCCTGCATCTTGTCCTTAGCCTCCTTTCTCTTCTGCTCTTGCCCTCTCTTCCCCACAGATTTGCAAGATCGCGTACGTGGGGGGCCTGATTTTGACTGAAGAGCATTGTATCACCTCGCTTGCATAGCAAACGAGGGCCAGAAAGGGGCAGAGACGTGCAAAGCGACGGAGAATGACGTACAATGGCCCTGGTTGGCTGGAAGGCTTGTGGCTGTCTGCTGCCGCTGCTTCTCCTTCTCTGTCCATCGATACCTGCCTCTCGCTGCCGACATGCTACCTTGCCTAACTGGCCAGCGCGTAGCTCTCTCAGAGGGCTATCCGTTCTACAGATGGAAGTCTTCACTTCGCACGTGGGGGAAACAAACGATGCTTTCCACGCAGGCGATACCGCAATCCTGGGGACGCTATCCGCGCGTCAAGCCAGCGCGTGTTGTCCCGATCTACTGGCGCGATCAAGTGCCCGATCTGCAGACACTGCCCGGACCGCTGCTGGCCTATGGCTATGGCCGCAGCTATGGCGATAGCTGCCTTAATGAAAACGGTACGGTGCTGGCAGTCAGCCACCTGCGGCGGTTTCTGGCCTTTGATGAGGAGCAGGGCCTGCTGCGCTGCGAAGCCGGCGTCTCGCTGGCTGAGATTCTTGATCTGATTGTGCCTCGAGGTTGGTTTTTGCCCGTCTCCCCCGGCACAAAATTTGTATCGGTGGGTGGCGCGATCGCTAACGATATTCACGGCAAAAACCATCACAAGGCAGGAACCTTTGGCTGTCACGTCACGCGCTTCGAATTGCTGCGCTCGAATGGCGAGCGCCTCATTTGCTCGCCGACAGAGAATCGCGAGCTGTTTGAGGCCACCATCGGCGGCCTCGGATTGACGGGCTTGATCCTCTGGGCTGAGTTTCGCTTGAAGCGCATCCATAATCCTTATATCGATATGGAGCGCATCCGCTACGATTCGCTCGAGGAGTTTATGGAGCTGTGCGCCGAATCCGATGAGCAGTATGAGTATACGGTGGCCTGGGTCGATTGTCTGGCCAGCGGAAGCAAACTCGGACGCGGCATCTTTATGCGTGGCAATCATAATGAGTCGCCTGAGTATGCTCGCAAGCCGCTACCGCGCAAGCTGCCGCTGGCTGTACCTGTTGACCTACCCTCCTTTACTTTGAATACGCTCACGCTGAAGATCTTTAATACGCTCTATGATCACTCCCAGCTTCAGAAGCGAGTCTTTAAAGTAATACCTTATGAACCTTTCTTCTATCCTCTGGATTCTATCCATGACTGGAACCGCATGTATGGCCGACGCGGCTTCTTCCAGTATCAGTGTGTGGTGCCCTATGAGCAGGGCTATGATGTCATGAAAGAGATTCTGCAGCGCATCAGTCGCTCTGGTCAGGGGTCATTCCTGGCGGTGCTCAAGAAGTTCGGTGAAGTTCGTTCGCCCGGCTTGCTCTCCTTCCCGCGTCCGGGGCTAACCCTGGCGCTTGATTTCGCTAATCAGGGACCCAAGACGCTGCGCCTCTTCGATGAGCTGGATGCTCTCGTGCGTGAAAGCGGCGGTGCACTTTATCCGGCCAAAGATGCGCGCATGCATGGGGAAGATTTTAAGCGCTTCTTTCCGCGCTGGCAGGAGTTCATGCGTTATGTTGATCCAAAGTTCTCTTCCAGTTTCTGGCGACGCATGGCCCTTGTTCCTGCGCGAGAACAGTCTACCGCGGTAGAGGTTTGACTATGGCGTTGCAGAAAGTTGTCATTGTTGGCGCAACCTCGGCCATCGCTTACGAGGCGGCGCAGTGTATGGCGGCCCAGGGGGCCGAGCTGTTCCTGGTCGGACGCAACCCGGCAAAGCTGGAGACGATCGCGGCTGATTTGAAAGTGCGAGGAGCGCAACGCGTCGAAACTTTTCTCTTGGATGTCAACGAGGTGGCACGCCATCAAGCGATGCTGGACGCTGCCGTGGCGGCCTTCGGCTGGCTGGATGGCTTGCTGATCGCTCACGGGACTCTCGGCGACCAGCGCAAGTGCGAGCTGAGCGTTGAGGAGACACTACGTGAGTTCCAGACCAATGCCCTGAGTGTGATCGCTCTCTTGACACTGGCTGCCAATTATTTTGAGCAGCGTGGCCGGGGGTGCATTGCTGTGCTCTCGTCGGTGGCGGGTGACCGCGGACGCCCCAGCAATTATGTCTATGGGGCTGCCAAGGGGGCCGTCTCGATCTTCCTGCAAGGCCTGCGTGCTCGCCTGGCTAAGCACGGCGTGGCCGTAGTGACCATTAAACCGGGCCTGGTCGATACTCCGATGACTGCTCATTTGCGCAAGGGGTTGCTCTTCTCGAGTGCACGCCGCGTCGGCCGCGGGGTTTACCGCGCTATGCAGCAGGGCCGACCAGTAGTGTATTTGCCCGGCTATTGGCGCCTGATCATGCTTGTGATTCGTCTGATCCCAGAACGCGTTTTTCAGCGCCTGTCACTCTAGTCTGCCTGGTTTCAGGACAGGGGAAGATAGATGACTCGCCCATCGGGGCCAATCTCGAGAAAATAAAGCGGACGCCCTGGAAAGGCGCGGCGCAGGCGCTCAAATTGCTCTGGCTCGCTGGCTTGGGCATAGATAATATCTCCTTGCTGTAAGAGAGGCTCATTGAGAGGAAAGAGGACGAAGTCGTAAATGGCAAGGTCATTGGTGACTACGATAGCGTGATGAACCGGCGGTTGGTAGATAGCCTGCAGATCAATCTGTCTGCCTGCTGGCAGCCCGCTGTAGTTATGGTAGAGGTTGATCTGTCGAGGGGTGTAGTAGAGCAAATTGCAGGCCAGCAACCCCATGAATAGCAGAGCTGTCAGCGGACAATTTCGGGCCAGGGCCAAGGTTCTGGCCAGAGATTGCTTGGCGCCAGGCGCTGCCCCTGCTGTGGCTGAGCTGGCTGCCTCTGGCGAATGCTGGGGCCCTCTCTGAGCTGGGTCCTGCTGTCTTGCTGTCTGTCCAATGGCTGCGACCACGAGCCGCTCGCTCTGGGCCAGCGTCGTCAGACCGCGGGCGCTCAGCATGAGCAGGAAAGGCAGCGTCTCGTAGAGATAGCGTGGTCCCAAGTAGATACCGTGGTAGAAGTAGCCCACGAAGGCCAAGGCGATGACGAGCGTTCCTGCTAGGAGCAGCCAGTCGCTAGCGCGGCTTCGACCGCTGACAAAGGGTATCAGGAGCAGGGCCAGGGTTAGGTAGAAAGGCCAGCCGAAGAGATCAATGGCCAGAATCGTGAGCTGCTCATCGAGATTGACCAGGCCAGCAGCCAGAGTATGAGCGCCGTAGAAGCCGATGCCCTGGCCGAAGCCCCAGCGATCGCCAGCAAAGAAAAGTGTGCGCGGCGTGAGCAGCGGATTTCCCGTGAGAGCCAGGTTCGATAGTAAATCAAGTATCACAAAGACCTGGAAAATGCAGAGTGAGGCAATCAACATCCGTAGCCAGGAGCTTGGCCAGGGGCGCCAGCGTCGCCAGGCAGCCAGGAGGATGGCGCTGCTCAACATTACAATGTCGAGCAGCGCCACCTGCTCGCGTGTCAGGTAAGCCAGTCCGAAGCAGAACGCTGCCAGCGGCAGCCCCCACAGCTTACGATCCTGAAGGAAGCATAGAAGTGCCCAGAGACCCCAAACGAGGTAGAAAAGCGTAACAGTGTGGCTGAGATAAGAGGCCGCCAAATAGCTATAGAACGGCGAGAAGACACCTAGCAGCACAGCCAGCGTCGCTGTCGTGCGATCGTAGAGGCGCGCGGCAACCAGGCCGATGCCCAGGAGGGCCAGCGTACCTAGCAGCGGCTCAACGGCGTAGGGAAGACCCAGCCAGAAGCCCGGCACGAGAGTAAGGGCGGTGCCGGGCGGGTACTGAGCGAACCAGCGACCGTCGAACTGAACCATAAAAGGGCCTGGAAAGAGGTCGGCTGCTGGTGGTAAAGGCACAGCCAGCCGTCCCTGAGCATACATTTTGGCGGCGAAGACGTAGGCAGCGGCATCATAGATGTGCGGCTGGCCATGATACTCCACACGCGCAATCCAGAGCGTATAGCCTAAAGAGCCGCCCAAGGCCAGCAGGGCCAGCGGGTGCAAGGCCCCAGTCAAACGCTGCCAGTAGCCTGCCAATCGGATGGGCAAAATATGGCCACCGCTCCCATGCTGGAGAGGCCGGAGCCATGACCAGCGCCTCACTCTACCGGCGTGAGGGGTCTGCCTGTCATCAGCAGATAGCTGGGAACGGGAGGCTACACTCCGCCGCCGGCACGCGAAGAGGCAGAGACTGGCCACGGTGCCTCTGGCCAACATCACTGCCAGGAGCAAGACCGTGCCCCAAAGCAGGGAGCGCACAAGCGTATCGGCAACCTCTGCCCCGAAGGGAGCGGCATCGAGGGGGAAAAAGACGCTCTTGTTAGTGAATTGTGTGGTGCCGGTGCCTCGTTGGGGGTCTTGTTCAGGAGCAAGCCAGGTCACACTGAGGCGGCGGTCGTTGCGATCAAGTGTCACCTCTAAAACGCCGCCAGCAGCGGTCAGCAGAATCAGCGACCGCGGAGTCTCTGGGCGCTGCAGCTCAAGACGCAGACGCAGCTCTGCGCTGGCTGGCAGGCGCACTGTTGTCGCAGGAGCAGGCCAGCGTATGGTCTGGATCAAGTGCTGACCGCTCCAGATCTGCAGATTGCGCCAGCGACTGTACCCCTCGAGATCACGCATCCAGCTCTGAAAACGATAGTACCATGACGAGGAGAGACTATGTATATAGGGGAGATCAAGCGTAAAATTATTGGTGCTATCGCTCCCATCGATCTGATACTCATGGAGAACTGGGTCCTGGGCAGGAAAGCGGAGCTGGCTCAGAGGGGCCAACTGGCCTAAAGGGACGCGCTGGCTGCCGACGAAGAGCGTCGTCGTACCTGTCTGACTCACCACCTCCAGCGGTAAGGCGGCCGCCTGATAGCAGCAGGCATCGATGCCCAGCAGCAGCAGCAACATGCCGCTGAGCAGCAGACAACGCAGCAACCAGCTCAAGCCCGAGTGCGAGCGTCGAGGTTGTGCCTGCCCTGCAAATGGTAGAGCCGGGGTGCTGTCTGCCCCACTCATCTGCGCCTTGGCTCTGTCCTCAGACAGGCGAGGATTCCGATCCCAGATCCACATAAACCGTCCCAGCTCCTCACTTAGTGGCTTGCGCTGGCCATAGCTGGAGTCCCCTTCTCTTGTCTCGCGCCTGGACGCCAGGCGGGCCGTTGATTCTGCCTACCGCTGAGCTGGAGGACCACATCCTGCCTGCATGCTGCGTCAAAGCGTAGGAGCCAATTCACTGCAGAGAGCGCCTGCGTTGCTCCTGTTGACGTAGGGCCTCGTAAAGCACAATGCTGCCAGCAACAGCAGCGTTCAAGGACTGAACACGTCCGCGCATAGGGATGCTCACCAGCAGATCACAATGTTCGCGTACCAGGCGACGCAAACCCTTGGCTTCACTGCCCACCACCAGCGCCAGGGGGCCCGTCAGATCGACCTCAGTATAGCGCTGGCTGGCAGCGGCGTCCAGGCCAATGACCCAAATATTCCTCTGTTTCAGGAACTCAATACAGCGCGTCAAATTGGTCTCACGCGCAATTAAAAGGTGCTCAGTGGCGCCAGCAGAGGTCTTAACCACGGTGGGAGTGATTTCCGCGGCGCGATGCTCAGGGATAATCACCCCATGCACGCCGGTGGCCTCGGCGCTGCGCAGCAAAGAACCCAGATTCGTAACATCCTGCAGCGAATCCAGGATCAGCAAAAAAGGATCTTCGTGGCGTTCAGCAGCGCAGGCAAGAATCTCATCGAGGCTGACATAGCGTCGCGATTCCACGACCGCGATACAGCCTTGATGCACGGCGCCGCTACTGAGCTGATCAAGGCGTGTGCGAGGCAAGGTCTCAATTGGAATTGAGCGGCGTTGAGCCTCCTCAACAATGGCCCGAAGAGCCGGCGCCTCGCGCAATCCCTCGGCCAATAACAAGCGCTTGACCCGGCGCGAGGAACGCAGCGTTTCCAGCACCGGATTGCGGCCCCAGACATAATCGGGCATAGCACTTCCTCAGTAAACGAACGCTAATGAAAACAAGACCGGCCGCCAAAAGCAGATCTCTCTGAGCGGCAGAGAGGCGGATACAAGGGTCGAGTCGAGTCAAACGACCGCCAGGCCAGGCGGAGGGCAAGCGAGAGTGATAGACAGCAATCCGGAAACAAGAGGAAGGACAGCCTGCCGTGGCCGCATGGCAGCGATGGAGAAAAGCAAGGCTGTCCTCTAGCTATAATTAGACATCTTCCTCTTGCTCCCCAGACTCCAAAATAAGCGGCAGCGAGGCCTCAGAGGCCTCGGCGGCTTCGGGCAGAGTACTGAAGAGGCCGGCGACCAACTCGCGCACTGGGGCAAAGCTTCGACGATGGTAAGGGCTAACGCCATAGCGGCGCAAGGCGGCAAGATGGGCCTCTGTCCCGTAGCCTTTATGGCGATCGAAGCCATAAACGGGAAACTCCTCATGGAGACGCTCCATCAGGCGGTCGCGCGTTACCTTAGCAATGACAGAAGCAGCCGCGATTGACAGGCAGCGAGCATCGCCCTTGATCAGAGAGCGCTGAGGCAAAGGGACACCAGGCAGCATCAGCGCATCCAGCAGCAGAGCTTGGGGCTGAATCTGTAGCTGCGCCAGAGCCTCGCGCATCGCCCAGCGAGTGGCCTCCAAAATATTGCGCTCGTCAATCAGCTCCACTGGAGCAACGCCCACGCCCAGAGCAAGCGCCTGCTGCTGAATCACCGTATACATTCGCTCGCGCTGCGCAGGGGTCATCTGCTTCGAATCGCGCAGCTTGGTGCATAGCATCAACGCAGCCGCATCCTGCTCAGACCCGGCAGCAGAGGCTGTCGGCATCAACCGGGCCAACCGCTCGACAGGAAGAATCACCGCAGCGGCGACCACAGGGCCAGCCAGACAACCGCGACCCGCCTCGTCAAGGCCGGCGACAAAGCGGTATCCCTGATCAAGCAGCGCTAACTCTTCCTCTAAGGTTGGCTCCATAACCTCTCTGCTGCCTTGAACTCGCCCCTGTGCTTCTTGTATGGTCTCTGCCTCTGCGCCAGTGAAAGGCGCAAAAGATACCTATCACATACTGAACGCTCCGTCTGACCTGCGTGGCCGACTCTCTCCGGCGTCTAGCCTACCATCGCGCTCAAGCTGCTCAACTCCAAAGCTGGCCACTATTCCTGGCCCCTGTCCCGGCTAGCAAGAGACTACCTGACAGAGCGCACTGAGCACACCTCTCGCATAACGAGCGATAGAGAGAAGGCCAAACGAAGAAGAAGCGAGACAGTGTCTCGGCGGGGCACATGGGGAAGGCTGACCGCGGGAGAAAACTACTCCTCGCCGCCTTGTTCCTCGACCACCGCCTCGCGAGCCGCAGCCGCAGCCTCTCTGGCAGCAATCTCGGCCTTACGCATCGGACGAATCTCCTTCAAGCGGGCCGACTTGCCGGAGCGCTCGCGCAGATAATAGAGCTGCTTACGGCGCACCCGCGCATGGCGGAGTACTTCAATCTTCTCAAGACGAGGCGAATGGAGCAGGAAAGTTCGCTCAACGCCGATCCCATGTGCGGCAATGCGACGCACTGTGAACGTTCGATTGACGCCGCCACCGTGGAGACGGATCACCACGCCCTCGAAGGGCTGAACGCGCTCATCCTTACCTTCACCGATACGTACAAGCAGACGGACCGTATCGCCGGACTTAATCTCCGGCACATCCTTACGCATCTGCGAGCGCTCCACTGCCTCCAGCAGTGCACGCCCGGCAGGTTTTGGAATCTCCTGTTTCTCGGCCATATCCCAAAAACCTCCACGCCGCTCCGTGACGCTACCAGGACAGAGACAAGCGAGAGAACCTCAACCGTGATCCGGGAGCAGCCAGCTAGAACACCTCTGCTAGCCATCTTCTAGTTGGCTGACTGACTAACAGCGGCTGCCTGGGTTGAAGGACAACTACAGGTCACGGCGACGCTCTCCCTGGCTTCAATACCTGGCAGCGTTTGGATAGACGGATTGAGACAACACCACATAGCAGCGACAAGCCAGCTTTAGCAAACCGGCTGCGGACGCTGCTTTCCATCGTAGACTCTCGACATTGCTGACGAGAAAAAAGGGAGGATAGACGACCCCCTGATTTCTCAGGCCCTCGCCTCGCCTAGCTGGCGGTCTGGGCCTGCTGAGCGGAGCTAGCGGCTGTAGCGCTCTTATTAAAGAGCTTCATCAAGCGCGACTTACGGCGCGCGGCATTGTTGGGATGCAGCACCCCTTTCTTGACAGCGCGATCCAGCGTACTAATGGCATGGCGCACCGCTGCCTCAGCATCAAGACCGCTCGCTATCGCCAGGCGAGCCTTCTTAATCGCCGTCTTAACTGACGACTTGACACTGCGGTTATACAAACGCCGCTTGCGCTCCTGGCGCAGACGTTTCTCCGCGGACTTCGTATTAGGCATAGAAACTTATCAAACCTCCCCGCTCCTTAGCGATAATCACGCGACAGCTGCTTGTTGACGCCTTTCACTCACACGACGAGGGCCTCGCTGCTGGTCTTAGCAGCTCACCCGTGATCGCCTTACTCTCTGCTCTCCTTGAGGAGTGCGCCCTGGCGGTGGAATCCAGCGCAAGTGGCGCGTCGCTCCAACCTAGCAACGCAGCCACTTCCATCTAAGGCCTTGGAGATGCGTACCCTCCAGCTCGTGCTGTTTGAACTGGCTAAGCTCGCAGTTGGATTGAGCTGGAGGTGGCTCTCTCGTGCCTGCTCGCTGTCTACGGATCGATTTGGCTGACGGTTGCTTTACTTCGGGCAAGCAAGATAAGACCGGCGCATCAGGCGCCGGATTGGGTGAGTGCTCAAGGATTGTAGCATAGCTGGCGTGGGTTGTCAAACGCTCTGTGAGCCTTGGCATCGTGCCCCTGGCCTTGTCTGCCTTGCCAAAACAAAAGCAGAGGAGGCGGGTGAGCAGAGGCAGACAGAGAAACAGTGGACGCCGGACCGAGCCGGCGCCCACCCGCTGGGTACGAAATGAGGCGGACACAAGATTGTCCACGTCTCTTGCTTACAGCCAGACACGTGAGCCATAGGCCCTGAGCGGATCGCTCAGCGGATCACTGGGCTGATGGCGGAAGGCTCCTAGTAGATAATGAGCGGCGTCCCATAGGTCGTATGATGATAGAGCCAGCCAGCCTCGTCCTCTTGCATATTGATGCAGCCGTGGCTGCCGTTGCCGGCGAACTCCTCATCGCCGCCGCTGTCGTAGTGCGGGAACTCGGTTCCGGGGCCGTAGTCGGCGCGCCACCAGCTATCGTGAATGAAGTAGCCATCGCTGCGATAGGCCATTGCATAGTTAATCTTCGTGTCGGGATACCAGAAGGCTGAGCCTTTCGGCTCACTCGACTTAAAGATGGTTGGTGACTCGCGATCAAAGATGTGGTAGATGCCTGGAGGCGAAGGTCGCATATACTGGCCCGTGGTCACATAGAACGCACGCACCAGTTGCCCGTTATTGTAGAGGCGCAGCACCTGCTCCACTAGTGAGACCACCATGACCTCGCCCTGCATGAAACCGTAGCGGGCCATCAGTTGCAGATCAGTGCTATGGGGCTGATCGTAGGGCGTCTGGTCGTTGTAGTCAGCCTCCATGGCCCGCAGCAGAGTCATGCTCCGGTTGATGAAATCAATCGCGGCCTGATAGTCGTCGATTGTCTGAGCGGTCTGGACCAAGTAATCGGCATCCGAGCCGATGCCCTGATCCATATACTCGAAATCCAGCTCGTAGCCGTGGTATTTGTGACTGGCTCCCCAGCTTTTGACCTCGTCGTGGAACTGCTGAAGGAGATAGTTGGCCTTGCCGCGATAAACCGTAAGCTGGACAGCACTAATATCGTTATCGATCTGCGAAGAGACCTGCAGGTAATCGCCAATGGTTTGAGCCTGGTCAAGGGCGTGCTGATCGGCAGTCAGGCGCTGCTGGAAAGTACTCACGTCCTGGCCATACTGCTGTGCCTGAGCGATGTAGTCGCTCAACTGCTTTAGCTTGGCCGCTCCCACATAGGGAATGGCTTGCGTTGACAAAACGACCGCCTGTGTAAACTGGGCGTTGACCGTGCTGATCAGCTGCTGGAAATCCGCCGGCGTCTGCGCCGTATGAAAGCGCTGCTGATCGGCCTGTCGCAATTGCTGGAGCGCCGTAGTATCCAGATGCGAAGCCTGAAGCTGCGCAATGATCTGGTCAAGGGCCTGGAGTTGGTTGGCGGCAGTCCCCATCAGGCGCAGGGCCTGAGTGTCCTGCTGGGCCTGGTTGCTGATCTGCTGGTAGTCGCGAGGTAGCTTGGCCTGAGAAAAGGAGGTTTGCAGCTTCGTCAGTCGATTCTGGAAAGACTGAGCTTCGGCAAAGCCTTGGGCCTGGCGCTCGGAGAGCACGCTGGCATAGGTCTGCAGGTCTTGCCAGGCCTGATAGTCGCATTCATCAGTCACCTGGGCTGTCAATCCTTCGACCTGGAGAGAGAGTTGCTGATAACGCTGGGTCAGATTCTCATAGTATTGGATTAGAGGCTGATCGCTAAAAAAACTGAGTGGGGCCCGGCTGCTCGCTAGCTGGGCCTCTTGCTCCTGAATGGTACTGAGTAATGTCTCAGGTACACCCGCGTTGCGTGCCTGGGCGATCAGCGTGTCAAGCTTGGCCTTTGCCTGGTTCGCAGCTTGTTGTTGAGCGGGGTTCCCCGTGCATGCACTTAATGCAAAAAGAAAAATAAATAGACTAAATAGAAGCAAATTGTGCCAGCAGCGCCACCGCG
>NZ_JADGHT010000248.1 GCF_019683755.1 Thermogemmatispora sp. | reverse complement strand
GCTCCTGCTAGAGGAGCGCGTCGCCGTCGTACCCGGTAGTTCCTTTGGGGCCTGTGGAGCTGGCTATGTGCGCTGTGCCTACTGCGCCGCTTATGATCAATTAGAAGAGGCGCTACGGCGTATGGAGCGCTTCCTGAAGCGTCACCAGTAGGGGTGCGGTCTGTACGACCGTGCCCCTCCTTTTTCGCCTTCTGCTTGTCATCTTCCGCGCTGCCCAAGGACTAGGGGGAGCGCAATCCTCTAGCGCCGGTCCGCCAGGTAAAATGTTGATGACCCGCCAAGTTGCGCGGATGTCCTCCTATCTGGGGATCTCTAGCTTTGGATCGGGGAAGAGAAAGCAGGGCTGTGCTGGCGGGAACTCATGGGGCACAGTGAAGAGGCCATAGCGACCACTGAAAGCCCGGGCCGCTATAGCCGTGCTGGCGGGGGAACCCTAGTGCGGCGCGAATATCTGAAAAGAGCGGGCCAGCCAGCCCCAGCAGAAGGCAAAAAGAGAGTGGGCCCACCTGGATTCGAACCAGGGACCAACCGGGTGAAGCCGACAACCAGAGCCTACGCGCCGCCTGTGAACGCTCAGTCGTATGACTGGAGATCGTCAGACGGCAAAGCGCAGAGCGTGGTCATCCCTTCCCGAACCGTGCGTGCGCCTTTCGACGCACACGGCTCTCCAGGCGCTCTCTCGCCACAGACTGTGACTAGGACGCCACCGTCATGGTCAACAAGAGCGCCCTGTGCCCCTTCCCCGTGTATCGGGCATTACCCCGATCATTTGAGTACTATGGGCACTCCGTCACCAGAGGACACAGGAGCAATGGCGCTGGCAGTGGCACAGCCCTGACCCTCACCGGGGGAGTGCCTTGCCGACGGAAGTAGCCTTACAGCGCAGCGAGCGCTTCTGTGTCCTGGAAGGTGATCCCGCAGTTCCCTACCTGCCTCGGTCCGTACGTAGGTGCCCTTACGATGTGCCAAGCCACCAGCCGACAGCCCGATGGGACCCTTGACGACCCTCATAACCACGGTCGTCAAATCGGGCGACGTGCGCGATCCTGCCATCGCACGGGTGGTTGAGCGGGCACATCTCGGGTTCGGAATGCGCTCCTCACCATATACGGCCTAGCTGCACGGAGCGGGGTGAGCAGTTTCCCCCGAGCCGTACTTTTCTGGCCATGCTACTGTCCCCTAACCCTTTCGGGATCGGGTCAGGCCAGGCTTTAACCACAGCGGTCCCAGTGGTACTGCGCGACGCAGCAGAGACAGGTAGAGCACAGCGGCGCACTTATGAGCCGGCTGCTCTAACCGCTGAGCTATGGGCCCTTGCGAGCACTATTGTACCATACTTGGGATTCGCTGGGAAGAGGGACAGAGAAAAAAGTCAACAAGGCCCCACGACATTTGGACCAGCACTGTCACGGATCGATACATCGTACGGTCCACATTGTGCTATAATATCGAAAGTGTAGAGACTGCAAAGGCTGGCAGCCCGTTCAAGGAGTCAAGATCAAAGGATGAGAGAGGGCCAGCCAGTTAGCAACGAGTGCAGTGGCGGATTCCGCAGTAAGCAGCAGCATCGTGAACACAGGAGCCGTGCCATCGGCAAAGCACCCTGTTGTAAGTGCAAGGCAGTCGAACAGATGCAGACCGGAACGAGAGCAGAGAGCGACCGCGACCGTCGTTAGTCGAGGTGGCGGGCACTCTGTGGAATCCCGGGAGCGCTTTTTAAGGGCCGCGCCATTTCTGTGCACAGGGCGCGGTTGAATTTTTAGAGGGGGCATTCAATGGAGAATGAAGTGACGATTCGGATTGGTGGCGAGTCGGGCGAAGGGACCATCTCGGGTGGAGACATCCTGGCGCTGGCCTCCGCGCGCTGGGGCTATCACGTCTTTACCTTCCGCACCTTCCCGGCGGAGATCCTGGGCGGTCCCTGTATGTTTCAGGTGCGCATCAGCGATCGCCCCGTGAAATCGATGGGGGACTATGCGGACGTGCTGGTCTGTCTCAACAAAGAGGCCTACGACCGCAATATTCGCGACCTGCGTCGGGGAGGCGTACTCGTTTATGATCCTGGCGATTTCACGCCCGAGAGCGACGACTTCATCACCTATGCCGTGCCCTTCAACGAGCTAGCGCGCAAGGAAGTGCAGCTATTCCAGACCAAGAACATGGTCATGTTAGGGGCCATAGCGGGCCTCTTCGGGCCACCGCTGGAGGCCCTGCTCCAGGTAGTTGAGTCCCGCCTATCCAAATCGCGCAAGGCCAATCCCATCTTGATGGAGAAGAACCGCCTGGCGCTAGACATTGCCTATCGCTACGTGCGTGAGAAGATCGACAAGCGGGACCCCTATCAACTTGGCCCCGTGGAGAAGGCTGATCGGGTCGTGCTCAATGGGAATCAGGCCGTGGTAGCTGGGGCCTTGGCGGCGGGCTGTGGCTTCTTCGCTGGCTATCCGATTACGCCGGCCAGCGATATCATGGAAGCCATGGCTAAGGAACTGCCCCAGGTAGGCGGCACCTTCCTGCAGGCGGAGGACGAGATGGCGGCGCTGGCGGCGGTCTTGGGGGCTTCTTTCGGCGGCGTGCGCGCCATGACCGCCACCTCTGGTCCAGGCTTCTCTCTGATGACCGAACTGATAGGCCTGGCCTCGATGGCCGAGTTACCGGCGGTTATTGTTGATGCCCAGCGCGCCGGCCCGAGCACGGGTATGCCCACGAAGATGGAGCAGGCTGACCTCAGCTTCGCTCTCTACGGTGGTCATGGTGATACGCCGCGCATGATTGTGGCGCCGGCCAACGTGGCTGACTGCTATACTCTGATGGGCCTGGCCTTCAATATGGCCGATCGCTATCAGATGCCAGTCATCTTCCTCACTGATCAGTCGCTGACAGCCCGCGTCGAGAGTGTCGATCGTAGTGTCTTTCGTCCTTTCACCATCGAAGGCCGCCTGGAGTATGGCAAGGCGAATAGCAACGGCGCCAATGGCGCGAATGGGGCCAGCAACAATGGCAAGCATGAAACGGCGGCGGCTTTGGCAGCTAGCTTCGCCCGCTATGCCTATACGGCTAGCGGCATCTCTCCTATGACCATCCCCGGGCCTGGGGCTATTCCTTACTCTGCAACTGGCCTTGAGCATAACGAGCATGGTCACCCGGACTACGAGCCGGAAGACCACACCGCCATGATGCAGAAGCGCTTTCGCAAGCTGGAGACCGCGGCTCAGGAGCTGCCGCAGCCGGAGCCGTATGGTGACAGGGAGGCTGAGATTGGTTTAATCGGCTGGGGCTCGACGGAAGGGGCTATTCAGGAGGCAGTGGATCGCGCCCGGGCCAAGGGCTACAAAGTGGCCTCTCTGCACCTGCGCATTCTTTCGCCGCTACCCGACCGGGCTATTCGCGACTTCATCAGCTCGGTCAAGACAATCATCGTGCCCGAGTGCAATTACTCCGGTCAGTTGGCCAACCTGCTCGGGGCCAGGTATGGTCTGCAGCCGATTCGTGTCAATAAATTCGGGGGCATTCCCTTCACCGCGGGTGAGATCCTGCGGGCCATTGAGGAGGTTTGTTAGCCGTGGTTCAGTCAACCACTCCAACGCTCACGCTCAAGGATTACAAGAGCGAGGTCAAGCCGACCTGGTGTCCGGGTTGCGGCGACTTCGGTGTGCTCAACGCAACGCTGCGCAGCATGGCCGCCCTCAAGCTGCCGGTCGATCAAACGGTGGTTGTCTCGGGTATCGGCTGCTCCAGCCGCTTCCCCCACTTTATTCGCACCTTCGGTTTCCATAGTGTGCATGGGCGCGCTTTGCCAGTCGCTCAGGGCCTGAAGATGGCTCGTCCCGATCTGACGGTGATTGCTGTAGGGGGCGATGGTGACTTCTTTAGCATCGGTGTGGGCCATCTGGTCCATGCGGCTCTGCGCAACATCGATATCACAGCCATTGTCATGGATAACGAGACCTATGGCCTGACGAAGGGGCAGACCTCGCCTACCTCTCCGCATGGCCATAAGACGAAGTCCTCACCCTATGGCCTGCTGGCCTCACAGTTCAATCCTGTCGCGACCGCCCTCTCGCTGAACGTGAGCTTTGTGGCCCGCGGTTACTCCGCTCGCCCCAAGGAGCTGGCGGCCTTGATCGAGCAGGCAACCCTACATCGGGGCTTCTCTTTCGTGCATGTGCTTAGCCCCTGTCCCACCTTCTATAATACCTTTGATGCCTGGGATGCCGCGGTAACCCCTCTGCCCGAGGACCATGACCCCAGCAACCGTCTCAAGGCGCTCGAGTATGCTCTTGACAATGAGAAGCAGTACATCGGCGTCTTTTATCGCGAGGAGCGGCCAACGATGGAACGCGTGGCGCGTGAGGTCGTCGAGCCGCATGAGTTCCGCATCGAGGAATACATTCAGCGCTACGCCTAGGCGCATCACGGGCCGCCCTCCTCTCCTGCCGCTACCACGACAGCCAGGGCCATGCTGGGGCTGAGTGGCAGGCAGGCTAGAGAGTCGAGGGAGAAGACAGGCCGCCGAGGAGGGAGCGACCTCGGGGCCAGTCAGCGCCGCACTAGGCTAAGATGCTGGACGCCTAAAAAGGACTGAGGACGCGTCTGGCTGGCAGTCAGACCAGCGCGTCCTCAGTGCCTCTTTTGGGAAAGCCAAATGAAGGAGCCAACAAGCAATTCCACTGAGGGTGACATGCCCTGCCTGCAAGCTGCTCTGGCGAGGGACGTGTGATCAGTGGGCAGACTGCTGGCGTGCAGACCAGGGGGAACCTGGGTAGCAGAATAAAGACGCTGGTCTGAGCCACTCGCTGACTAGTGGGCGCTCAGACCAAGCTGTCCGGGGAGCTGCAGCGAGTTAAGTACTGCCTGGATAAACTTCTCACCACAGGGACGACAGAAGAGACCGCCATCGTTGTGATAGCGGCCGCCGATGGCTGTGAGCTGCCGCTCCGCCGGCTCACCGCACCATTCGCAGCGGCTGCCCCTGGGGGCAGAATCCACAGAAACGGGCTGATGAAACTCATTCTTTGGCATCGCTTGTCCTCCTGGACCGTGTCGGGCAGACACGTCACTGCTACGCATCGTTTCTTGCTAAAGGGGAAAAACCGGTGACAAGAAGCAGTAGCTAGAACAGCTCTAAAGAGAAAGGAACGGACCCGTATCGGTGGTCAGCAACGTGTGGTGAAGCGGGCCGGGGAAGCCGCCACGGTAGCCAAGGGAGGAGCCGCCACGGTGGCCACCACGGTACCAACTACTACAAGTAACCACAGCCAAAGGTACCACGGTGATACGGAGCCGGTCAACGACGATACGCACTGTGCGTCATTGCCCGAGCGCTGGAGCGGCTTTGCTCAGCATACTGGCAAGGAAGACGGTCCAGACACAGCCTGATACCCCATCAGACAGAGGTAGGCCATGTCGAGCCGAGAGATCCTTGTAGTTAGAAACAACTATACCACAAAAGAGCGGCCAGTGCCAGTCTCCCTACCAGCCTCCTGCCAGTCCGGTAGCTTGCTGACTATCGCTGAAGGCCCGCGATGGGGAGCAGCAAACAGGAAGGCCGGCCCCCCTCAGGCCTGAGGGGGCTGTTCTTCTTCCAGAGCTGGAAAGCGCGAGGAAAGACGATCGCCGATAAGCCAGCCTATGCCCCCTAGCACGACCGTCAGACCAAACCAGATGGCCAGGTCAATATTAATATTGACGTTAAAGCTGGCTGCTAGAACCGCTGCCAGGATCAGGCCGAGCGTTAGCCCGAGCGTTGTCCCTACCAGGCAGCCAGGATGAGCGAGATTGCGACCCCGTAGCTTGTTCAACATATGCTATCTCTATGCCTGCCGATCTTTTGCAATTTTTGATGGTCTGTTGATGTTTTTCTCATACCTGTCTGCTAACCTCTCCGATGATAGCGCGAGGCCGCCTGAGCGTCAAGGGGCATCGCTGCCCCCCGCCATCTCGCGGCGACAAGCCGCTCCGCTGGCCCTGGGGTTGACAAGGCACGATCCTCTACAGTAGTATAGTAACAACAGAAGTACTCGACATTGTTGATATACAAAATCAACAAAGCGGGCAGCGTAAAAGGCGGGGCGAGAGAACCAGGCGTATGTACGGCGATGGTGCCAGGGGACCGGACCGAGCCGGCCAGGCCAGGCCAAGCCGGGCAAGGGTTCGGTCCCCCTTTGTGCCTCTGGTGGGGCGCTGGCCGCTGGCGATTGAGTCTGGGCTTGCTATGACCGGTCGTCATGACATCATGCTCACACGACCTTGCGCGCGAAGCAGAGCTGAGCAAGGTCAGACTGGAAAAGGTGGAAAAGCACGGTCATGAATCTACTCGTCAGTTGCATCTCGACCAAGCACTCAACTCTGAAAAAGCATTGGGCTGACACTGGTCAGCAGATTGCCTGCCCACTGACGGTACGTGGCAGCTTACAGAAGCCGAACGAAGACCTCGGCGGCCTGCTTTGTCTGGTGGTTGATGGAGCGATTGAGCGCACACTGCCGCTCAGCATGGCGGCGGGCATGGTGCCCTCTGACAGGGGCGTTCTGGTGACCACCGCCACCAGCATTCACGAAGTTGATCCTCTGCTGCGTGAGCTACGCCGAGACGTGATCTCGCTTCCTCTCTTCAACGCTCTTCATTCCATCTCGCGCAGCGCACATGGTTATTTGGTAGCCAGCACGGGCCTTGATCTGATCGTGGAAATCAGCCGCGAGGGTGAGGTCCTGTGGCAATGGTGGGCAACCGATCATGGCTTTACCCATACCCCCACTGGGGTACTGCGGCAGCTTGACAAGGCGCGTGACCATCGTCAAGAGAAATACGGTACCCTCAGCCAGACGACCCATGTCAACGCAGTGGCAGAGCATCCCTCCGGGGCTGTGCTGGCCTCGCTCTTCCATCAAGGAATGGTGATCGCCATCGATCGTGAGGGGGGGGAGTGGTGGCCGGTACTTGAGGGGCTGGATCATCCTCACTCTGTGCGCATCCTCGATAGCGAGCATTTTACTGTCGCGGATACCGTTGG
>NZ_JADGHT010000247.1 GCF_019683755.1 Thermogemmatispora sp. | reverse complement strand
CTGATCGTCAGCGTAGCTAAGTCGATGCCACTGTGGCGCAGCATCGTGTAGGAGGGACCAACCAGAAAGAACCAGATGATACCCAGCAGGCAGAGGGTCGTAATCAAGGAATCCAGCAGAATCAAGAGAATAGCGCGCTTCAGCTTGAAGCCGCTCAAGATGAAAAGCTGACTGCTGGCCACGAGCAGATAATTGAGCAGGAATGCAACATCGGCCACTGATGGCACAGTGTTGGCCTGTCCTACCCAATCGCGATAGAGGTAGAGCAGACCTCCAAGAACATCGAGTAGCAGAGCGAAGCTGACAAGCGACCAAGCAATCTGGTAGTGGAGCGTCAGGCGCAAGGGGCCATAGCGGCTGCGCCAGGCTGTCAGTGCGGCCTGGGCGGCGGCACCCAGGGCGCAGAGGCTGTACATAGCATCGGCGAAAAGGGCTGTGACCTGGCTACCTCCCAGTCTCAGGGCCATCCAGAGGAGGCTCAGGAGCACAATCAGGGCAGCAGCCACGGTTTCCAGGCTGCTTTCACGAGAAAGCTGCTGAAGAGAGCTGGGCGTTAAGCGCTTCGTGACAACGGTTCTCATCGCTTCTCCCTGCCGTCCTGGCTTGCTTGCGAGATCCCTGCCGGCCCTGCCTCCTGCTGTGCCCACTCACTGGCCGCCTGGCTTGGCTGGCTGGTCGGACAGTCTACTGCGCACGGCAAGCTTGAGCTTGTGGCTGGCAGGCCAGACTAAAGAGTAAGGATGAACATAGTATATCATAGACAGATTTAAGTGGAGCATTTTCCCCAAAGGGATAAGGGAACATTGCGCCAGTAGATGAGCAACTGATCAGGTTATTTGCGGCTCTACCAGTGACCGATGAACAACAATGCTTTTTAGGGAGAAATGGGGGAGGGGAGCAAGAGAGTGGCCTGCCCCGTTCGCTAGAGCCGTCATACGGATCTCAACCTTGCTGAGCGGGGACACACGGGCCTTCCTGCCTCAGCCTGCCCAGCTCCAACTGCCTGGCTAGCCGGGCAGGTGTACGTGGGCGATGGACGAGGTATATGCAGAGGCTCAATCAAAGAAATGTTAGGCGACGGTCCTACTGAGAGAGCTGAGCATGCAGATCTGCCGCCAGGCGCTCCAACTCGCTGCGCTCAGCCGGGCAGCCCTCCCAGCGAAGAAAGACCCGTCCCAGAGCTGTATCGTGAGGGAAACGAGGCAGCAAGTGGAGATGAAAATGGCGTACATGCTGCTGAGCAGCATGGCCGTTCGCCTGAACCAGGCTCAGCCCGGGGCAGTTGCTAGCGCGTCGGATCGCGCGGGCCACATGCACGGTGGCCTGAAAGACCCGAGCTGCCAGCTCGTCATCGAGATCGTAGATGGTCTCGACGTGCTTGCGCGGTGCAACCACAACTTTATAGGGATTCGGCTGCTCCTCACTCAGAAAGGCCACTACCTCATCGCTCTGATAGACAATGTTAGCTTCCACTTTCCCGCTGATCATCTCACAAAAGATGCAGCTCACAGCTGACCGCCTTTCTCGCAACGCCGCCTCATCTGGCGGGGCGTTTCGATTTCACTGAAAAATAACCTGGGCGCCAGGAAGAGAAATGCACAGTTGTAAGCAGAGAAGCCCACTCTTAGCCTGATCCATTAACAGTATACTCTGCGAGTCGTTGTAATGCAATTGCGAGCGAAGCACCAGGCCCTGCCCGCCGCCAGACACAGGCGCCCGCAAGGCGCAGAGGCCAGCGGGCGGGGTCTTGGTGCTGGACGTCTCTCCAAGGGCTAGGGAAGATACTCTGCCACCAATTGGGCCAGATGGAGGACTCGCAGGGGCTTGCCACTGGCGTCGACGCCGCCCCGCAGGTGCATCAGGCAGCCGGGATTATCAGAGACCAGCAGCCTCGCCCCGGTCTCTTCGGCGTGGCTCAGTTTCCTCGCTAGCAGGCGCTCGGCGATCTCGGGATGCTCGATAGAGGTTGAGCCGCCGAAGCCACAACAGACATCGGAGTCCGTCATCTCACGCAGCTCCAGACCGAGCACCTCGCTGATCACCTGGCGCGCCTCTGCGCGCAGGCCCAGACAGTTACATGATTGACATGAATCGTGGTAGGTCACGACGGGCGCGCTTCCCGGGGCGGGACGGCGCAAGGCCGGCAGTCGCTGCTCTGCTACCAGCACACGCAGCAGGAAAGTAGTGAAATCCATGATGCGCTCAGCCAGTGCGCGAGTACGATTGAGCCAGCTCTGCATCTGCAGATCTTCAAAGAGCCGTAGGTAATCCTGGACCAGGGTGACGACGCAGCTTGTTGAAGCGCTGACGATATAGTCAGCGCCGCTCTCATCCAGAGCGTGTTCCAGCATACGCACTGTTTGCTTGGCCATTGTCAGGCCGTGAGCGCGGTCGCCCGAATTGAGGGCTGGCAGGCCACAGCAGTGTTGAGCGCGCGGGAAGACTACACGTAGGCCGCTGCGCTCCAGGATCTGGATGACGGCTTCGCCCATCTCGGGATAGAGGCGGTCGGTCATGCAGCCGGCGAAGTAACAGACCGTCAGCTCACCGGCGCGGTGCGGACGCTGGCGCGCTGCCGCCAGATCGGCACGGACGCCAACGCGATCGCGCAGGGGACGGAGCGCAAAGGCGGGTAGACTGCGCCAGCGTGTCAGCCGGGCGAGCGCCCCCAGGCCAGGCAGGCGCTCAAGAAAGCGCAGATAGCGGTAGCGCACGTAAGGCGTACCCAGCGTGGCCGGCCATTGGCCAAGAGCGGCCAGGCGAGCCAGCAGGTCGAAAAGGCGTGGGCGGGCGAAGGCCGCGAAGATCAGACGCTTGAGCCAGGGCAGCCCCTCGCGAGTTGCCACTCGGCTGCGCACATCCAAAATGAGGGAGGGCAGGGGGATCTCCACCGGACAGACGGTCTCGCAGGCGTTGCAGCTCACGCAGAGGCTTTGCGGACCGGCGGCAGCCTCCAGGCCGTGATGGAAGGGGGTCACTACCAGTCCGATAGCACCGCTGTAGATATAGCCAAAGGCGTGACCGCCTACCTGCTGGTAGGGAGGGCAGATGTTGGCGCAGGCAGCGCAGCGGATGCAGCGTAGGGCCTCCTTGAAACGCGGGTCGGCCCGCATAGCGCTGCGTCCATTATCCAGGAGGACAATATGAACCTCCTTACCGGGTCGGTCCGGTCCCGTAATAAAGGTTGTATAGCTAGTCATGGGCTGGCCAGTGGCGCTGCGTGCCAGCAGGCGGATCTGGGTAATGGCGTCAGCGAAGGTTGGCAGCAGCTTATCGTAGCCCGCCAGTACCACATGCACGGGCGGCAGCGAGGTTACCATGCGCCCATTGCCCTCGTTAGTATTGAGCATGACCGTGCCGCTCTCGGCGATGAGCGCGTTGGCCCCACTGATGCCCATGCCTGCGGTCAAGAAGGCTTGGCGATGCTCGCGGCGAATGACGGCTACCTGCTCTGCCACGTCCTCGCGCGAGATCTCACGCCCGGTAGCACGGCTGAGCACTTCGCCCACCTGCTGACGGGTTTTGTGGATGATGGGCATCACCATATGCGAGGGACGCTCGTGATCGAGTTGGGCCACCCATTCGCCCAAATCGGTTTCGACCGCCTTGATACCTCGCTCCTCTAGATAGTGGTTCAGCTCGATCTCCTCGCTGACCATCGTTTTGGACTTGACAACCAGCGTGATGCCCTTGCGTCGGCAGAGTTCATAAATATAGCGATTGGCGTCCTCAGCGGTACGGGCCTCATAGACCACGGCGCCGGCGGCCTCGGCTCGCTCCTTGAACTGCGCCACCAGCTCCTCCTGGCGGGCAATGGCCTCGTCCTTGGCGGCGCGCAGACGCTGGCGCAGATGGGCGAAGCTATAGTCGGGACCGTACTCCGCCTCCGCTGCGGCGAAGAGGGTCTGACGCGATTGACGCCAACTGGGGGCGAAGCGCTCGAGGGCGCGATGCATATTCTCATCGCCCAAACCCCGTTGCAGGCGCTCCCTGAAGGGGGGCATATTATGGATCAGCGGAACGGCTTCCGCTGCACTGGTCTGGGCGGCGAGAAGCTGGGCGGGTGTCTGGTGTGCATGCTCCTGATGGCTCATCATGCTTGTCCTTTGCTTGCTGGCTGACTAGCTAGCAGAAGAAAGATCGCCCGTGGAGGGCGTAGCGACAACAATCACGTGGAGGGCACGAGGTCCCTGGACGCCGATCGTCAGAGTGCGTTCGATATCGGCGGTACGACTGGGGCCGGTCACCAAAGAAATATAATGCTGCTGCTGGGGTCCCGGGCGGGTCAAGGTTTGCAGCAGAGTGGCGGCCTCATCAAGGAGCGGGACAAGCTGCTCAGCGGAGACCAGGACGAAGTGAGTCAGCGTCAGCATGCCCACAATACGAGCTGCCAACGAATTATCAGCCAAAACGACCGAGCCAGTCTCGGCAATTGCCAGCACAGCACTGGAGAGGCCGGCAGGCGCATCGGCGACCTGTTCGGGGGTCGCTGCTTCCTCCAGGTGGAGGCCGTGCCTCCTCAAAAGCGGCAGAATGGCCCCCCAGGGCTGACAGGAGGCGAAAGCTGGCGGAATGATCAGCCGCTGCTCGGCAAGCGCGGGATGGGTGGCAATGATCCCAGCGGCCTGGGCCAGGTCTTCGGCCCATTGGGCCACACCGCCAGCGGCGCTCAGGCGGCGCTGGAACTGAGCAAACAAAGCAGAACTATTCATCACGGATAACCAGAGATAGAAAGACTCAAGTAGGTAGCGGCAGTTACGAGCTGATGTGAGTCCGAGTAAAGGCACGACCACGCCAGCAGCGGCCCAGAGCTAGCTCTAGCTGGGCGGGCTGCGAAGCACGCGCAGGATAAGCCAGCAGAACAGCCTCATCCAAGGACGGCTAGCAGCCTATTCCCTTCCCCTCATGGCTCAGCGTGCGGCTGGCGTGGCGGGCGATTCCGATGGAACGGAAGAGACCAGGCCGACCGTAGGCCGCACCAGGTCCAGGTACCAGAGTGGCTGACGTTTGCGCAGCAGCGGTTTAGCACGGACCACGTTGCCAGGGATGGTCTCGCGGATGTCGTAGGCCAGCTCACCGGTTAGGGAACCGGCCACATCGCCGGGCACATAGGTTGGCGACAGCGTTGTCGAGCGCCGACCAGTGCGCTGCTCGCGCGTGTCGATCGTCATCAGCATGAGCGTTGACTCCCCCTCCTCAGCAATCACCTCGCGCCAGGGATAGCTAGAGCAGGAAGGCGAGAAGATGCCGCTAAGACCGTTGGCGCGGACCCCGTTGGCCTCGCCACTCCAATTTGCGATCGTCAAGTAGACATGGTGCTCTGCAGCGCGGATGCGCCAGGGCAGGTAATGTAGAGGATCGTAACCCTCGGGCGCCACATGCGGGCCGAAGGGGATCGCTGTCGGACCCAGCCCAATGGGATTGGGGAAATTGAGCAGCGTCGGCGCACAGACTAAATCGCAGCCCTTGCCGGCCAGCACGCGCAGCGTCTCCGGGAAGAGCACATCGTAGCCCGTTGCCAGGCCGATACGCCCTACTGGACTGTCAAACGTCGGTAGGCCCAGATTGCCAGGCGTGGCCCAGCGCCGGTCAGCGCGCGTCAGATGCAACTTGCGATAGATCCCGTGAACACCCTCAGGGTCAAGCAGCAGCACCGTATTATAGTACACAGGCTCGCTGCTTCCATCGATATATCCACATTCGGCGACCCCAATGACAATACTGAGCTGGAACTCGGTAGCCAGAGCGATCAGGGCCTCAGTCTCGGGGCCAGGGATGCGGATGGCGCCGGCGCGCATGCGTTCGGCGAAGTCGGGCTGAGAGGGATCGGCTGGCCCTGGCAGTGTCAGTTCGGGCAAGACTAGCACATCGGGATAGGCTGGCTCATGAACGTGCAACAGCGCGCGTACCAACGATTGCAGGTGCGCAAGCTGCCGCTCTCTGGCAGTGGCAGGGCTGGTCTCTGGGCGCTCCTTTTCGGGGGAAGCGAGCATCTCGTGTAGCTCAAGCTGGACGAAAGCCGCGCAAGAAAGCTGACCGGGTGGCAGCTCACGCGAGTGATAAAGGCCGTGGAAGCGCAGCGGCTCCCACAGATAGGTATTGTGAACCAGCGAGACATACTCACGCGGAAGGCGATCCGCCAGGCGGTCGCCCACAGGTTCCTCGCCATCAGGCCCCCAGCCCTTGGTGCGGCAGCGCTCAAGATCGACCTCCCCGTAAACAATGCCCTCGCCATCGTCGCGGTAAGCCTGGATCGAGCCATCGGGATTCAGGATACAGCTTCCCCCGCTGAACTGTACTCCACGCTCGCGTCCGTAGCGATTAGCGGCGATCAGATAGAGGCCGTTTTCGAAGGCGCGCAGCATCCACCAGCTACTTGGGCACTTCTCATCCAGCCAGCCGCAGGGAAAGAGCAGAACATCGGCCCCGCGCACGGCTGCCAGGCGCGCGGCTTCGAAATACATCGCGTCCATGCAGACCAGGATGGCTAGACGTCCAAGCGGCGTATCCCAGACAGGCAGTCCCAGATCGCCATCGCGGGCCCAACGCGGTTCAGCAATATAGGAATGCAGCTTACGGTACTTGCCAAGGAGGCCTTGGGGAGCGAGCAGCACCGTCGTATTATAGTAGACATCGCTCTCAGGATCGACCTCTGCCAGGCTGAGCGCAATGTAGCAGTGGTAGGTAGCGGCAAGCTCAGCGAAGCGTGCGCAGGTGGGGCCAGGAACCGGCTCCACATAGGGAGCGATTTCCTCGCGCGACTCCCAGCAGTAGCCAGTTGTAGCCAGCTCGGGCAGCACGATCAGTCGCGCACCGTGGCGGGCGGCCTCCTCGACGAGACGCAACAGGTCGCCAATATTCTGCTCCTTCTGGCCCGGCGTAGGTTCGTACTGGATAGCGGCGACCCGGTACCTGGTAAAGGAGGACGCGGATGTACTCATGCTTGCAAGCTCCAGGCGTGATTGAGCAGAGCAAGCGGCGCCCGTGGCGCCGCGCCCACAACCCCTATTATATCAG